>LKNG01000141.1 GCA_001564115.1 Natrialbaceae archaeon Tc-Br11_E2g8 | reverse complement strand
TTACGATCGCACCAGAACGTATTACTGACGCTCGGAAGAACGTCGAGCCATGAGGCGTCGACGGGCGGTGGCGGTCCTCGCCGGCGGCGGGTTCGGGGCGCTGTCGGGCTGTCTCGGCTCCCCGTCGGCCGGCGTCGAGGGGCGCGAGCTGACGGATCTCGCCGGCCGGACGGTGACCGTTCCCGCCGAGCCCGAGCGGATCGTCCCCCTCGAACCCAACAGCTCGCGGCTGGTGGCCCAGCTCGACGCCACGGAGCTGATCGCCGGCGTCGAGAGCGAGGAGACCGGCTGGCTCCGGGAGGTGCCGTACAACCTCGCGACCCCGGAGCTGGCCGACCGACCGGTGATCGGCGGCCGTGGCGGCGATCCGGAGGCCATCCTGGCCGTCGAGCCCGACCTGTTGCTCTCGACCGGGAGCGCGAGCGAACTGGAGGACACGACGGAACGAACCGGCCTCCCGACGTTCGGGCTCACCGTCGCGGATCCCGGCGAGTTCGTCGTCGGTGACGGGCCGACGGTCGAGACGGTCTGGGAGCGGGCGGGTGCGGTCCTCGGCCGGACCGACCGGGCGGCGGAGCTGGTCGACTTCTTCGAGGAGCTCCGATCCGACCTCGCCGACCGCACGGCCGGCGTTGACGGGCCGACGACGTACGCCTCCGGGATGGGGTTTCGGGGTGGACACGGGTTCGAGGGCACCCGGCCGGTGTTCGCCCCGTTCGACCTGCTCGGAGCCGCGAACGTCGCGGCGGACGTCGGCTTCGAGGGCGCCGCACACGTCACCGTCAGCCCCGAACGGCTGCTCGAGTGGGATCCGGAGGTGGTCTTTCTCGACCGGGCCAATCTGGAACTGGTCCGCGACGACCTCGCCGACACGCCGGCATACCGGGAGCTGACCGCCTTCGAGGCGGGCACCGTCCACGCGTTGCTCCCGAACGCACAGTACGGTCAGAACCACGCCAACGCCCTCGTCAACGCCTACTACGTTGGGTCCGTGCTCTACCCCGACGCGTTCGGGGACGTCGACGTCGAGCGGCGCGCGGCGGGGATCTACGAGACGGTCCTCGGCCGGCCGCTGTACGAGGCGGTCGCCGGGATAGACGGCGGCCTCGGCCCCCTCGAGCCGGAGTCGCTCGCGAGGGCCGGCGCGTGAGCCGACTCCCGCGTCGGGGCGACGGCCGTCCGTCTCCGTCGGCGAAACGACGCGACCGCTCGGGCGAACCGACGACCGGCGCGAGCCCGCGGCCGGACGGGTGAGCGACGTGGCCACCGAGGGCCGTCCGGCGTACGACCGATTCGTCCGGCGGAAGCTGCTGTTTCTGGCCGGCTGTCTCCTGGCGCTCGTGGCCGTCGCCTTCCTCGCACTCGCCGTCGGCCCGGTCCGGCTCGCCCCCGCGACGGTCCTCGAGGCGCTGATGGGTCGTGCGGACGGGACCGCCGGCTCGATCGTCCGGGGGGTCCGGCTGCCGGCGGTGCTCGCGGCGATCGTCGCCGGTGGGGGGCTGTCGGTCGCCGGCGCCGCGATGCAGACCGTCCTCCGGAACCCACTCGGATCGCCGTTCACCCTCGGTATCTCACAGGCGGCGGCGTTCGGGGCCGCTTTCGCCATCGTCGTCCTCGGGACCGACTCGCTGTCGTCCGTCGGCGGCCCACACGTCGTCACGCTCTCGGCGTTCGGCTGGTCGCTGCTCTCGACGGCTGCGATCCTGGCGCTGGTCAGCTACGCGCGCGTCTCCCCAGAGACGCTGATCCTCTCGGGGGTGGCCCTGGGCTCGCTTTTCACCGCCGCGCTCTCGTTTCTCCAGTACGTCGGCACCGACGTCGAGGTCGCCGCCATCGTCTACTGGACGTTCGGCGACGTCGGCCGGGCGACCCGGACCGACCTCGTGGCGATGGCCGCCGTCACCGTCGCGGGGGTGGTCTACTTCGTGGCGAACGGCCGGCGGTACGCCGTGTTGAACGCCGGCGACGAGGTGGCCACGAGCCTCGGAATCGACGTCGATCGCCTCCGGATCCGGGGGATGGTCGTCGCCTCGCTGGTCACCGCCGCCGTCGTCTCGTTCGTCGGAATCGTCGGCTTCGTCGGGCTCGTCGTCCCACACGTCGTCCGGAAACTCGTCGGCGGCGACGAACGGTTCCTGCTCCCGGCGTCGGCGCTCGTCGGGGCGACCCTGCTGCTCGCGGCCGACGCCGTCGCCCGGACCGTCCTCGCGCCCGTCGTGTTGCCGGTCGGCATCCTGACGGCGTTTCTCGGCGCGCCGCTGTTTCTGTACCTCGTGGTCACGCGGAGGGATCACTGGTGAGACTACACGTCTCCGGGCTGACGTTCGCCTACGGGGAGGAGCCGATCGTCGACGGCGTCGACCTCTCGGTCGCCGCCGGCGAGCTGCTGGGGATCGTCGGCCCGAACGGCTCGGGGAAGACCACCCTGTTGTGCTGTCTCGATCGGATCCTCGAACCGGACGCCGGAACCGTCTCCGTCGACGGCGACGACCTCGCGGGGCTGAGCCGCGCGGAGATCGCCCGCCGGATCGGCTACGTCCCACAGGAGGACCGCCGGACGTTCCCCACGACGGTCTTCGATACGATCCTGCTCGGTCGGACGCCCCACGCCGGCTGGCGGACGGGCGAGGACGATCGGGAGGCCACCGCCGAGGTGATCGACCGGCTCGGACTCGAGCCCTACGCCCTCCGGTCGGTCGACGAGCTGAGTGGTGGCCAGCGTCGGATGGTGTCGATCGGACGGGCCATCGTCGGGGAGCCGTCGGTCCTGTTGCTCGACGAGCCGACGGCCGGGCTGGACGTTCGCCACCGCCTCGAGGTCCTCGAGCTGCTCCGTGAGCTACTCGCGGACGGCACCGCGGCCGTGATGGTGATCCACGACCTGAACCTGGCGGCTCGCTACTGTGACCGGCTGGCGATGCTCCGGGAGGGGCGCGTGGTCGCGACCGGCGACCCCGGGATCCTCACCCCGGAGACGATCCGGGAGGTCTACGGCGTCGAGGCGACGGTCACGAACCACGGCGGCCGTCGGCTCGTGATCCCCGAGCGCCCGTTCGCGGAGGGCATCGACCGGTTCGACGGCGACGCCGACTGATCCGTTCGCGGAGGGCATCGACCGGTTCGCGGAGGGTGTAGACCGGTTCGACGACGCCGGCTGTCCCGGGGTACCGTCCACGTCCCGAGGGCTGGCGTTCGGACCGCCGACGCGTTCGACGGCTCGAACCGCCGGATCGATGGATCTTTGCCCGCCGGCTTCGAGAGGCGGGCGTGCTCCCTAGCGCGGAGGCGGTCGTCGTCCTGTTGCAGGCGCTGGCTGTGCCCGTGGTGCTCGCGTTGTTCTACCTCGACGGGATGGTGATCGGCAAGGTCACGCCGCCGGCGGCGCTGTACGTCGCCTACGTCGTGTTCGTCGATCCGGCGACCTCGACCCTCCTCGCCGTCGCGGCCCTCTCGACTGTCGCCGCCACGCTCGGACAGTTCACCCTCTATCGCGGGTTCAACGAGGAGAGCCCGGAGTTTCTCGGCCTCCGCCGGCGGCTGCCGTACGTCGATCGGATCCCGTTCGTCGTCCGCGACCGGGTCGGGGAGGGGCGGATGCGCCTCGTCGAGCGGCTGTTCGACCGGTTCGGGGGCGTCGCCCTCGCCGTCACGAACGCGATCCCCGGCATCCGCTCGCTGATGAGCGTCCCCGCGGGGCTGAGCAAGTACCCCGTCCGGCGCTTTCTGGTCCTCTCGACCGTCGGTAACGCCATCTACCTCGTGGCCCTGACCGCCATCGCCCGGGGGCTCGTCGACCTCGCGGTCGCCCTGCCGTGGCCGTAGGCCGTCAGCACGGAGCCGGCTGCGGGAGTCCAGTCAGTACGGAGCCGGCTGCGGGAGTCCAGTCAGTACGGAAGGACAGCCACGCACTCACCGACTCTCCTCGACGTCCTCGAGCCACCCCATCTCGAGGCCTGCGAGCTCGTGGTCTTTCGGGGCGAACGGCTTCAGATCGATCACGGGCGTCCCGTCGACCAGGTCGATCCCCTCGACCTCGAGGGTCGCGCCGTCGACGCCGGCCAGCCGGACGATAGAGAGCGCGACGTTGTTCGGACGGACGGGACTGCGGGTCGCGAACACCCCCGGCTCGACGTCTGGGGCGAACGGCGGGGCGGTCCGGAGCGTCGTCTCCTCTTCGAGCAGGTGGAGGTGGGCGACGATCACGACGTGTGAGAACCCCTCGAGGTGAGCCAGCCCCTCGCGGTAGGCCGGATCGAGCCGGACCCACCCGGTCGCTCCCGTGCTCCCGGTCGGATCGGTCGGGACGTCCTCGGGACGGTCGAACGGCGACTCGACCTCGCCGATCGGCGTGTAGCTGATCTCCTCCATGTGTGAATCCCCGTAAGATGGGGAGAAAAAACCGCCTGCGAGCGCCCCGGTCGTGGGGCCGCCCGGACGACCACCCTCTCCAGGGCCGCCCGGCAGTTCCTCAGGCCGCTCGCCCGATCGGTCCCTCCAGGGCCGCCCGGCAGTTCCTCAGGCCGCTCGCCCGATCGGCGCCCCCAGGGCTGCCTGGCAGCTCCTCAGGTCGCCCGTTCGACCGGCGCCTCCAGGGCCGTCCGGCAGTTCCTCAGGCCGCTCGCTCGACCAGTCCCTCCAGGGCCGCCCGGCTCTGTGCGCCGACCTGCCGGTCGACTGGTTCGCCGTCGGCGAAGACGACGAGCGTCGGGACGCTCCGGGCGCCGAGCTGCCGGGCGAGCCCCTGGTTCCGGTCGATGTCGACTTTCGCGACCGCGGCGTCGGTGTCGGCGGCGACGGCCTCGACCGCCGGCTCCATCATCCGACAGGGTCCACACCACTCGGCGTAGCAGTCGACGAGGACGACGTCGTTCCCGGCGAGGACCCGTCTCAGGTGGTCGCCGCCCTCGATCTCGATCGGCTCGTCGGGCGTACTCGCTCCCTCGCCCGGCTCACTCACACCCTCATCCGACCTGCCGCCGGCGTGTCTATCCAGCAGCTCCTCGCGTTTTCGTTCGCGGATCCGCTCGCGTTCCTCGTCTGCGGTCATGCTCGTGAGTGAGGGGGGCGTCGCCCTTAAGTCTTGTGCGATATACACCAGACACCGAACTCGGATCCGGACGAAATTCTGACGACTACCGGGGGAACGGGAGCCGAAATTCGCCCGGGAACGTACGAACGGTTGTCCCAGTTCCGGAAAGTACCCACGTACGGACCCAGCGAAGTGCCGTATCGGGGGACTATATTGTGAAAATTATACAATAGCACTCCGGGGCGAACGGCTCACCGGTAGACGCGGTCCCCGAGGTAGCCCTCGAGTTCCGTCCGGACGTCCGCGAGCCAGGCCTCGCCCTCGTGGGTCGACCGCCGGAGCATCACCCCCGACAGCAGGGTGACGATCGTGGCGGCGACGGCAGCGGGATCACACTCCCGGAACTCCCCCCGGTCGATCCCCGCTTCGATCACGTTCTCGAGGTGGCGCTCGAACACCGCGTCGCTGCGGGTGAAGTGTTCCCGGTAGGCCGGATCGTGGGTCGCCTGCGAGCGCAACTCGGTCAGAAGCGAGACGAACTCCCCCCTCTCGGGGTCGTCCTCGGCGTCGAGCACCCAGCCGACGAACTCCGCTACGTGCTCGCGGGGCTCGTCTATCTCCTCCTCGACGACCGACTCCTCGAAGGCGTCGAGCATGAAACCCAGACAGGCGAGCACGAGCTCGTCTTTGCCCTCGTAGTGGTGGTAGACCAGCGAGGGGCTCTTCCCGAACGTCTCGCCGATGCGCTGGATCGTCAGCTCCGCGTAGCCGTACTCGACGAGCGTCCGGTAGGTCGCCGCGAGGATCTCCTCTTCGGTCCCCTCGGGGTTCGAGAAGACGTCCTTGGCCACGGGTTCACCACCCCGGAAGCCGCCGGCGGGCGGGCGGCCGGCGGGGAACGGTGGCTGTGAGGGGATCGGACATACCAGCAGTGACCTCCCCTCGCCCATAAAGCGATCGATTGAACGTTCAATCACAACGGTTAAGCCCCAGGCGTTCGGGATACTCAGCAATGACTGAACTGGTCCCCACGGACGGCCGGCCCGGGCCGGCCGGAGGCAGGAGTGGCAGCTGACCCCCGCCGCGCCGGCGTGGCTATCCGGCGTGTCGCCGGAGCGACCGTCGATCGCCGCCGCGGGCTCGTCCTCGCCGTGCTCGTCCTCTCGGTCGTCGGGATGCTCGTCCCGCCGATCGCCGCCGGCCAGGGAAGCGCCGGAGCGGACGCCGATCTCACCAGGGGGGAGCCCGGCCTCGACGTCTTCCTCCCGGACGACGAGGTCACCCCCGGCCAGGAGACGGCACTCGAACTCGAGATCGGCAACGACGGCGAGATCACCGACCGCGGCCCGAACAGCGATCGGGTGCTCACCGCCCGCGGGGTCACCGTCGAGATCGTCGACGGCGGTCCGTTCGAGGTGAAATCCGGAGAGACGCCGATCGGGCAGATTCCCGACGGCGAGGCGGTGCCGGTCGCCCAGCGGATCGTCGTCCCCGAGGACGTCGAACCCGGCGAGTACGAAATCGACGTCGAGGTGAGCTACTCGTATCTCGCGGCGACCGGCGGCCCCGTCGGCGACCGCAAGGAGAGCGAAACCGAGACGTTCGAGGTCACCGTCGTCGTCCCCGACGAGCCCCGCTTTGCGATCGTCGATACGGACACCGACCTCGAACCCGGCGCGAGCGGCGAGGCCGAGATCGAAGTCGAGAACGTCGGGACCGAGACCGCGACGGCGATCGAGGGAACGTTCACCGGGGAGAGCGAGGTCGTCTTCGGCACCGAGGGAGCGGTCACCGAGAGCCTCGGCGAGCTCGCTCCCGGCGAGTCGACGACCGTCACCACCGACGCCTCGCTCGGGGCGGGCGCCAGCGACGGCGAGAAACCCTTCGAGGCCGTCTTCACC
>LKNG01000009.1 GCA_001564115.1 Natrialbaceae archaeon Tc-Br11_E2g8 | reverse complement strand
CGACGGCGAGATCCTCGACGTCGACGTCCGCGTCGACGATGGGGTCTGTTACTCGGACGTGACCGTCTGTGAGCCGACCGAAGACGGCGACCGGGTGGTAACGAAACACCACAGCGACGAGGTGTGTAGTCACTGTCCGACGGTGGTGTTCACCGACCACGGCTGTGTGCCCCACATCCTCCGGCAGGCGGAGGGATCGTTCTTCGTGAAGACGTTCCTCCCGGAAACCGCGGCGGTGGCGGAGCTGGTCGAGGGACTCAGGGAGGTGTGTGCACGGGTGCGACTGGTGAGCATCACCGACACGGGCGACGGCGAGGACCTCGTCGAGGAGGTGTTCGAGGTCGACCTCTCGGGGCTGACGCCGAAACAGCGGGAGGCTCTGGAGCTGGCGATCTCCGCGGGCTACTACGAGTCGGGGGAGGCCTCGGGGATGGGGGCACTGGCCGACCGGCTGGGGATCTCGAAGTCGGCGTTCTCCCAGCGGCTCTCGCGGGCGGAGCTGAAAGTGATGCGCCAGTTCGAGGGCTGAGCCCGGAGCCGCCGAATCGACCCGTGGTACGCGTCCCTGGCTGAGCCCGGAGCCGCCGTCGACCGCTACCGTTTTGCATTTCCCCTCCCTCGCGGCGGACGATGAGTTCCGGGCTCCCCGATCGGGATCCGCTGCCGCGGTACCTCGCGCCCGTCCCGAAGTCGATCGAGGACCTCGGCTTGCGTCTCGCGTGGCTCGTCGTCGCGATCAACCTCGCGGGCACCGCCTTCGGCTTCTGGTACTACCGCCACCAGTTCGCCGAGACGGCGACGGTGATGTGGCCGTTCGTCCCCGACAGCCCCCTCGCAACCCTGCTCTTTGCCCTCGCGATCGGCGCCTGGAAGCTCGGCCACGAACAGCCCTGGCTCACCGCGCTGGCGTTTTTCGGCAACGTCATTCTGGGACTGTGGACGCCGTACACCCTGCTCGTCTTTTCCGAGCAGTACGCCCAGTTCCAACACCCCGCGATGTCGCTGTTCCTCTTTTTCAGCCACCTCGCGATGGTCGTCCAGGCGTTCGTCCTCCACCGGATCTCCGACTTCCCCGTGTGGGCCGTCGCCGTCGCGCTCGCGTGGTACGGCGTCGACCTGATCGTCGACTACTTCGTCCCGGTGGTCGGCGACCCCCACCACACGACGATCCCCGTCCCGCGGGACAGCCCGACGTTCCTCGGCGCCGACGCGCTGGGCACGGTCGCCGCCGGCGAGACCTCGTTCACCCTGCTCGCGCTCTTTCTCGCCCTCGCGATCCGGGTGAAGAAACTCGAAACCGGCGCGATCGAGGCCGACGGCGGATAGCCGTCACTCGTCCCGGCCGGTCACTTTCCGGATACACGAGGAGCCGAACGGACCGATCTCGCCGGCTTCGAGGGAGATGAAGTGTCCCGTCGAGAGCGACGAGCCACACCGCTCGCAGCTGAACTCCCCCTCGCGAACGACGACGTCCTCCTCGAAGCCCACGTACGCCCGACTTTGGGGCCGAATCACGCCCTCCTCTCGCTCGATGATCCCCCGGAGCTCGGCCTCGTCGAGGATCGTTCGGGTCACCGTCGGATCCGCGGTGACGAGCTCGATCCGGTCTACCGCCGCCGCCAGCGGGAGCTCCTCGTGTTCGAGGCGTTCGAGGAGCGCGAGGCCGCGTTCGACCCGGTCGTCCATCCCGCTGTGGTGACGTCCCGACGCGAATAAACGTTGTCCCCGGTCGGCCGTGGGCGGCCGGCATCGACGAGCCGGCCGCGAATACCGTCGTCGGACCGGCCGCGAACGGAGCGTTCAAGCCGGCGGAGCGTCTCGGTCGGGCCGTGCGACTCATCGCCCACCGCGGGTTCGCCGCGATCAACCCCGAGAACACGATCGGCGCCGTCCGGTCGGCGGCCGCCGTCGCCGACGCCGTCGAGTTCGACGTCCGCCGCTGTGGCTCGGGCGAGCTGGTCGTCGTCCACGACGAGACCGTCGACCGGGTCACCGACGGCACCGGCGCCGTCGCCGACCTCGGGCTCACGGAGCTGCGGTCGCTGTCGGTGCTCGACTCCGGGGAGTCGATCCCGACGCTCGCGGAGATGCTCGCGGCGCTGCCCGCGGACGTCGAGGTGAACCTCGAGATGAAAGCCCGTGGGATCGCAGCGGACGTCCTCGCGGCCCTCGAGGGCGTGGAAAACCGGGTCGTCACCACCTCGTTTCTCGAATCGGAGCTCCGGGCCGTCCGCGAGCTCGACCCCGAGCAGCCGACTGGGCTGCTCGCGAGTCGACACCTCGAGAACCCCGTGACGACAGCCGTCGAGTTCGACTGTGACGTCGTCGGCGCCAACTACTGGCGGTGTCTGTTCACCCCGCTGCCCGACCGGGCGAACGCGGTCGACCTCGAGATCCACGCCTGGTCGATACAGCGACCGATCGTCGCACGGCTGCTCGCCCGTCGCGGCGTCGACTGTGTCTCCGCCGACCGTCCGCTCTGGCCGTCCCCGTCGGCCGACCTCTGAACGTTGCTCCTCCCGGCGGTCCCCGATCCGTCTCCATCGATCGATTCCTGAACGTGGCCTCCTGGCATCTCCGATAACCGATCCCCGATCAGTCCCCGTCGGGTGTCCGGGCGACGGTCGTGATCGCGACCTCGGGCTCGTAGCTGGGGCCCTGGAACATGTGCCGGACGTCCTCGAAGCCGGCGGTTTTGAACATCCGGTCGGCCTCGTACTCGTCGTAAAACAGCATCGTGGCGTCTGCTAGCGCCGCGGCGATCGGGTTCTCCGGGTAGTTGGGGCCGACGACCAGCACCTGTCCGCCCGGCTTCAACACGCGGCGAAACTCCCGGAGGGCGAGGATCGGGTTCGGCCAGTACTCGATCGAGCCCGACGACCAGACGATATCGAAGCTGTTCGAGGCGAACGGCAGCCGCTCGGCGTCCCCGCGGTGGAAGCGAACCCGTCCTCGCTTGCCGAACTTCGCGTAGGCCTTCTCGAGTTGGTGTTCGCTCTGGTCGATCCCGTAGACGACGTCCGCGTGTTCGAGCAGCCCCTCGGTGGCGAAGCCGGTTCCACAGCCGACGTCGAGCACCATCGCCTCCTCTGGGTCGGGAAACTCGAGCAAGGAGAGCGCCTCGGACCGCATCCGCTCGTTCCAGACGAAGGGGTTGATCCGGTCGTAGACCGTCGAGAGGTACTTGTAGAACAGCCGGGCCCTGGCCTTGTTCTCGAGGACACCCATCGACTGACGTTACGACCGGATCGAAATATGTCTGCTGTTCCCGGTCCGGTTTCGCAACTACCTTATACGCCCTCGAGCAAGGCTCGGGTAGCTTAGAGCATGCCGAGGCCAGAGGTTCTCGAACGACTCCAGTCGGCGGAGGAAGAAGCCGACGAGATCGTCGCATCGGCGGAGGAAGACCGCGACGAGCGCATCACAGCGGCTCGCGAGGAGGCCGACTCGATCCGCTCGACGGCCGAGCGGGAGGCCCGCGAGCTGAAAGAACGACGTCTCGAAGAGGCACGCGAGGAGATCGACGCCGAGTGCGAGCGGCTCCTCGCGGAGGGCGAGGGCGACCGGGAGGCGCTCGCCGAGCGCGCGGAGTCCCGGATCGACGAGGTGACGAGCCACGTCGTCGAGCTGTTCCAGGAGGACGTGCATGCTCAGACCTGAGCGGATGAGCAAGGTCTCGGTGACCGGATCGAAAGCCGTCATGGCCGAGGTCATCGAGACGATCCACGAGCTCCGGGTGGTCCACCTCAGCGACTACGACGGCTCCTGGCAGGGGTTCGACAACGGCGACCCGATGGAGGGCGCCGAGGAGGTCTCCGGGAAGCTCGTCACCGTCCGGGCCATAGAGAACACCCTCGACATCTCCCCCGAGGACGTCGAGCCGGCCCCGATAGCGGAGGGGTGGGAGGACCGTCTCGAGGAGGTCCGCAGCCGGGTGAACGAGCTCGACGACGAGCGCGACGGGGTCCGCGAGCGGCTCCGGCTGATCGAGGAACGCATCGACCGCCTCGAGCCGTTCGCCGAGCTCGGAATCGATCTCGACTTGCTCGCCGGCTACGGGGCGGTCGAGGTACTCGTCGCCGAGGGCGACAGGGGCCGGATCGAGGACGCCCTCGCGGGCAGCGAGGACGTCCGCGCCTACGAGACGTTCGTCGGCGGCGACGTGATCGCGGTCGTCGCCGCCCCGGCCGGCGACGCGACGGGCGTCGTCGAGGACGCGCTGGTCGGCGTCGAGATCGAACGCCACGAGGTGCCAGACGAGAGCGGCGCCCCCGCGGAGCTCCTCGCGGAACTCGAGGAACGAAAGCGGAGTCTCGAGGCCGAGCTGGCGGAGGTAGACGATGCGATCGACTCTCTCGCCAGCGAGGAGGGGCAGTTTCTCCGTGGGGTCGAGGTGGAGCTGACCGTCGAGGTCCAGCGGGCAGAGGCCCCACTGCAGTTCGCGACGACCGAGCGGGCGTTCGTCGCCGAGGGCTGGCTCCCCGCCGACGCCTACGAGGCGTTCGTCGCCGACCTCGCCGACGCCGTCGGCGACCGCGTCGAGATCGAGGAGATCGAACGCGCCGACTACGAGGACCACGGGGGTCACGACCACGGCGAGGACGACGCCCACGTCGGGGGCGAATCCGAAGCCGAGACCCCGCCCGAGGCGAAAGCCGCGGCCGACGGTGGCGAGGCTGTCGCCGACGAGGGCGCAGCCGACGGCCGGAAGGCGACCGACGGCGGTGACGGCCGGAAGGCGACCGACGGCGGTGACGGCCGGAAGGCGACCGACGGCGGTGACGGCCGGACGGCGACCGACGGCGCGGCCGTCGGAACGGCTGCCGGCGGCGCGGTGACGATGGACGACGAGCCGCCGGTCGTCCTGAACAACCTCACCCCGGCGAAGCCGTTCGAGCTGATGGTGAAGATGGTCAGCCAGCCGAAATACAGCGAGCTCGATCCGACGCTGCTGGTCTTTCTGACCTACCCGTTCGCCTTCGGCTTCATGATCGGCGACATCGGCTACGGGATCCTCTACATGCTGATCGGCTACGGCGCCTGGCAGGCGTTCGACTCCGACGCGGGTCGTGCGATCGGCTCGATCGCCATCTGGGCCGGGATCTTCACCGTCGCCTTCGGCTACCTCTACGACGACGTCTTCGGCGTCCACATGGCCGACCTCGGGATCGCCTTGCCGCTCGCGGGGACGCTCACGAAGGGACTCCAGACGACCGAGTGGGCGATCCTCTGGATCGTTCTGAGTCTGGTGTTCGGCTTGCTCCACCTCAACGTCGGGCTCGTGATGGGCTTTATCAACGAGCTGAGCCACGGGCTGAAAGCCGCCGTCCTGGAGCGGGGCTCGTGGATCCTGACGATGAACGGGCTGTTCGTCTGGATCTTCAGCCTCCATCTCGTCGGGGAGAAGCCGGAGTTTCTCGTCGGCGAGGAGGCCGTGCTCAACCTGTTTCTCGGCTTCGAGGGGTTGCCCGAGGTCGTCGGACTCGTCGGGCTCGCCGCGTTCGGGGTCGGGATCGTGATGGTCGGGGTCGGCGAGGGCGTCGCCGGCGTCGCGGAGGTGCCGGCGTGGGCGTTCGGACACGTCCTCTCGTATCTGCGGATGGTCGCCGTCCTGCTCGCGAAGGGTGGGATGGCGTTCGTGGTGAACGTGCTCGTCTTCGGCGCGTTCGTCACCGACGGCTACACCGAGTTCGCCCTCTTCGGGCCGCCGACGGGGGACGTCTCGTTCCAGGGGCTGATCTGGATCGGCCTCGGCGCCGACTCGATCCTCGTCGCGATCGTGGCCCTGCTCGGCGCCGTCCTCGTGTTCGTCCTCGGGCACATCCTCGTGCTCCTGCTGGGGATCACCGCGGCTGGCATCCAGATGCTGCGTCTCGAGTACGTGGAGTTCTTCCAGAAGTTCTACGAGGGCGGCGGCGAGGAGTACGAGCCGTTCGGCGGTGACCGGGCGACGACGGCCGACTGACGGTCGTCGTCCCCGTTTCGTTCGCGGAGTCGTCGGAATCGAGGCCGAACTGGCCGTCGGATCGAGGCCGAACTGGCCGTCGACGATCGGACGCGGAATCGAGTCAGTATCCCGGTCGAATCCAGCCGTGACAGTTATAGCCACAGCAAAGCCTCTCACGGCCCGTACCGCCGCTCTCGGGCCCTTTCAGAAGTTTTATCACGGGAGCGAAGCCAGGTAGCAACTGTTCGGTTACGAGCGCAACAAACGGACACGAATCTAGACAATCATGGAACTCGAACTCGTAAACGCGATGGCACAGGTGGCACCGATCCTCGAAGCGATGACCGAGGAAGCAGCGGCCGAACTCGCCGAGGGGTACGCACTCGCCGCAGCCGCGATCGCAGTCGGTCTCGCCGCACTCGGCTCGGGATACGCCGAGCGAGGAATCGGCGCCGCCGCCGTCGGTGCGATCGCCGAGGACCGGGACATGTTCGTCCCCGGCATCGTCCTGACGGTCCTGCCGGAGACGCTCGTGATCTTCGCGATCGTCGTGATCTTCCTGGTCTAAACGCCCCACAATGAGTCTCGATACAGTCGTAGAGGACATCCGAGAGGAGGCTCGCACGCACGCGGAGGAAATTCGCGAGGAGGCAGAGCGGCGGGCGGAAGAGATCGTCGCCGAGGCCGAAGAGGACGCAGAAGAGATCCGCGAGGAGGCGAGCCGCGAGGCCGACCGGGAGATCGAGCAGCTCCGGGAACAGCGTCTCTCAAGTGCGAAACTGGAGGCGAAACAGAAACGCCTGGAGACGCGCCGGGAGGTCCTCCGGGAGGTCCGGGAGGGCGTCGAGGCGGAGCTGGCCGCCCTCGAGGGCGAGCCCCGCGAGGAGCTCACCCGATCGCTGCTCGAGGCCGCGAGCGTCGAGTTCGAGGACGTCGAGGAAGTCTCCGTTCACGGCCGTGCCGACGACGAGGAGCTGCTCGAGTCGATCCTCGCTGAGTACGACGGCTACGAGTACGCCGGCGAGTACGACTGTCTCGGCGGCGTCTTCGTCGAGAGTCCGGAGTCGCGGATCCGGGTGAACAACACGTTCGACTCGATCCTCGAGGACGTCTGGGAGGAGAACCTCCGGGAGATCAGCGACAGGCTCTTCGAGCAATGAGCGCAGGCGCCTCGAACCCCGAGTTCGTCAACGCGCGGGTCCGCTCCCGCCGGGCCTCGCTCTTTTCGGAGGAGGAGTACCGGAAGCTGGTCCGGATGGGGCCGAGCGGCATCGCCCGTTTTATGGAGGAGACGGAGTACGAACGGGAGATCAACCGTCTCGGGACCCGGTTTTCGGGCGTCGACCTGATCGAGTACGCGCTGAACCGCAACCTCGCGAAACACTTCGACGACTTGCTCGACTGGTCGGAGGGGCGGCTGTACGATCTGATCGCCCGCTACCTGCGGAAGTTCGACGTCTGGAACGTAAAGACCGTCATCCGCGGGATCTACACCGACGCCACCCCGGAGGAAATATCGACCGACCTCGTCCGCGCCGGCGAGCTCGACGATGCGACCCTCGATCGACTGATCGAGGCCGACTCCGTAGAGGAGGTCGTCGAGTTGCTCTCGGGGACGGTGTTCGGCGATCCCCTGGAGGCGGCCTACGAGGCCTACGAGACGACCGGAATGCTCGTCCCCCTGGAGAACGCCCTCGATCGGGCGTTCTACGAGCTGTTGCTCGAGGATCTCGGCCGGCCCACGGAGGGGCCGGAGGCGCTGTACGTCGAGTTCCTCCAGGCGGAGATCGACTTCAGGAACGCCAGAAACGCCCTCCGGATCGCCCGCAGCGGCGCCGACCTCGATCCCGTGGAGTTTTACATCGAAGGTGGGGTGTTGTTCACCGAAAGCGAGCTGAGCCGACTCGTCGGCGATTACGACGCGTTGATCGAGCACGTCGCCGACAACGGCCGGTACGGCGCCCGGCTCTCGACCGCCCTCGATCGGCTCCGGGAGGCGGAGAGTCTCATCCAGTTCGAACACGCCGTCGACGCGGCCTTACTCGAGTACGCCGACACGCTCTCGAGTGTTTACCCCGTCTCCGTCTCGGGGGTGCTCTCGTACGTGCTGGCCAAAGAGCGGGAGGTCGAGAACATCCGCGCGATCGCCCGTGGCAAGGAGGTCGGCCTGAGCGAGGCGGAGATCGAAGAGGAGCTGGTGATCACATGAGCCAGGAGATCGCGGTCGTCGGCAGCCCGGAGTTCACCACCGGGTTCCGGCTGGCCGGCGTCAGACGGTTCGAGAACGTCCCGGACGGGGAGAAAGCACAAGAGTTAGACGACGCCGTCACGGAAGTGTTAGCCGACGACGGGGTCGGTATCGTCGTGATGCACGACGACGACCTCGAACACCTCTCGCGGAGCGTCCGGGAGGACGTCGAGACGAGCGTCGAGCCGGTCGTGGTCACGATCGGCGGCGGCGGAGCCGGCGGCGGCCTGCGCGAGCAGATCAAACGCGCGATCGGCATCGACCTGATGGAGGAGGAAGACACATGAGCACGACAGAACGAACCGAGGCCGTCCGCGAGGACGGCGTCATACAGAGCGTGAGCGGTCCGGTCGTGACCGCCACGGACCTCGACGCCCGGATGAACGACGTCGTCTACGTCGGCGAGGAAGGGCTGATGGGCGAGGTCATCGAGATCGAAGGGAACCTGACCACGATTCAGGTGTACGAGGAGACCTCCGGGGTCGGCCCGGGCGAACCCGTCGAGAACACCGGCGAGCCACTGAGCGTCGACCTCGGGCCGGGCCTGCTCGACACCATCTACGACGGCGTCCAGCGGCCACTCGACGAGCTCGAAGAGAAGATGGGCTCTGCGTACCTAGATCGCGGCGTCGACGCGCCGGGGATCGACCTCGAGCGGAGCTGGGAGTTCACCCCTACCGTCGAGGTCGGCGACGAGGTCGCCCCCGGAGACGTCGTCGGTGAGGTCCCCGAGACCGAGAGCATCACCCACAAGGTGCTCGTCCCGCCGACCTTCGAGGGCGGGGAGGTCACCGCGGTCGAGGCCGGCGAGTTCACCGTCGAGGAGGTCGTCGTCGAGCTCTCCTCGGGCGAGGAGATCACGATGCACCAGGAGTGGCCGGTCCGGAAGGCCCGCCCGGCAAACGAGAAGGAGACGCCGACGATCCCGCTGGTCAGCGGCCAGCGGATCCTCGACGGGCTCTTCCCGATCGCGAAAGGCGGCACCGCCGCGATTCCGGGGCCCTTTGGCTCCGGGAAGACGGTCACCCAACACCAGCTCGCGAAGTGGGCCGACGCGGACATCGTCGTCTACGTCGGCTGTGGCGAGCGTGGCAACGAGATGACCGAGGTCATCGAGGACTTCCCCGAGCTCGAGGACCCGAAGACGGGCAAGCCGCTGATGAGCCGAACCTGCCTCATCGCGAACACCTCGAACATGCCCGTCGCGGCACGGGAGTCGTGTATCTACACCGGGATCACGATCGCGGAGTACTTCCGGGATATGGGCTACGACGTGGCGTTGATGGCCGACTCCACCTCCCGGTGGGCCGAGGCGATGCGGGAGATCTCCTCGCGGCTCGAGGAGATGCCCGGCGAGGAGGGCTACCCGGCGTACCTCGCCGCCGCGCTCTCGGAGTTCTACGAGCGTGCGGGCAAGTTCAACCTGATCGGCGGCGGCGAGGGCTCGATCTCCGTGATCGGCGCCGTCAGCCCGCCCGGCGGGGACTTCTCGGAGCCGGTCACCCAGAACACCCTCCGGATCGTCAAGACGTTCTGGGCGCTCGACGCCGACCTCGCCGAACGCCGGCACTTCCCCTCGATCAACTGGGACGAGTCGTACTCGCTGTACCGCCAGCAGCTCGACCCGTGGTACCGCGAGAACGTCGCCGAGGAGTACCCGGAGATCCGCCAGTGGGGGATCGACACCTTGGACGAGGAAGGCGAGCTCCAGGAGATCGTCCAGCTCGTCGGCAAAGACGCCTTACCGGAAGACCAGCAGCTGACCCTCGAGGTCGCCCGCTACCTGCGGGAGGCCTGGCTCCAGCAGAACGCGTTCCACGACGTCGACACCTACTGTGAGCCAGAGAAGACCTACCGGATGCTGCTGGCGATCAAGACGTTCAACGACGAGGCGTTCGCGGCGCTCGACGCCGGCGTCCCGATCGAGGAGATCCAGGACGTCGACGCCGCCCCGCGGCTCAACCGGATGGGTACCGCCGAGGAGTGGACCGAGTTCATAGACGAGCTCGAAGCCGACCTCGAAACACAGATCAGGGAGCTATACTGAGATGAAAGAGTATCAGACAATCACGGAGATCAGCGGACCGCTGGTGTTCGCGGAGGTCGACGAACCCGTCGGCTACGACGAGATCGTCGAGATCGAGACGCCGGCCGGCGAGACCCTCCGCGGACAGGTCCTGGAGTCCTCCGAGGGCCTGGTTTCGATCCAGGTGTTCGAGGGGACGAGCGGTATCGACCGCAACGCCTCGGTGCGGTTTCTTGGCGAGACGATGAAGATGCCCGTCACCGAGGATCTCCTCGGGCGGGTGCTCGACGGCTCCGGCCGGCCGATCGACGGCGGGCCGGAGATCGTTCCGGACGAACGCCAGGACATCGTCGGCGCGGCGATCAACCCCTACTCCCGGGAGTACCCCGAGGAGTTCATCCAGACCGGCGTCTCGGCGATCGACGGCATGAACACCCTCGTGCGCGGCCAGAAGCTGCCGATCTTCTCCGGCTCGGGGCTGCCACACAACGAGATCGCCCTCCAGATCGCCCGGCAGGCGACGGTGCCCGAGGAAGACGAGGGCGGGGAGGGTTCGGAGTTCGCGGTCATCTTCGGCGCGATGGGGATCACCCAGGAGGAGGCAAACGAGTTCATGGCCGACTTCGAGCGCACGGGCGCCCTCGAGCGGTCGGTCGTCTTCATGAACTTGGCGGACGACCCCGCCGTCGAGCGGACGGTCACGCCGCGACTTGCCCTGACCACCGCCGAGTATCTCGCCTTCGAGAAGGGGTATCACGTGCTCGTCATCCTCACGGACATCACCAACTACTGTGAGGCCCTCCGGGAGATCGGCGCCGCCCGCGAGGAGGTGCCGGGCCGGCGTGGCTACCCCGGCTACATGTACACCGACCTGGCCCAGCTCTACGAGCGTGCGGGCCGGATCGAGGGCCGGGAAGGATCGGTCACCCAGATCCCGATCCTGACGATGCCCTCCGACGACATCACCCACCCCATCCCCGACCTGACGGGCTACATCACGGAGGGGCAGATCATCGTCGACCGGTCGCTGAACAGCCAGGGCACCGAGCCGCCGATCAACGTCCTGCCGAGCCTCTCGCGGCTGATGGACGACGGGATCGGCGAGGGGCTGACCCGCGGCGACCACGGCGACGTCTCCGACCAGCTGTACGCGGCGTACGCCGAGGGGGAGGACCTGCGTGACCTGGTGAACATCGTCGGCCGCGAGGCGCTGACCGAGCGCGACAACAAGTTCCTCGATTTCGCCGACCGGTTCGAAGACGAGTTCATCCAGCAGGGGTACGAGACGAACCGATCGATCGAGGACACCTTAGAGATCGGCTGGGACCTGCTGTCGATGCTGCCAAGAGAGGAGCTCAACCGCATCGACGAGGAAGCCATCGCCGAACACTACCGCGAGGAAGCCGCCGAAGCCGTCGGCGCGGACTGAGCGGGGTCGGCCCGTCGCTCGTTTTTACCCCTCCGAGACGCCGGCCGTTCGGGCCGCTTGCAGTTGGCTGCTGTAGACGCCGGCCGTTCCGGCCGCTTGCAGTCCGTTGATGTGGACGCCGACCGATTCGGTAGCCGATGTCCGAGATACCCGACGCGTTCGAGTTCGACTACGAGGGGAGCACGCTCGTCTACGGCCGGGGCCGTATCGACCACCTCGGGGACCGCCTCGCCGAGTACGGCCTGGACCGGGCTCTGGTGGTCACCGGCCGGAACGTCGGGGCCAACCCCGACGTGATGGGTCCGGTGTCCGCGGGGCTGGGCGATCGCCTCCTCGGCGTCTTCGACGAAACGACGCCGGAGAAGCTCGGCGAGACCGCCTTCGAGGGGGTCAAGCGCATGCGACGGGAGGAGCCGGACGTCCTCGTCGGCGTCGGCGGGGGCAGCAGCCTGGACGTCGCCAGACAGATGAGCGTCCTCGCGGCCGACGGGCGTTCGCTGGCCGACTACCGGGCGGCCGCCCGCGAGGGCACCCTCGAGCCGCCGGATCCCGACGGCCCGCTCACGCCGGTGGTCGTCGTGCCGACGACGTTCGCCGGCGCGGACGTCTCCAGTGGGGGATCGATAGAGATCCTCCCGCCTGCGGAGTCACCGACGGGCCAGCCCGTCCGCACCAGCGGTGCCGTCACCCCCGAGGCGATGGTCTACGATCCCGACCTGTTCGAGACGACGCCGATGGCGGCGCTTTCGGGTTCGGCGATGAACGGGTTCAACAAGGGCGTCGAGACGCTCTACTCGCGGTCGGCCACCCCGATCACCGACGCCACGGCGATTCGGGGGCTCAGAGCCCTCCACGACGCCCTGGGCCGGCTCCCCGACCCGGAGGCGATAGAGCGGGCCGTCGTGGGGATCGTCCTCGTCCAGTTCGAACGTCGCATCTCGCTCGTCCACGCCTTCGGCCACGGCTTCTCCCGGCGGTACGACCTCCAGCAGGGCGTCGTCCACGCCGTCGTCGTCCCACACGCCCTCGAGTACCTCTTCGAGCGGGTCGACGGACGACGGGCGCTGTTCGCCGAGGCGTTCGGGATCGATCCGACCGAGCGGCCGATCGCGGAGGGGGTCGTCGAGGAGGTGACGGCCGTCCGCGACGCGCTCGGACTCCCCTCCCGGCTCCGGGAGCTCGACCCCGTCCGGCGGGAGGACCTCCCCGCGATCGCAAGGGCGACCCACGACGATCCGTGTCTCGACGACGCGCCCCTCGAGCCGACCGTCGACGAGCTCGAGGCGGTGTTGGCGGCGGCGTGGTGAGTCGACGGACTGCCGCTCCTAGAACGGGTGGTGAGCCCCGAACTACTGCTCTTGGGGCGGCGCGAGCGAGTCGAGGTCGACCCGTTTCTCGAGGAGCTTCTCTTTCTGTCCCGCGACCTCCCGGCCCTCCCGCATCAGCCCCTTGAACGCGCTCTGGGGGGAGAGGTCGCCGATGAGGACGCCGCCGACGATCTTGCCGTCTTTGAACGCGATGCGACGCCACTCGGTGTCGGAGTACTTCCGTTCGGCGTGCTCCTCGCCCAGGGTGGGGTGACCGAAGGAGAGAAAGGGGAAATCGAAGTGCGTGATCGAGTACGAGGAGACCCACTCGAACTCCTCTTCGGCCGCGTCGGCGGCCATGTTGACCGCGGCGACCCGCCCTTGCTCTTTGGCAGAGCCCCAGGAGCCGTTCTGGGCGTGTTCGCCGAGGAGCACGTCGTAAAAGCGGGTGATGTCGCCGGCGGCGTAGACGTCGTCGACGTTCGTCCGCATGTACTCGTCGACGACGATGCCGTCGTCGGTCTCGACGCCCGTCCCCCGGAGGAACTCGGTGTTAAAGGAGAGCCCGATGGCGACGCCGGCCCAGTCACACGGGTAGCGGTCGCCGTTCGGGTCGACGGCCGCGGTGACGTGGCCGTCGTCGTCGACCTCGAAGCGGTCGACGCCGCTCTCGAACACCGGCTCGACGCCGACGTCGCGCATCCCCTGGTGCATGATCTCCGCCCCCTCGAGCGAGAGCGCGTAGCGCCACCAGCGGTTTCCGCGCATCAGGTAGGTGCCCTCGACGCCCTGTGCGCCACAGACGGCGGCGAAGTCGATGCCGAGCAGCCCGGCGCCGACGACGACGGCCTTCTCGGAGCCCTCGGCCGCCTCGCGGATGCGCCGGGCGTCCTGGAACGTCCAGAAGTGGTGGATGCCGTCGGCGTCGCTGTTGGGAACCGGCAGCTGGGTCGGCGTGCCGCCGGTGGCGACCAGCAGCTTGTCGTAGCTCACTGCCTCGCCCTCGTGGGTGTGGACGAGCTTCTCCTCGACGTCGACGGCGGTGACGTGGGTGTTAAGGGAGAGCTCGATGTCGCGTTCGTCGTACCAGTCGGGGTCGTGGATCGAGATCGGTGCCTCGGGGAGTTTGCCCTTCGCGTGTTCTTTGATGAGGATGCGATTGTACAGCGTCTCCCCCTCATCGGTGATGACGGTGATCTCGCCCTCCGGATCCTCCTCCCGGAGCGTCTCGGCGGCCGAACTCCCGGAGATCCCGTCGCCGATGATGACGTACTCGACCATACGCTGTGGTTCGTAACGGGGGTTAAAGTCGGTTGCTATCTCTTCGACAGTACGTCACCGCCGGCCGCAAACTGACGCGTCACTCCCTGTCGGGACGGCGCACCCGGACCGTCCCGTCGGTGGTCACGCTGACGACGAGGTCCTCCTCGATCCGTCGGCCGACGACCGCGTCGCCGGCGGCGTCGCTGACCGCCTTCATCAGGTCCGGTGCCGTCTGTGTCACCTTCACGCCGGCGGCGTCACAGGCGTCGTACACCTCGCCGGGGACGTCATAGAGGTCGGTCGCCGCCGGGATCCGGATCCGGACCGGCGCGCGGAGTGCCTCCGCGAACGCTACGGTCTCGCGGGCTTTCTCCAGGTTGTCCCGCGCGCTCCCCTCGACCGAGGAGACGTTCGCCCGCGAGGTGCCGAGCGCGGCGGCGATCTCCGCCTGGGGGATCTCCCGCTCGCGCAAGGCCAGCACCTGTGCCTGCCGGCGGGTGAGCACGTTCGTCTCGGGGTCGAAGCCGATCTCCTCTAGGGCGTCGTCGATCTCGTCGATCACCGCCATCCCCTCCGGAGCGCTCGCGTGTACATGTTCCACCGTACCGACGGCGGGGCCAAAGCTTCCCCGGTCTCAGTGGTAGAAGTAGTTCTCCGAGGGGATGATCTCGCCCGAATCCTCGTCTTCGATCTTCTCTACGGCGTTCTCGAAGTCGGCCGTCCGGACCGTCGTCCGGTCGTCCCGGATCGCGAACATCCCGGCCTCGGTGGCGACGCTCGCGATCTCGGCGCCGCTGTAGCCGTCGGTGCGCGCCGCGAGGGCGGCGAACTCGACGTCGTCGGCGACGTTCATCCCGCGGGTGTGGATCCGGAAGATGATCTCCCGGCCCTCCTCGTCGGGCTCTGGCACCTCGATGAGCCGGTCGAACCGGCCGGGCCGGAGGATCGCCCGATCGAGCATGTCGAACCGGTTCGTCGCCGCGATGATCCGGACGTTACCCCGCGCCTCGAAGCCGTCCATCTCGGAGAGTAGCTGCATCATCGTCCGCTGGACCTCGGCGTCGCCGGAGGTCTTCGACTCCGTCCGCCGGGCGGCGATGGCGTCGATCTCGTCGATGAAGATGATCGCCGGCTGGCGCTCGCGTGCCAGCTCGAAGAGGTCCCGGACGAGCCGCGATCCCTCGCCGATGAACTTGCGGACGAGTTCGGAGCCGGCCATCTTGATGAAGGTGGCGTCGGTCTGGTTGGCGACGGCTTTCGCGAGCATCGTCTTTCCCGTCCCCGGTGGTCCGTACAGGAGGACGCCACTCGGGGGATCGATGCCGACCTGCTCGAACACCTCCGGGCTGGCGAGTGGCTGTTCGACCGCCTCGCGGACCTCCCTGATCTGGTCGTCGATGCCGCCGATGTCCTCGTAGCCGACGTCGGGGCTGTCGTCGATCTCCATCGCCTGGGCGCGGGCGTCGGTCTCCGTGCTCAGGAGTCGCTGGATACCGAAGGAGTCGTCGACGGCGACCCGGTCGCCGGGATCGATCCGCTCGCCGAGCCGCGAGGAGACGTCGGTGAGCACCTCCTGGTTGTTGCCGTGTTGTTTGACGATCGCCTCCCCATCGAGGAGGTCCTCGACGGTCGCGACGTAAAGCGAGGAGCTTTTCAGCGTCTCGTTTTCCCGCTCGACGCGGTCGGCCCGCTCGCGCAGCTCCCGGCGCCGGTTGCGGGCCTCCTCGAGCTGGTCGGCGAGCGCGTCGTTGACTTCGACGATCTCCAGAAAGTGATTACGTAGCGCCTCCAACCGCTCGTCGTCCGGCAGCTCCGGATCGATGTCGCGACGTGGTCGGTCGGGAAGCGAAGGGCTTCGAGACATCCTATCGTGTGCCGATACGTCTCCGCGGATAAATGTGCCTTTGGGTCCCGGATCACTCGAGTTCGGCCGCGAGCTCCTCGGTCCGGTCTCGGTAGCTCGCCAGCGCGCGTTCGATCGGCGCCGGCTCGCTCATGTCGACGCCGGCGACCTCCAGCAACTCGAGAGGGTAACCGCGCGATCCGCGCCGGAGGAACGCCCGGTAGTCGGCGGCCGCGGACTCGCCCTCCGAGAGGATCCGGTCGGCGATCGCCAGCGCCGCGGAGATTCCCGTCGCGTACTGGTAGACGTAAAAGGCCCGGTAGAAGTGGGGGATCCGCATCCACTCGCGGGCGATCCGGTCGTCGAGGACCGCCGGCTCGTAGTAGCGTTCTTTGAGGTCGTAGTAGAGTTCGTCGAGCCGATCGGCGGTCAGCGCCTCACCGTCTTCCTCTAGCTCGTGGGTCCGGGCCTCGAACTCGGCGAACAGCGTCTGGCGGTACAGCGTCGACCGCACCCGCTCTAGGAACTCGTTTAACACGCGCCGGCGGAGGGCCTCGTCGTCGACCGTCTCGAGGAGGTGGTCGGTCAGAAGCGCCTCGTTGACCGTGCTCGCGACCTCGGCGACGAAGATCTCGTAGCCGGAGTAGACGTACGGCTGGCTCTCTTTGGTGAGCTCCGAGTGCATCGAGTGGCCCAGCTCGTGGGCCAGCGTGTACATCGAGGAGACGTCGTCCTGGTAGTTCATCAGGATAAACGGCTGGGTGTCGTACGTTCCCCCCGAGTACGCGCCGGACCGTTTGCCGTCGTTCTCGTAGACGTCGACCCAGCGGGAGTCGAGCCCCTCGGCGACCCGCCCACGGTAGGAGTCGCCGATCGGGGCGAGGGCGTCGACGACGTAGTCGGTGGCCTCCTCGTAGGGGAGATCGGGCTCCTCGCCGGTCAGCGGCGCGTACAGGTCCCACATCCGCAGCTCCTCGACGCCGAGGGCCTCGCGTTTGAGTTCGAGGTAGCGGTGGAGCCCGTCGAGCTCGGCGCCGACGGTCTCTACGAGGGTGTCGTAGACGTCGACCGGGACGTTCGGGCCGTCGAGAGCCGCCTCGCGGGCGCTCCCGTAGTCGCGGGCCCGTGCGAGTTTCACGTCCGCTTTGACGCTGTTCTTGTAGGCCGTCGCGACCGTGTTCCGGACGGTCTCCCACTCGTCGAAGTACGCCTCGTAGACGCGCCGGCGAAACGCCCTGTCGGGTCGCTTGAGCAGCTTCACGACGTTGCTCTGGGTGATCTCGACGGCCGCGCCGTCGCCGTCCTCGACGGTCGGGAACGTCATGTCGGCGTTCGAGAGCATGCTGTAGACCTCCCCCGGCGCGCCGACCACTTCCCCGAGCTCGGCCAGCAGCGACTCGACCTCCGCCGAGCGGGTGTGGGGTTTCACCCGGAGGACGTCGTCGACGTAGTGGTCGTAGGTCTCGAGTTCGGGGACCGCCTCGACCATCGCCTCGAACTCCTCCCTGGAGAGCGTCTGGAGCTCCGGCTCGAGAAACGACGCCGCGGCGCTCGCCTCCGAGGCGAGCGACCCCGCCCTGGTGGCCATCGCCTGGTAGTCCTGGTCGGTCGTGTCCTCGTCGCTTCGCATCCGGGCGTAGGCGTGGACGGTCGAGACCCGCCGCATCAGCCGCTCGCGCAGCTCGAGGACCTCGAGTAACGTCCCGGCGTCTTCGACCGCCCGTCCCTCGTAGGCGGCCAGCTCCTCGACCAGCTCGCTCGCGGCCTCGAAGGCGGCCTCCCACTCGTCGTCGCTCGCGTAGACGCTCTCGAGATCCCAGGTGTACTCCCGGTCGATCTCGGAGCGGTCGGGGACGGAACTCATACCCGCCGTTCGGAACGGACGTGGTAAAACGTGACGGAGCCGGGCGACACCGGGGAGTCGAGACGGAGGGGAGTGGAGACGACACCGGAAACTCGAGGCGAAGCCGCTTTACCGCTCGCCCCCTCCGTTCCGGTAATGAGTGCCCCCACGCCCGAGGTCTACGAGCGAGGGAAGGGAATGGACGCCCACAACGCGGTGATGCGGGAGATCCGCTCGCGCAAGGACGCGAGCTACGACCCCCACGAACCCACCCGCGTCTGGCTCGACGAGGACCGGACGCCGGACGGGGTCACCGAGAGCCTGACGATCGTCCTGAACACCGGCGGCTGCCGGTGGGCCCGCGCCGGCGGCTGTACGATGTGTGGCTACGTCGCCGAGAGCGTCGAGGGTGGCTCCGTGAGCCACGGGGCCCTGATGGATCAGATCGAAGTCTGTCTCGAGTACGAGGCCGAACACGCCGACGGGCCGGCGCCGCTGGTGAAGATCTACACCTCCGGCTCCTTTCTCGACGAGCGGGAGGTCGGCCCAGAGAGCCGACGGGCGATCGCCGAAACGTTCGCCGACCGCGAGCGGATCGTCCTCGAGTCGCTGCCCGACTTCGTCGACCGCGGGAAGATCGCCGAGTTCACCGACCACGGGATCGACACCGACGTCGCGGTCGGCCTCGAGACGGCGACCGACCGCGTCCGTCGTGACTGTGTGAACAAGTACTTCGCGTTCGCCGACTTCGAGGACGCCTGTGCGGAGGTCGTCGCCGCCGACGGGGCCGCCGGCGAGGTCTCCGCCGGCGTGAAAGCCTACCTGCTGATGAAACCGCCCTTCCTCACCGAGTCGGAGGCGATCGCGGACATGATCTCCTCGATCGAACGCTGTGGGGCGGTCGAGGGCTGTCACACCGTCTCGATGAACCCGTGTAACGTCCAGCGGTACACGATGGTCGACGAGCTGTACTTCCACGGCGGCTACCGGCCGCCGTGGCTCTGGTCGGTCGCCCACGTCCTCGCGGAGACCGCCGGCGATCCGGGGACCGACGCGACCGGAGGATCGGCGTCAGACGCCGGCGGCGCCATCGTCGTCTCGGATCCGGTCGGTGCGGGCTCCGAACGGGGACCACACAACTGCGGGGAGTGTGACGAGCTCGTCGAGCGGGCGATCAAGGACTTCTCGTTGCGTGGCGATCCGTCGGTGTTCGAGCAGGTCTCCTGTGAGTGTGAACGCACCTGGGAGGCCGTCCGCGAACACGAACGCGGCTTCAACGCACCGCTGACGCGGTAGGGACCCCACGTCCGGGTCTGGACGTCCGCTCGACGGTATCAGTCGTCTCCGGTTGTCGAACGGCCCGCCAGCAATGTCACTCGTCCGCCGGAAGCCCGGGTGTCCGCCGTCCGCCGGCGGCGGGTAACTCGAGGGCCACGACGGTCCCTCGTGGCTCGTTCTCGGCGAATTCCACGCGTCCACCCGACTGCCTGACGGCCCAGTTGACGAACCACAGCCCGAGCCCGCTGGCGTGGCGAAGCTGGGTGATCTCCTCCTCGCCGGTCAGCAGCTCCCGTTCCTCCGCGGGGATCCCCGGCCCGTTGTCGGCGACCGCGATCCGGATCGTCTCGCCGTCGTCGACCGACGAGACCGTCACCTCGATCCGTGGCACCGACTGGTCGTTGTGGACGACCGCGTTCTCGAGGACGTGGTAGATCGCCCGGCCGACGAGCTCGCTGGCCCGGACCGTGGCGCGTTCGGGCAACGAGAACGCGATCTCGACCTCGGGGAACTCGGAGCCGACGCGCTCGATCGCCCGCTCTATGTCCCCGACGACGTCGACCTCGCCGACGGCCGTGTCGGCGCTCTCGAGGGAGCTCTCGACGGCCCGCGTCTTGTCGGCCAGCGAGATGAGATCGCCGGCCCGCTCCTGGATGGTCCGTGCGTACCGTTCGTTCTCGTCGTCGACGGCCTCCGAGAGCATCACCGCACAGCCCTCGATGATGTTCATCCCGTTTCGCAGGTCGTGGCGCAACACCCGGTTCAGGATCTCCACGCGCTGGCGTCGCTGCTTGCGTTCGGTCACGTCGGTGTACACCGCGAACACCCGATCGGAGTGTTCGTCGACGTCCATCGGGACGATCCGCAACATGAAATCCCGCAGCCCGTCGCTCGTCCGGCGTTTGACCTCCTCCTCGACGACCCGGCCACGCTCGCCGCGGTCGTTGTACACCGCCGCCTCGCCCTCGCGGCTCCCCGGCACGATGAACTCGTCTAAGGGCTCGCCGACGACCCGGTCGGCGTCGAAGCCGAAGATCCGCTCGAAGGCGGGGTTGACCGCTTCGACGATCGGCTCGCCGTCGACCATCGAGCTGTAGACGACGGCGTCGGGGACGTTCTCGAACAGGGCGAGAAACCGGTCGCGCTCCTCCCGCAGCCGGTCCTCGAAGGCGATCCGTTCTAAGGCGTCGGCGACGTGAGAGAGCAGCAGTTCGGCGAGCTCCTGGTCGGCCCGGTCGAAGGCCGCCGGCTCCGTCGAGGCCGCCTGAAACACCGCACGGTCGCCGATCGGCGCGCTCAGTATCGACCGGAACCGACCGTCCCCGTCGGTCGCCTCGGGCTCGTCCGCGAGGTCGTCGATCCGGACGGTACGTCCCTCGCGGTGGGTCCTCCCGGCGATCCCCTCCTCGACGCTCGTCTCCGCCGTGTACTCCTCCTCGGGGACGTCCGCGGAGATCGCCTGCTTTACCAGCCGGTCCCCGCGGACGGCGTCGACCGCACAGACGTCGAAGTTGAGCACGCCCTCGGCGGCGTCGACGGTCAGCGAGAACACCTCAGACTCCGTCTCACACGCCTCGAGCCGGGAGACGACGCCGTGGAGCGTCTCGATTTTTTCCTTGCGCTCTACGAGCTCCCGCTCCATGCGGGCGCGCTCGCTTACGTCCCTGACGATGCCGACGGTGCCGGCGAACGCCCCGTCCTCGACCAGCAGCGTCGTCGTCACCTCGCAGGTGACCCGGTCGCCTGATTTCGTCTCGACGACCACGTCGTAGGTCGCGACGGCACCCTCCTCGGCGTCGCGCAGCCGCTCGACGGCTTCCCGACCGCGCTCGATGCTTTTGGCCGTGAGCACCGTCGAGACGTGTGCGCCGAGTAGCTCCTCGCGGTCGTAGCCGGTCACCGCCGTCAGGGTCTCGTTTACCGTCACGAACCGTCCCTCGGTGTCGAGGGCGTAGACGCTGTCGCCGACCGTCTCGACGACGGTCTTCGCCCACGCGAGCTCGCGTTCGCGCTCGGCCCGGTCGAGGGCCGCCTCCGCCGTCGCCGCGAGCACGGTGAGGAGGTGTCGTTCGGCCGAGCCGAGTCGCTCCCCGCCGCGGGAGGCGACCGTCAGCGTGCCGTGCTCGCCGAGGGGGTGGACGACCGCGTCGCCGACCGACAGCGGGAGCTCGTAGGGCAGAAGCTCCGTCGAGGCGTCCTCGATGGCGGCCGGCTCGCCGTCCTCGTAGACGTCCCAGATCACCCCGTCGCCGGGACCGATCGGGGGCGGATCGTCGACGTGTTCGGCGACCTCGTCGGTCATCGCGGCCGTCTCGAGGCGGCCGGACTCCTCGTCGTGGAGGCGCAGACCGGCCCGGGAGTCGTCGATCACGGCCCCGGTCGCCGTCACGGCCAGCTCGGCGACTGCGGCCTTCGAGTCGGTCCGGAGCAACTCGGCGGTCGTCGACTGGAGGGTCTCCAGGGCGTCCGCCCGTTTGCCGTCGGCGGTGACGTCCCGGACGAACGAGACGACCTGGACGACCTCGCCGTCCTCGACGATCGGGGTGTTGAACCACTCGCAGGTGACCGTCGAGCCGTCGGCACGGAGGTTCCGGTCGATCAGCCGGCTGCTCTCGGCCGGATCGGTGAGCTCGCCCCACAGCTCGACGGCCGTCCGGTCGCCCGCTTCGGGGAGCAAGAGCGTCGAGGCGTCCCGGCCGATCGCCTCCTCGGCGGGGTAGCCAAACAGCGCCGTCGCCGCGTCGTTCCAGCGGACGACCTCGAACGCGCGGTTCCAGACGACGACCGCCAGCGGAGCGGCCTCGACGACGCGACCGAACCGGTCGTCGGCCGCCCCCTCCACGAGGAGGTCGACCAGCCGGCTCACCAGCGTGCCGACGCCCTGGTCGGCCGGCACGTAGCCGTCGGCGCCCGCGGCGAGGAGCTCGCCGGCCAGCGCCTCGCTCCCGTCGGCGGTGTACGCCACGACCGGCACCTCGGAGCGACGACGGAGCCGCTCACAGAGGGTGACGGCGTCGCCGTCCGGGAACGTCCGCTCACAGACCACACAGTCGGCTCGGGGGAGTGCCCCCAGACACTCCCGGGCCGTCTCCACACGTTCGACCGTCACGCCGACGCCCTCGAGGCTCCCTGCGAGCCCGTCCGGGAGGGCGGCGCCGACGTAGACGATTCGTCTGCTGTCGACCGTCATCGTAAGGGATGGTTATCGGGCTTGCTAATCCGAGACGCTCCCCCCTCTTTAATCTTCGATCGGTTTCGGCGGCTGACCCGCGGAGGACGCCGGCGTCCGAGGGGGGTCACGGGTCGGTCGGGTCCTGATCGGTTCTGGGTCGGTCGGGTCCTGATCGGTTCTGGGTCGGTCAGCTCTCGGTCGCGTCGGCGAACGCACGGAGCACGCCGCGGCCGTCGGTCGCCCCGAGTTCGGACAGCGTGGCGCGTTCGGGGTGGGGCATCAACACCGCGACGGTCTCGCGCTCGCCGAGTACTCCGGCGACGTTGTGTTTCGAGCCGTTCGGGTTCGCTTCGGGGGTGAGCTCGCCGTCGGCGTCACAGTACCGAAAGAGCACCCGACCCTCGATCTCGAGTTCGGTCAGCCGGTCGTCGTCGAGCTCGTACCGGCCTTCCCCGTGGGCGATCGGCAGCTCGATCACCTCGCCGTCCTCGTAGGCGGCCGTCCAGGGCGTGTCGGCGCGCTCGACCCGGAGGTGGACGTGCTCACACTGGAACCGGGCGCTCTCGTTCGTGGTGAACGCCCCGGGGGTCAGCCCGGACTCACAGCCGATCTGGGCGCCGTTGCAGATCCCGAGGACGGGCACGCCGTCGGCTGCGGCTTCGCGCACCTCGGTCATGATCGGCGAGTGGGCGGCCATCGCCCCCGCCCGCAGGTAGTCGCCGTAGGAGAACCCCCCGGGGACGACGATTCCCGTCGTGTCCGCCGGGAGGCCGTCCTCGTGCCAGACGATTTCGGCGTCGATCCCGAGCCGGTCGAGCGCACGCTCGGCGTCCCGGTCGCAGTTCGAGCCACCGAAGCGGACGACGGCGACCGTCATCTACCGTTCGGCGACCTCCACGTCGTAGTCGTGGATGGTCGGGTTCGCGAGCAGTCGTTCGGCCATCTCCTCGGCGCGCGCGATCGCCTCGTCGGCGTCCTCGGCCTCGAGGTCGACCTCGAACCGGTCGGCCGACCGCAGCCCCTCGATGGCGAACCCCAGCCGCTCTAGGGCCCGGGCGGTCGTCTCCGCCTCCGGGTCGAGCACGCCGCGTTTGAGCCGGACGGTCACCGTCGCGGTGTAGGCGGTCATCGTCCGAAACCCCGCAACCGTGGCGCAAAACGCTTTCGCCTCTCCGACGGCTGCCGTCGCTCCGGGCGGGGGTTTATATTCCGTGACGGGGCCAGGTCCGTCAGCGATATGACCGGGGAACGATGAGTACGCGGGAGATGGCGGATTCGAGCTGGCGGGAGCTGTTCGGGCACGCCGAACCCTACGACGAGCAGGTCGACGGCATCGAGACGAGCGTCGAGACCGGCCGGGAGGGCGGGTACACCGTGATCGAGGGCGCCTGTGGCACCGGGAAGACGATGATCGCGCTCACCGCCGGAATCGCGCTCGTCCGGGACCCCGCGACCGACTACGAGCGCGTGCTCGTGCTCACGAGCGTCAAACAGCAGCTACGCCAGTTCGAGGCCGACCTCCGGACGATCAACGCCGACCTCCCCGACGGCGAGCCGCCCGTCTCGGGGCTCACGCTCGTCGGCAAAGCCGACGTCTGTCCGTACAGCCGGGAGGGCGCCGGCGGGATCGACGACCGGAACGTCTACGACCGGTGTGAACGACTCCGGGAGCGAACCCGCGACCTCGTCGGCGAGGGCGGGCCGACGACCGCCGGGAGCCTCGCCGCGGACGCCCGGAGCCGGCAGCTCGGCCTCGCCGACAGCGGCGGCCGCGGCGCGGGGACTTCCCTCGAGACCGCCGGCGAGCCGACGCCGTACCCCCCCGAGCTGCCGGCGTACCCCGACGGCGACGTCGAGTACTGCCCCTTCTACGCCCGCTACCTCGAGGAGCTGCCCGACGGCGACGACGATCCGACCGAGGCCGTCCCCTTCGACCTCGCCGAGACCGGGCTGGTGACCCCCGAGGAGCTCGTCGCGCTGTCGGCCCGGGCGGGCAGCTGTCCCCACTCGGTGATGGGCACGGCCCTCCCGCACGCGGAGGTCGTGATCGGCAACTACTACCACGCGTTCGATCCGACGACGACGGCGACGTTCACCGGCGCGTTGCTCGAGGAGTCCACGTTCGTCGTCTGTGACGAGGCACACATGCTCGAGCCCCGCGTGCGCGACCTCGTCAGCGAGTCGGTCGCCGACTCGACGCTCCGTGACGCCGCGACCGAGCTCTCGCGGGTGCTCGATCCCGTCCGGTTCGACCGCGGACGGACCGAAACCGGCTCGAAGGCAGCCGACGCCGACCTCGTCCGCGCGGAGCTCGGCGAGAGTGACGTCTCGATCGAGGACCTAGAGCGGACTCTCGCGCTCCTCGAGGGGCTCCGGGAGGAGGTCGACCGGCGCGTCCGGGCACATCTCGAACGGAGCCGACCGGACTGGCGGTCGGATCTCGCGGCGCTCGAGGACGCGGAACTCCCGCTGCGAGAGCCCACCGAGCCGGCGGTCGACGAGCTCAGCGAGTGGGCCCGCGAGGCCGGCTACGGCGACGCCGTCTGGCTCCGTGCCGAGTCCGTCGGCGCCGTCGTCGCCCGGATCCTCGACGAGGCCGAAGACGAGGAGCGAACGCGGGCGACGCCGGCCGTCGGCCGTCTCCTCGGGGAGTGGCACCGGCGCGGACACACGGACCACTTCCGGGAGATCGAACTCGAGCGGACCTGGGACGACCGCGAGCCCGGCGACTCCTGGCGGCGGGCGTACACCGCCCGTCTGGCCCTGCACAACTGCGTGCCGAGCGACGCCATCGGCTCGCGGCTCTCGGCGTTCGGCGGCGGGATCCTGATGAGCGCCACTCTGGCGCCGATCGAGGCGTTCGCCGAGGTCACGGGCCTCGAGTACCTCGAGCGCGAGGAAGGGCGGCCCGTCGTCGAACGCCGGTACGGGCTGTGTTTCCCCGCCGAGAACCGCGAGAGCTTCGCGGTGGCCGCACCGAAGTTCACCTACGGCAAGCGTGGACCGCCGGGCTCGGAGAGCCGGACCCGGCGGGCCCACGCGGACGCCATCGTGGCGGTCGCCCGGCTGCCGGGGAACGTGCTGGTCGGAATGCCGAGTTACGCCGAGGCCGAGTGGGCCGCGGAGGCGATCCGGGAGCGTCTCGGATCGAAACCCGTCCTGCTCGACGCCTCGAGCGGCGACGACGTCACCGAGTCGCTGAAAACGGAGTTCTTCGAGGGTGAGGGGAAGGTGCTCGTGACGAGCCTCCGGGGGACGTTGACCGAGGGGGTCGACTACAGCGGCGACCGGCTCTCGGCGGCGGTCGTCTGTGGCGTGCCGATCGTCAACACCGCGAGCCCGAAGACCAACGCCGTCCGTCGGGCCTACGAGGAGGCCTTCGGCGACGGCTTCACCTATGCGCTCTCCGTGCCGGCCGTCCGGAAGGCCCGCCAGGCGGTCGGTCGGGTGATCCGCGGCCCCGAGGACGTCGGCGTCCGGGTGTTGCTCGACGAGCGGTACGCCCGCGAGAGCTGGGACTCCGTCCGGTCGCTGTTGCCCGACCGCGAGGAGTTCCAGCCGGTCAGCCCGGACATGCTCGAGCTCGGCCTCGAACGGTTCCGGGACCGTCGGCTCTCGGTCGGTTCGACGGAGTGATGGCTCCCGGCCGGCTCGACGGAGTGATGGCTCCCGGCCGGCTCGACGGGGTGACCGTCCGTCCCCGACCGGGGTGGCGGGGGATCCGTGGTCCCGACCGGGGTGGCGGCCCCTGGTCGTGACGCCCATCCGGGAACACCTCCGTGGACGGATTCGTTCCTCGGACGAGCGAGTATAAAAAAGGTTCAAATATGAGGCGTTCGACTCAGGGTAGTAGCTGTCCTACGTTCGGCCATGACCGAAGGCCCCGACGGATGGGGACGCCGGATCGGGTCGG
>LKNG01000140.1 GCA_001564115.1 Natrialbaceae archaeon Tc-Br11_E2g8 | reverse complement strand
CGGGCACACCCCTCGACCGCCTCGGGCGCTCCACGATCGCTCCGGGCACACCCCTCGACCGCCTCGGGGCGCTCCACGATCGCTCCGGGCACACCCCTCGACCGCCCCGCGATCGCTCCGGACGCTCCGCTCACTTCCGGAGGGCCCCGCCGGTCGCCTCCGCCCCGAGGCCGGCGAAGTCGAACCACTCGATCCGGAACAACGCGGCGAGTAAGACCGCGGCGAGCGCGAACGGGATCAGGTTCAGGAAGTAGGCGTTGACCAGCCCCCAGAAGATCCCGAAGCTGATGAGGTCGTCGAGGAAGTACTCACACTCCTCCAAGCGATCGAAGACGGCCTCGTGGTCGAGGCCGAGGGTCAACAGTCCGACGGCCACCGACCCCGAGAGCAGCCAGCCGAGGTAGTTCTGGACGGGGACGTCGTAGTAGATCCCGCCGTCGAACCACCCCCAGAAGCCGAGCGCGACCGCCCCCGGATCGAGCACCAGATCCATCGCGATCACGACCGCGAGCGTGCCGAAATAGCGGGCGGGAAGCGAGGCGTCCCGCCCGAGGGTCAGCAGGGTGAAGAGGTAGCTGTTGAGCAGGATCGGGAAGTAGAAGACGGGCAAGAAGAGGGGGACGGCACCGAGGAGCATCGGCCCGAGCGCCCGCTCGTAGCGGAACTCGCCGTAGGGGTAGCCCGTGTGGACGCCGGTGAGCTCGATCCCCCAGGTAAAGACGACGAGGACGCCGAGGCCGGCGAGCAGCCGCCGGTCGAGAAGCGGCGCCAGCCCGCCGATCAGCGGCAGCGCCATCACCGTCACCGCCAGCACCATCAGGTACGGATCGAAGGCGATCCGTTCCGGTATCAGCCCCTCCTGGCCGCCGATCATCAGGGCGACGCCGACGAGCGGAAACGTGATCGCGATGGTGACCCGGTTGTCGTAGATCAACGCGTCGAGGCGCCGCTCGAACCGGCGTCGCCGCGAGTCGGCTCGTTCCGACACGGTCATCGTCTCCCGTTCGGGTCGGCGGCCGCTTGAACGGTTCGTTTCACCGACGGGACCACACTACTATTACGGGGGGTATGGTAGCCGTTCGTCCGACGATGACCGACCCACACGACCACCGCGTGCTGGTTCCGATCGACGTCCTCGGCGGCGAAGGCGTCCCGTCGACGGTCGTCGACGCGCTCGCGTCGGTCCCGGTCGTCCTGCTCGGCTACCACGTCGTCCCGGACCAGACCGCACCGGACCAGGCGAGATCGCGGTTCGAACGGCGAGTCAGGGCGGAACTCGAGGGGTTCCGCGAGGCGTTCGAGGCGGCCGGCCGTGACGTCTCGACCCGACTCGTGTTCACACACGATCGGTTCAGGACGTTCGAACGCGTCGCCGTCGAGGCCGACTGCGACGCGGTCTTGCTCGTGAACCCGGCCCCCGTCCTCGAGCGCGTCCTCGTCGCCGTCCGGGGTGAAGTCAACGTCGACCACATCGCCCGGCTGGTATCGACGGTGTTCGCCGACACGGACCTCGAGGCGACCCTGTTTCACGTCGTCGCGGACGGTGAGGAACGTGCGGCCGGTGACGCCCTCCTCGAGGTGGCCGCCGAGACGCTCGCGAGCCACGGCGTCGATCGCGACCGCGTCCGGACGACCGTCGTCGTCGGCGACTCGCCGACCGGTGCCATCCTCGAGGCCGCCGCCGACCACGACATGATCGTCGCCGGCGAGAGCCGTCCCTCGTTTCGTCGTCGTATCCTCCGCGACCGGGCCGAACGGATCGCCAGGCGGACCGTCGATCCGGTGTTGGTCATCCGTGGGGAGTACCTGGCGCCAGGGGACGGCTCCGACGAGCGGCGCTGACCGGTTACAGAAACTCCCGGACCTCCGAGTACCACATGTCGTGGTAGTCGACGTGGCCGACCCGTCGGGCGATCGCGACCGCGAGGACGTGCCAGCAGAGGTCGGTCGGGTCCTCGGGATCGAGGTTGTACTCGGCGTCCTTGCAGGTACAGCCCCGTCCCTCGACGACGTACTCGTCGTCGTGGCCGACGACGACGGTGAAATCCCGGTAGATCTTCACTCGGCCCTCGCCGACGGCCTCGATGGCTCGCCGGCCGCGGTCGCCGTGCAGACGCGTGATCCGCTCGACGATCCCAGGGCTGAGCTCGCCGGCCTCCTCGAGGCGGGCTTCCCACCGCTCGACCGGGTTCGCCTCCGACACGGGCCGACTTCCGTTCCGCACGGTAAAGTCCGTTCGGTTGCCGGGTCACCGGTCGGCGTCCTCGCCGCGGTCGACGAGCCGCGAGCGGGCCGCCTCGACGATCGACGGATGGTCCCGTTCCTCTCTGAGCAGTGTCGCGGCCAGGCCGACGAGCGCGGCGAGGACGACGACGGCGAACGGCGCCCCGGTCAGTACGGCCATCGCCTGGAGGATCTCGGCGCTGCCGGTCACGAGCACCGCGACGGCGACGAGCCCCTGGAGGATCCCCCAGAAGACGATCGCGCCGGTCGTCGGGGCGAGTTCGCGCCGCGTCGACAGCACGGCGACCACGAGCGTCGAGGTGTCCGCCGAGGTGGCCATGAAGACGACGATCAACGCCAGAAACAGGAACATCAGCAGTCGGCCGATCGGGAGCGCCTCGAACACCGGAAAGCCCGCGACGGCCTCGTCACCGCCGGCGGCGTCGATCGCACCGAGCACGTCGACGATCCCGGCGTGCTGGAGGTGAAGCGACGTCGAGCCGAGCAGGAGAAACCACGCCATCGTCGCGAGCGACGTCGCGACGAAGCCGGTGAACACGACCGTCCGGATCCGGCGGCCACGCGAGAGTGCGGCCAGAAAGAGGCCCGCGAAGGGGGCCCACGAGAGCCACCACGCCCAGTTCCACACCGTCCAGCCGGCGACCCACGGATCCGCGAGGAGACCGTCGCCGAGGTAGAGACTCATCGGGACGGCGTGTACGGCGTAGCTCCCGAGCGCGTTCGAGGCGCTCCCGGCGACGACTCCACGCGGCGCGACGACGACGAAGAGGGCGGCGAACAGCCCGAAGAGGACGACGTTGACGCCGGCGAGTCGCCTGATGCCGCGGTGGACGCCGCTCTGGGCCGAGACGACGAACACGAGCGTCAGCCCGGCGACGAAAAGCACCGAGCCGACCGTCCCGAACGTCACCGCCCACTGGAAGTCGATGCCGGCGAGAAACTGCTGGCCGACGAGCGCGATCGAGGTCGCGATGCCGCCGATGGTCGCAAAGACCGCGAGCAGGTCGACGAGCCGACACCACCGCGAGCCGAGCCCGTCGACGCCGAGAAACGGAGCGAGGATCGTCGACACCCGAAGCGGCGCGCCCCGCTGGTAGACGAAGTAGGCGATGGGGACGCCGACGACGATGTAGGCCGCCCAGGCCGAAAACCCCCAGTGAAACAGCGCGTAGGTGAGTGCGGCGCCGATCGCCGCCTCCGAACGGGGCTCGGCGTCGAAGTACGGCGGCGGCGTCTCGTAGTGAAACAACGCCTCTGCGGGACCCCAGAAGACGATCCCTGCCGCGATGCCGGCGGTGAAAAACATCGTGAAGTAGACCGGGTAGGTGTACGCGGGCTCGGCGTCCGGCCCGCCGAGTTTCACCGCCCCCCACGGCCCGACGAGCAAGGCGAGACAAAAGAGCACCGAAACCGCGGCGACGACGGCGAACAGCCAGCCGGCGTAGGTCGTGACGAGCCCCTGGGCGGCGTCGACGGCGGTGACCGTCCCCGAGGGGACCAGCAGCTGGCCGAGAAAGAAGAGACCGAAGGCGACGACCGGGACGCCGAACGTGACGGGGTCCTGTCGGGAGAGAAATCCCTTGACGGTCTCACGGAGGCCGAGCCGGCGGACCTCGAGTATGTACTCCGGATCGAACGCACCGCCCTCGTCGTCGCCGGCGGGCAACACCGCGAGGTATGCCAGCCCGGAGCCGAAAAAGACGAGCGAGACGGCGAGCCAGAGCCGGCCCGAGACCGTCTCGCCGACGAGGTCGGGAAAGAAGAAACCGAGGACGACGACGGCCCCGGAGAGAACGAAAAGCGGCGCCAACAGCTTCCGGAGTAGCCGTTCGACGACGCCGACCCCCTGGATACCCATACGGGAGTGTGTTATCGCGGAACATATATGGGTTCCCCCGGTCGCCGCTCGCCGGCGTCGTCGACTCCACGAACCCTCAGTATGGGATCACGATGGGGAATTTCTCGCGGGCGGGCCGGTCAGCCCTCCTCGTCCTCGAGCGGCGAGAGCGCGGAGCCCCCATCGAGGATCGACCGGCCGAGGAGCCGGCCGCCGATCTCCATCGGGCTTATGACCTCGTCGGCACCGACCTGCTCGAGTTTGTCGACGTGTCGGCGGTCGTTCGCCGCCGCGACGATCCGCACCTCGGGGTTTGCCTTCCGGGCGGCGAGGATCGTCAACACGTCCCTGGCGTCGTCCCGGGTCGCGACGACCACGCCCGAGGCGTCGCCGATCCGGGCGGCCTCGAGGACCGACTCGTCGGTCGGATCGTCGGTGAGGACGTTCACGTCCCGGTCGTCGAGCGCCGAGGCCCGGTCGCTGTCGGGGGTGACGACCACGACGTCGGTCTCGTCGGCGAGCTCTTCGAGCAACGATTCGGTGATGTCGCCGTAGCCGAGAACCAGCACGTGGTCCTCGAGCAGGCTGAGTTCTGAGGGTGTCATGTTTCCGAACGCCGCGGCCATCCGCTTTTCGATCGCCGGCACGATGAGCGCCCCGATGGCGACGGTGAAGGCGCCGGTCCCGAAGACGATCACCGACAGGGAAAACCACTTCGCCTCGGTCGTCAGCGGCGTGATGTCGCCGTAGCCGACGGTCGCGACCGTGACGATGACGTAGTAGACCGCGTCGCCCCACGTCTCGAGTTCGCCGAACTGCTCTCTGAGGACGTACGAGCCGACGGTGCCGTACAGGCCGACGCCCAGCACCGAGGACAGCGAGGCGATCTGCAGCGAGGAGAGCTCGATCCGCTGATCGAAGGCGCTCCGGTTTACGAACAAAAGCGGCACCGCCACGGCCAGCAAGACGAGCAGGGGGACGTCGGTGGTCTGGAACGTCGTCAGCGGCAACAGCGTCACGAGCGGCAGCGTGAGAAGCGTCAGATACCAGGCGAGACGTTTCCGCCGCTGGAGGCCGAACACGAGCCCCGCGAGCACGAACGCGAGCAGGACGCCGGTGAACTGGACGAAGCCCGGATCGCCCGGGATGACCGCCGCGAGCGGCCCGTCGTAGCGCACCTCCCGGCTGAGGTTCGAGAGGCCGGTGACGAACGCGAGCACGGCGACGAGTGAGGTCAACAACACCGCGGTCTTCGCTCCGGAGAACTCCCGCCAGTAGACCAGCCGCACCTTCTCGCCGTGGTAGAACAGCCGCTCGAGGGCCGTATCCGACGGCGGCGTGGTATCGCCCGACACGGTCGAGTGTACGGCCGGCCGCGGTTAAATATCTACCCTCGCCGTCGATCGTGGCCCGGGAGACCGCCTGGACGCGATTCCCGACGATCGCAGGGCGACTCTCCGACGATCGCAGGGCGACTCTCCGACGATCGCAGGGCGACTCTCCGACGGCTCCCGTACCCGCCCTCCGCCGCTTCTCGGATTCGATTTCCGGCGGTCCCCGGACGCGGCTCGTCCTCCGTCGCCCGTCTGCGAGTAACACGTATGACGTTCGATCCCGTACACCCTCCATGGATCTCACAGTGGTTCAGGCGCTCCCCTTCGACCTCCTGGAGGTGGGGATCCTCCTCGCCTTGCTCGCCGGTGCGGTCCTCATCGGCGGCGGGTTGCTCTCGCTGGGTGCGTTCGCGTACAGGTCCCTCGTCGGTGACGGAATCGAGTATCCCGACGAGGAGGAGACCGACGACGGGCTCCGGAAGGGGGACGCCGACGACGAGTGGGACTACTACTGACGCCCTCGAGGCGGACGATCCCCCGGTCTGAGACCCTGACCGTACAAACCTTTTTCATTTGGGGACGTGACTGGAGCCCTAGCGGATCGATCATGTACGACCGAATCCTGATTCCGACGGACGGGGGCGAAGCGGCGAAGAAGGGGGCCCAGCACGGTATCGAACTCGCGGCGGAGATGGGCGCGGAGGTCCACGCGCTGTACGTCGTCAAACTGCCGGGGGCGCCACGGACGGTGTACCTCCGGGACGACGAGGACGACATGCGAACGCGCTACCGGGAGTACGGCGAGGAGGTGACCGCCGAGATCTGTGAGATGGCCGAGGCCGCCGGGGTCGACTGCGTCACCGCCATGGAGAGCGGATCGATCCGGGAGAACATAAACGCCTACGCCGAGGACCACGACATGGACCTGATCGTGATCGGTGCCGGCTACCGCGGCCAGTTCGGCGCGTTGCTCGGCGGGACCGCCGAGAAGGTCGTCCGGACCGCCCCGGTGCCGGTGACGACGATCCGGCTGCGGTCGGACGACTAGACGGCCCGACTCACACGCGCCTGTCGTAGCCGAGCCAGACGGCGAGCAGACACGAGACGTAGATGGTGTACACCGGCAACCCGAGGACCGCGGCCAGCGCCGCCGTCCACGGCCCGATCAGTCCGGTAGAGAGGAGGGCAAAGAGCGTGCCGACGGCGACGAGCACCGCCGTCCACAGTCCGACGGTGAACGCTCTGTCGGCGTTCGGGCCCGGCCGGTGACCGAGGGTCGACATTGGCCGACGTACGGATCCAGAACGCATCAATCTCCCGCCTTACCGCCCCTCGAACCGGGTCTCCCTGAAGTAGATGAGCAGGCTGACGGAGAGAAAACAGAGGCCGGCGATCAGAAACTCCCCGACGGCCATCGCGGCGAGTGCCAGCAGGAATCCTACGGCCGAAACCGCCGCCAGCCCCCTCGACACCGAGTCGGACATCCGTCTGCGTGTCCGGAGGGCGACGGCCTATAGCTTGTGGTCGGCACCGCTCAAAACGAGTGGGTAAACTCCCAGTGGTACTGGCAGTTCCCACAGTGAGCCCACTGTGGGACGTCGAACGCCCGGGGATGGCGCCTGCCGTGGTCGAGCTCGGTCCCACACCGCGGACAGGTCAGCGCCACCAGCTCCAGGTGGGCGAACTGTTCGGGCTCGAGTTCGGCGACGCAGTACGGGCAGTCGAGGGGGTCCCTGGCGTGGCGTTG
>LKNG01000139.1 GCA_001564115.1 Natrialbaceae archaeon Tc-Br11_E2g8 | reverse complement strand
TTCGGCCGTCGACGTGGGAGGGGTCCGATTCGGACCTCCAGCCGTTCGTCGGCGAGGACGGGGAGATAGACGAGGAGTGGGTGCGGGCGGCGTTCGAGGACATCGGCTACCGGTACGAGGACGACCGGCTCATCTCCTGACCGCTCTCCGTTTCTCGCCGGTTCGTCGTCGGTTCGGGATTCGAACGCAGTGAGACGATCCGCTCGCCCGTCTCACTCGCCTGCCGGCTGTAACTCGTCTAGGTCAAATCCCGCCGGTTCACTCACTGGTTCGCTGCTCGCGGTTTCACCGCTCGCTTCGTGGCACTCACTTCGTTCGCGCCACGCGCCGCTGCCAGTTCGTTGCACGGGCCGGGCGCGATTGTGAACTACGCCGAGACGTTCCTGCTCGTTCGCTTCGCTCACTGTGCGGGCTGCGACTCGTCTACTTCAAATCGCTGGTAGCCGCTTTGCTCCTCGCGTGAGTGCTCGGAGCAAAAGCGGGCCGGGCGCGATTTGAACACGCGACCGTCTGATTAAGAGTCAGACGCTCTGCCTAACTGAGCTACCGGCCCTGGCCGTCAGTTCCGGCCGGCCGTTGATATAGGTTTCCCTCCGGAACGGGCTCGCCACCCGGGGCCAGATCGCTCGAGTCGGGCGATCTCGGCACGGCCGACCGCTTCGGGAGCGTTAAGTGGACCCGGTCCGACGGTCGGTCACATGAGCACGGCGATTCGGAGTCCGTCGACCTACGCGATCTTGGGATGTGGGAGCGTGGGATACGCCGTCGCCGAGGAGCTGGTCGAACAGGGCAAGGACGTCCTGATCGTCGACAACGACGAGAGCCGTGTCGAATCCCTCCGGGACCAGGATTTCGACGCCCGAACGGCGGACATCCGCGAGCCGGACGTCGTCGAGCTCGTCACCGACCGGACGGTCGTCCTCGTTCTCTCCTCGGACGTCGGGGCCAACCGAGCGGCCGTCGAGCGGATCCGCGAGAGCGACGGCGAGCAGTTCGTCGTCGCCCGTGCGAGCGACCCCGTCTCCGGCGACGAGCTCGAGGAGCTCGGCGCGGACGTCGTCATCAACCCCTCGACGGTGATCGCCGACTCGGCCCTGCGAGCCCTCGAATCCGGCGAACTCGAGTTCAACGCCGCCAGGCTCGCGGAGATCCTCCAGGAGACCGACGGACGGCTGGCGATTCTCACCCAGGAGAGCCCGGATCCGGACTCGATCGCAAGCGGCGCGGCCTTGCAGGCGATCGCCACCCACCTCGGTGTGGACGCGGACATCGTCTATCTCGGGGAGATCGGCCACCAGGAGAACCGGGCGTTCGTCAACCTCCTCGGGATCGAGCTACTGCGCTGGGGGGATATCGAGGATCAGTCCGTGTACGACACCATCGCGATGGTCGACCACGCGAAGATCCCCCAGATCGATCTCGACGTGGACGTGATCGTCGATCACAACGAACCCGCCGAGGGGTACGACCCCGCGTTCGTGGACGTCCGGCCGAACATGTCCTCGACGTCGACGATCATGACGAAGTACATCCAGGAGTTCGATCTGAGCCTCTCAGAGGAGGTCGCGACCGCCCTCCTCTATGGCATCCGGGCGGAGACGCTCGATTTCAAACGCGATACGACCCCGGCGGATCTCACCGCGGCGGCGTACCTCTATCCCTTCGCGAACCACGACACCTTAGAACAGGTCGAGTCGCCGTCGATGTCCCCGGAGACCCTGGACGTGCTCGCGGAGGCGATCGCCAACCGGGACGTCCGGGGGAGCCACCTGGTCAGCAACGCCGGCTACGTCCGCGACCGGGAGGCGCTGATGCAGGCGGCGAACCAGCTGCTCGATCTCGAGGGAGTGACGACGACGGCGGTGTTCGGCGTCGCCGAGGAGACGATCTACCTCGCCGCTCGCTCGAAGGACATCCGGATGAACATCGGGAGCGTCCTGAACGACGCCTACGACGGGATCGGCGAGGTGACCGGCCACGCGACACAGGCCGACGCGGAGATCCCACTCGGGATATTCACGGGAATCGATACCTCCGACGACACCCGGGAGACCCTCATCGAGCTGACCGAGGAGGCGGTAAAACGGACGCTGTTCGACGCCATGGGCGTCGAGGGCGACGGCAACGGCTCCTAGGCGACGACTTCTTCTTGCTCCTCGTCCGGCTCGCGAACCCGCTCGACGACGTCGTTGACGATGACGATGTCGCCGACGGCACGCACCCACCGGTACGGAAGGATGACGCCTTTCCTGCCCTGTGTCTCCTCGCCGAACAGCTCGTCGTTCAGGTTGCCGAGTGCCAGACCGGTGACCGACCGGCCGTCGAGGTTCAGTCTGAGGTCTTCTATCTCTCCGACGAAGACCCCGCCGTTCGAGTAGACTTCCCGTCCGACGAGCGAGGTGATCTCCTGGGGTGTGTCGTCCATACAGCCCCCCATGGGTGGCTGGGTAATAATAGTTGGTCAGACGCGTCGGCGACGGTGTCGACGCCCTCGCGGGTGACGGGTGGCTGGGTAATAATAGTTGGTCAGACGCCGTTCGGGGTCGGTCCCGATCGCGAGTTACGTCCGTCGTCCGGACCGCCGAGCGGTGCGATCGTCAGGGTCGTTGCCGACCGACGCCACCGTCCGGACCGACGTCACCGTCCGAGTATCGCCTCGACGTTGGCGTGGTCGGTCAGCAGCGACTCCATCTTCGAGACGGTCCGCTCGTCGCGGGTCCGTCCGCTCCTGACGACGTCCTCGGCCCGCTCGACCGTAGTGAGGGTGTCGGTTCGGACGGACAGGATCGGCGTCCGCTTCTCCGCGGCCCGGCCGAGGATCGCCCCGGAAGGCCGGTGACCGCCGGTGAGGATCAGGGCCTTGATCCCGGGAGCTTCGAGGGCCGCTGCGTGGATCTCCGCCCGGTCGCCGCCGGTGATGACCGCGGCGTCTTTCGTCCGCCGGAAGTGTCGCAGGGCGCTGTCGGCACCCATCGCGCCGACGTTGAACCGTTCGACGTAGGCGTCGACGCCCTCCTCGACGAGTACGTCCGCGCCGAGCTCGTCGGCCAGCTCGGAGACGGTGACGCCGGCGAGCTCCTGCTCGCGCGGGATGACGCCGTGAACCGGGATCCCCCGCCCCTCGAGGAAGGGTGCGACGTCGGTCTCCAGGGTGTCGAAGGCGCCGTCCGCGACCTGATTGAACAGTACGCCGTCGAGGCGGTCGCCGAACGCCCGGGCGCCGGCGAGCACGGCGTCGACGTCCGCCGGCGTCCCGTAGGGGACGATGAGCAGCGTCCGCGCGTCGAGCAACTCGGCGACCTCCGGGTCGGTGAGCTCGACGATGCCACCCAGATCGAGGTGACCGCCGCCTTCGATCAGCATCCGGTCGCGTTCGTCGGCGAGCGTCTCGAAGGCCTCCTCAACGCGAGCCCTGAGCGTCGCCGGATCCTCGCGCCCGCGGATCGCCCCCTCGATGAACGTCGGCGAGTAGACGATCGGCTCCAGGTCGGCCATCTCCGCGTCGAGGCCGAGGATCTCGCGAGCCAAAAGCGGGTCCTCGTCCATCGTCTTTCCGACGGTGCTCTCGAGGCGGGTGCCTTTCGGTTTCATGTAGCCGACGCTGTCGCCGCCTTCGCGGGCCAGCCGCGCGAGGGCGAGCGCCACCGCCGTCTTGCCGGTGCTCTCTTTCAGTGACGTGATGAGTGTGTTCATAGTTGCTCCGTATCGACCGTGACGACGAGATCGAGTGCCAGTACACCGTCAGGCCCGGCGATCAGCGGGTTGACGTCGAGTTCGACGATCGCGGGGAAGTCGGTCACGAGCTGTGAGAGGCGGGCGACGGCCTCGACGGCCGCGTCGAGGTCGGCGGGTTCGCGCCCACGGGCCCCTCGCAACAGCGGCGCCGCCTGTATCCCCTCGACCATCTCCCTGGCCTCCTCCTCGCTCACGGGGGCGACCCGGACCGAGGTGTCTTTCAACACCTCGACGAAGATTCCCCCGAGCCCGAACAACAGCAGGGGACCGAACTGCGGATCGCGGTTCATCCCGACGATGGTCTCCGTCGACCCTTCGAGGTCCACCTGCTCTTGGATCTGCACGCCCAGCAGCTGTGCGTCGGGCTGGTACGTCCGTGCCCGCGATACCAGGTCCTCGTAGGCGTCGTACACCTCCCCGTCCGGGACGCCGATCTTCACGCCGCCGATGTCCATCTTGTGGGCGATGTCGGGGCTGACGATCTTCATCACGACGTCGCCGTCGATCGACGTCGCCGCCTCGACGGCCTCCTCGGGGTCGTCGACGACCTCGCCCTCGGGGATCGGGATCCCGTACGCCGAGAGCAGCTCCATCGACTCCACGCCGAGCTGGGTGCCGTCCCGCTCGCGGACTCGCTCGAGGATCTCGCGGGCGCGCTCGCGATCGACGTCGAACGTCGTCGGCTCCTCGAGCTCCCGGTTTCGGATGGACCGGAACCGCTCTAGGGCGTCGAGCCCCGAGACGGCCCTCGCGGGGTCGAAGTAGTTCGGAACGCCGGCCTCCCGCAGCAACCCCTCCGGGGCGTCGACGCGCTCGCCGCCCATCAGACAGGGGACGATCGGCGTTCCATGGCGCTCGCCGGCGTCGACGATCGTCTCCGCCAGCTCCTCGTAGGAGAGGACGGCCGTCGGCGCGCTGACGACGACCGCCGCGTCGACGCCGGGATCCTCGAGGACGACCTCGAGCGCGCTGGCGAAGCGGTCGACGCTCGCGTCGCCGATGACGTCGACGGGGTTGTAGACGTTCGCCTCGTCGGGCAACGTCTCCCCGAGGGCGTCGATCGTCCGATCCTCGAAGGAGGCCATAGACAGCGTCGAGTCGCCGATCGCGTCGGTCGTGAGCACGCCCGGGCCGCCGGCGTTGGTCACGACCGCCACGCCGTCTCCCTCCGGGACGGGAAGCCCCGAGAGCGCGCGGGCGTAATCGAACAGCTCCTGGACCGACCGGGCCCGGATCACGCCGGCCTGTTCGAGGCCGGCCTCGTAGGCCCGCTCGCTGCCCGCGATCGCGCCGGTGTGTGAGGACGCCGCCTGTGCGCCGGCGTCGGTTCGCCCGGACTTGACGAGCACGATGGGCGTCTCCGCGGTCACCTCCCGGGCCGTCTCGATGAACGCGCCACCGTCGTCGATTCCCTCGAGGTAACCGATGACGACGTCGGTGTCCGGATCCTCACCCCAGGCCTCGACGAAGTCGGTCTCGTCGAGGACGGCCTTGTTGCCGAGGGAGATCACGTGTCTGAAGCCGATCTCCTGGGCGTTCGCCCAGTCGAGTACGGCGGTGATGAACGCCCCCGACTGGCTCATGAAGGCGATCGAGCCCTCGATGGCGTCGTCGGGGCCGAACGTCGCGTTCATCCCGACCGGCGTGCTCATCACGCCCAGGCAGTTGGGACCGACCACCTCGAGATCGTACTCGGCGGCGACCTCCCGGAGTTCGCGCTCGCGGGCGGCTCCCTCGCTGCCGACCTCGCTGAAGCCGGCGGTGACGACCACGGCGTGGGAGACGCCGGCCTCGCCGATATCTCGGAGGACGTCGACGACGATCCCCGTCGGCACGACGACGATCGCGAGATCGACCGGCGGGGCGCTCTCGACGGACGGATAACATTCGATGCCGAGCAGCCGCTCCCGGTTCGGATTGACGGGGACGACCTCACCTACGAACGACTCCTGCAGGTTCTCGAGGATCGCCCGGCCGACGGATCCCTCCCGGTCGGTTGCCCCGACCACGGCGACGGTCTTCGGTGTGAACAGCTCCGTGAGCCTTCCCATCGTCCGTACGTCTCCGGGGTGGAAGTTAAAATCGATCCACCACGATCGTTTCCCACCGATGGGATCGAGGGGCGTCAGGTCGGTTACGCAACGCTTTTGTCCGCGACGGCGTTACGCCCCGTCGGGAAGCGCACGGCCGCAAATCCGACGTCGCCGTCGTTGACGGCTTGGGATTGCGGAGGTGCGACCGGCGAGAGCCGCGTTCACGCAGGGCGGTCGGTGCGATTCCTATCCTCACAGATGGCACGAATGCACACCAGACGCCGCGGCAAGTCCGGCTCGGACAAACCCGCGGCCCAGAGCCCACCGGAGTGGAGCGACGTCGACGCCGACGACGTCGAAGCGCGCGTCGTCGAACTCGCCGAGGAGGGGTTCGACCCGAGCGAGATCGGCATGAAACTACGCGACGAGGGCGTCACCGGCACGCCCGTCCCGGACGTCAGGCTGACGACCGGCAAGAAGATCGGCGAGATCCTCGAGGAACACGACGCGAGCCCCGAGATCCCGGAGGACCTCCGGAACCTGATGGAGCGGGCCGTCGCGCTCCGCGAGCACGTCCAGGAGAACCCCCAGGACCACCAGAACAAACGCGCCCTACAGAACACGGAGTCGAAGGTCCGACGACTCGTCACCTACTACCGCGGCGACGGGATCGAGCCCGACTTCACGTACTCCTACGACGCCGCGAAACGGCTCCTCGAGGAGTAGATGTCCGGGACGGGCCGTCACGCCGCGCCGGCAGCCCACCTCGAGAGCGCCGGCTTCCTCCGGCTGCTCGTTCGGGCCGACGGCGACGCGCTGGCGGCCGCCGGCCTGCTCGCCCGGGCGTGTGCGGACCGCGGGACGCCGTTTCAGGTGACCGTCGGCCGGACGGTCGGCGAGCGAACCGACCGGGTCCGCGACTGCGAGGGGACGACGATATCCGTCGGCCCGACCGACGCCGACGTCCCCAGGCTGGACGGCGACGGACCGGCGACGTTCGCCGCCATCGCGGCCCTCGACGAACTCGGCGTAGAACCCGATCCGACGCTCGCGCTGGCCGGGACCGTCGCCGCCGGCCGCGAACCCGGCTCCGGGCCGACGGCGTCGGTCCTCGAAGCCGCCCGCGAACGCGGCGTAGTCGAGAGACGGCCCGGCGTCGCCGTCCCGACGGCGGACCTCGCCGACGGACTCGCCCACTCGACTGCGTGTCGGCTCCCGTACTCCGGCGACCTCGAGGCGACCCGGGAGAGCCTCGCCGACGTCGGCGGGCTCGAGACGCCGGACGCGGAGACGCGGAAACGCGTCGCCTCGCTGGCCGCGATCGACGCGGTCGGCTCCCCGGAGGCGAGCGAGCGGGCGGCGACCGCCGTCGGTTCGTTCCTCGCTCCGCTCTCGACGCCGGCGGGGCCGTTCGAGACGGTCGGGGGTCACGCCGACG
>LKNG01000138.1 GCA_001564115.1 Natrialbaceae archaeon Tc-Br11_E2g8 | reverse complement strand
TCCACTCGGCGAAGCCGATCGTCTCCCCGAACAGCTCGCCGGCCTGGCCCGCAAAGAGGATGTTCGGCGGCGTGCCGATGAGGGTGCCGACGCCGCCGACGGAGGCGCCGTAGGCGATACACAGCATGAGGGCGATGCCAAAGGAGAACTCGCCCTCGGCGGTGGGGATCTCGAGGTCGGTCTCGTCGATCAGATCCGCGGTCTGGTAGATCACCGCCAGCGCGATCGGCACCATCATCATCACGGTCGCGCTGTTCGAGACCCACATCGAGAGAAAGGCCGTCGCGATCATGAAGCCGAGGATGAGCCGGGAGGGCGAACTGCCCACGAGCGCGATCGTCCGGAGGGCGATCCGGCGGTGGAGCCCCCACCGCTGCATCGCCATCGCGAGGAAGAACCCACCCATAAAGAGGAAGATCAGCGGGTTGGCGTACGACGGCGTGGTCTCGGCGACCGGCAGGGCGCCTGTCAGCGGGAAGAGCACGATCGGCAGCAGCGACGTCGCCGGGATCGGGATCGCCTCGCCCATCCACCAGACGGCCACCCAGGCGGTGACGGCGGCGACGGCCTCCCCTTCCGGCGGGAGTCCCGCCGGCGTCGGCGAGAAGTAGATCAGCGCGAACAGGAGGGGGCCAAGCAGGAGACTGACCCGCTGGCGCAGGCCGTAGCTGCCGCCCACGTCGAACGGCGAGTCGTCGTCGCCCCGGCCGTCGGGATCGTCCGGGTCGCCCGGATCGGCGGCGACGTCCCGTGGGTCCGTGGAGCCGCCTGGATCACCGCTGGCGTCGCCACGGCCATCGGCGAGGATACGCGAGTCCTCGGCGAGGGCGTGTGGGTCCTCTTCGAGGGCGTGTGGGTCCTCGGCGAGGGCGTGTGGGTCCTCGGCGAGGTCGCGAGGATCGTCGTCCCGGCCACCGACCTCGAACTGTCGATTCGCCGCCGGATCGTCCGGCACGTCGGCGCGGAGCTCCCCGTCCGCGATGTCGGCGGCGATCTTCGGTCCGTCGAGGGTGAGATACGCCTTCGTTCGGACGCTCGAGCGCCAGAGGGCCGTCCAAACGTCCCGAACGACGCGTCGACACGTCCCGGACACGTCGTGCATGATCGATCAATATAGTCAATGCGGCCATATATAAAAATTTTTTCATTATTTATCGTTATATATCTGCAGGGGCGGACAGGAGCACCCACCGTCACGAGCGTTTTATCCCTGGAGGTAGAACCGCGGCGCATGTACCGGGTGTTGCTCACCGCCGACGAGAAAGAATCGCGAGTGCGCGCGCAGGCAGAGGCGATCGTCGAGAGGGCGGCCGACGACCACGTCGTCGACGTCCTCCACGTCCACGAGGAGGTGTCGCTGCCCGACGCGGAGTGGGCGGTCGGCGGCTTCTTCGAGACGTACGCCGAGGAGATGTCCGAGGCGATCCGGGAGGTCGACCGGCTGCCGGCGTCGGTCGAGGCCGCCGTCGAGGTCCTCGAGGACGCCGGGGTCGAGTACGCGGTCCACGAGACCGTCGGGACGCCCGCCGGGGCGATCGTCGAGACCGCGGCGGAGCTCGACAGCGACGAGATCGTCCTCGGCGTCTCGAAACACACCCCGGTCGGGAAGGTGCTGTTCGGCAGCGTCGCCCAGGCGGTGATCCTCGACAGCGATCGGCCGGTGACGGTCGTCCCGGACGAATCCGAGTAGCGGTCGACGGTGGGGGACGGTTGGCAGGTTCGTGACGGTCCCAGAACGACTTCTCGAAGGGCTACGAGAGGTCGCGTGTGACGAGAAGTGACGGACTACGGGGTGACCCCCGATCGAACGGCTGGCCGATCGGGTGCAGCTTCGAACGGCGTTCTCCACGGAGCGCGGCGAGGTGACGCGTTTCACGATCCAGTTGGAGTACTGGTTGGACGGCGACTGGCGGGAGATCGTTCACGACCAGGACGCGCCCGGCGGCCACGACGTGACCGAAGAGAGGTTACACCGTGACGTGTACCGCGACGACGGAAAGTACCGTACGGAGGAAATTTCGCCACCGATTCCGGCGAACGAGGCGTTCGACCACGCCGAAGAAGATTTACGCGAGAACGCCGAACTGTTCATCAGGAGATTCGAACGATGGCACGGAGTGAAAGACAGGAGCGACCCGTAAGCGAAGACGAGTTCGAGTCGATGCCCGAGCGCATCGACAGCCACGTCGACCGGGTGCGCGATCTGTTGAAGCGAGAGACCGACAGCGCCGACGCCTGAGTGCGATCCATCTCAACTGTTCATTTCGAGTTATTCGGACAGTCGCGCCCAGCGAGCAGTCGCCGAACCGACGAACAGGACCGCGAGGAGAGCGACGAGCGCGCCGAAGCCGGGTAGCTCGTCGGCGTCGATGGCGTCCTCGTCGGCGTCGTCCGCGTCCGCGTCGTCGGCGTCGTCCGCGTCCGCGTCGTCGGCGCCGTCGGAGTCAGCGTCCGCATCCTCGTCGTCGGCGTCGTCGGAGTCCGCGTCGTCGGCGTCGTCGGCGTCCGCGTCGTCGGCATCGTCGGCGTCCTCGACGGTCAGCTGCCAGGGGCCGACGACGTCCCGGCTGGTCGCGACGAGCCACTCCCCGTCGACGGCGTCGGCGCTCAGGCGCACGACATCGCGCTCGCCGGCTCCGAGCTCGAGGGGTTCGACGTCGCCGACGGCCCCGTCGACGGCCAGCACCACCTCGTCCGTGGTGGCCTCGTCGCCCGGGTTCGCCACCGTGGCCTCCACCTCGAGTGGCTCCCCGTCGGCGACGGTGCGGTCGCCGTCGGGGGTGACGTCGACGATCTCGAACTCGGCCGGCTCGTCGGGTTCGCCGTCCCCGACGGTCAACGTCCAGGGACCGGCGACGTCGTCGTCGGTCAGAACCCCCCAGTCGTACTCGCCGTCGGGCGGCGCCGGGAGGGTGACCGTCACCGTGGTCCGGTCGCCGGCGTCGAGTTCGACGGGCTCCCGGTCGCCGCTGGGTCCCAGGACGACCTCGACGTCGTCGGCGCCGGCCTCGCTGCCGACGTTCTCGACGGTCACCTCGACGTCGACGGGATCGCCGGTCTCCAGGCTGTGGTCGCCCTCGGGGGTGACGTCGACGATCTCGAAGCGGACGTCGTCTGCCTCCTCGACCGTCAGGACGTAGCTCTCGGAGACGTCGTCGGCGGTCTCGAAGCGCCACTCGTAGCTCCCCTCGGACGGGGGCTCGAGGTCGACGCTGACGACCTCGCGCTCGCCGGGGTCGAGGGCGACCTCCTCGCTGGCGACGACGTCGCCGTCGACGACGAGCTCGACGACATCGACGCCGGCCCCCTCCCCGGCGTTCTCGACGAAGGCCCCCACCGGGACGGTCTCGCCCTCCTCGACCGTGAGGTCGGCGTCCGGCTGGACGTCGACGACCTCGAACTCGGCCGGCTCGTCGGCGGCGACGCCGCCGGCGGCCACCGCGAGAGTGAGCAGTACGATCGCGATCGCGACACCTCGGCGTCCGTCAATTACCGTCATCGTTCCGGAGTGTCGCCGCGAGCGACAACCGTCTTTCGGCCGCGGCGAACCGGGACGGCCCGGAGGTCACCAGTCGGTCAGGTCGACGGTCGTCGAGTAGCTCTCGCCGAAGACGTGGTGTTCGGTCGCGGAGACGCGCCGGAGGGAGTCGTCGACGGTGGCCGTGACGCGGTACCCACGCTCGACCAGGTCGTCCGTGCAGGCGCGGCTCCAGCCGGACTCGTCGCCGGCGACGACGAGCAGGTCGAGCCGGCTCTGGGAGCGTTCGTACCCCGCGTGGGCGAGCTCGACCGTCCCGCAGCTGCTCGAGCCGTACTGGACCGTCCCTCGGGCGGTGACGGTGTCGCCGTCGACGGTCACCTCGGGTGGCTCCCCGACGGGGAGGTCCACGTCGGTCGTTTCGAACGCCACGTCGAGTCCGATCCCCGGGAGCCGATCGAGACAGCCGGCAGTCGCGGCGGCGAGCGCGATGGAGCCACCGGCGAGGAGCTCACGGCGGTTCATCGGACGACGTTTGGGGGATCGGCGTAAGTGTCTTTCCCGACTCCGGACGTGTCCGGTCGGGACGGTCGTCGTCGATCCGAGGGACGGTCGTCGTCGATCCGAGGGACGGTCGTCGTAAATCCGAGAGACGGTCGTCGTCGCCGATCGGAGACACTCCTCGTCGTGGATCCGAGGGACGGTCGTCGTCGATCCGAGAGACGGTCGTCGTCGCCGATCGGAGACACTCCTCGTCGTCGATCCGAGGGACGGTCGTCGTCGGTCGACGACACGGCCGTCGCTGCTCGGCTGTGACCTCCGGAGCCGTCGCTGGTCGACGCGACGTCCAAAGAATGAAACCGCGATCGGAGCCGACCGCGTGGTCGGTGGTTACTGACTCGCGTTAGTCCTGCCGGCGGAGAGCCAGCATGGCGGCGGCGAGCAGCGCGACGAGGGCGACGGCGACGCCGAAGCCGGGCTGTGCGTCTTCGTCGTCGTCGTCGTCATCGTCGTCGTCGGCGTCGTCGACGTCGTCGTCGTCATCGTCGTCGTCATCGTCGACTTCGGGTGGGTCCTCGGCCTCGACGGTCAGCATCCAGGTGTCCGACTCGTCGTCGGAGGTCTGGACGAACCACTCGTACTCACCCTCGTCGGGCGCGTCGATCTCGAAGTCGGCGGTGACGTCCTCGCCGGCGTCGAGGTCGACCTCTTCGCTGGCGACGACCTCGCCGTCGACGACGAACTCGACGTCGTCAGTGCCGGCTTCCTCGCCGACGTTCTCGACCGTGGCGCTGGCCTCGATGACGTCGCCTTCCTCGACGGTGACGTCAGCGGCGGGGTCAACGTCGACGATCATGAACTCGGCGGGATCTGGGTCAGGCGCCTCTTCGACGGTCAGCGTCCAGGTGTCCGACTCGTCGTCGGGCGTCTGGACGTTCCAGTCGTAGTCACCCTCCGCGTCGGGTGCGGTCACGTCGAAGGTGACGGTCTCCTCACCGCTGCCGGCGAGTTCGAGCTCCTCGGTGGCGAGCACTTCGCCGTCGAAGACGAACTCGACGTCCTTGGTGTCCGTCTCGTCGCCCATGTTCTCGACGGTGACGTCGATCTCGAGCTCGTCACCGGGTTCGACGGTCAGGTCGGCGCCGGGCTCGACGTCGGTGATCTGGAAGTCAGCCGGGTCGAGCGCTTCGACGACGATACCCTCGACCTCGTCGTCCTCGCCACCGGCTTCGGTGACGCGGATCTGGCTGATTTCGTCGCCGTCGTCGAGGCCGGAGAGGTCGAAGCTGTCGGCGACCATGCCGTCCTCGACTTCGACGGTCGTGCGCAGGACCTCGGTCGGGAGGCGGACGCGGTAGTCGACTTCCGTGCCGTCGGCGACGGAGGTCGAGGCCTCGATCGTCTGATCGTCGACGTTCTCGACGATCAGTTCGTCGTCGTCAGTGAATTCGCCTTCGATCTCGATCTCGCGCTCGTCGACGTCGAAGGTCGTGTTGACTTCGAGGTCTTCGGCGTCGTCGATCGAGGTGACGTCACTGTCGACGTACGGGCTGTCATCGCTGACAGTGAGGCCGACCTGGAACGTGTCGCCGTCCTCGAACTCTACGTCTTCGGCACCGAATTCGGCGTCGGTGTTGAGTGCGACGAAGAACGTGCTGTTGTCGAAGTCGGCGAGGATCGAGGCGTTGTCGTCGCCGTCGGTGCCGTCGATCTCGCTGACGTTGAACTTGTCGTCCTCACCGAAGACACCGGCGTCTTCGAGTTCGTAGGTCATGTTGATGCCGCTCTCGTTACCGACCCACTCCTGGTCGTCGATGAGGTACGAGAAGCCACTGGCCTCGACCTGCGTGACGATGACGTCCTCCTCGGCGACGGAGTCGTCCTCAGTCACGCGCTCGAGGAGCTCCTGGATGTCCTCGTGGTCGTCCTCGATATCGAGGTCAGTGTCCTCCGGCGAGACCCACGTGCGGATGTCGTCGACGGACGGCTCGTCGACGGTCAGGAACGCGATGTCCGTCTCGTCGTCGTCACCGTCGACGTAGGTTTCGATGTCGTAGTCGAGGGCGAACATCGGCTTGTCTTCGAAGCTCTCGTTGAACCCGGAGACGTGGATGTCGTCCGCGTCGATCTCTTCCTCGTCACCGTCGTCCATGTAGGTGACGTTCACGGAGCCGTTGGCCGAGGTTCCGGCGTCGGTGACGCCGTCGTCCTGGCCGAGCAGGTGCGAGTCGATCTCGAAGGTCACGATGTCGTCATCGATGTCCTCGTCTCCGATATCGTCGACGGAGATGTTACCGATCGAGACGTCCTCGTCGTCGAACAGCATCTCGACGCGGAGGTCGTCGACGTCGGTTAGCTCGACACTGAACTCGAACTCGTCACCGGCGACTGCCTCGTAGGAGTCAGCGTCGAAGACGGCGTCAGCATCCTCGTCGGTGAGGGTGATCTCTGCGGTGTCTTCTGCGGTCGAGTCGATGACGTCGAAGGTGACTTCGAGGTCACCCTCGTCGAGGTGGCCGAAAGTGACGTTTTCGAAGTCAGCATCCCCGTCCGCGTCGGTGGAGTTGAGTTCGAACTGGTAGACGTCATCGTCGTCGTCGATGAGCGTGACGTTCTCGCTCAGGTTCTCGCCCAGGAAGTCGGATCCGTTGAACGCATCCCCGAGGTCCTCGACGTCGACGGTGTCGCCGTCGAGTTCCGCGGTCACGTTGACGTAGAAGCTACTGGTCGGTGTGTCGGTGCGGTCGCGGTCACCGACTTCTTCGTACTCCAGAGTGGTGTTGGGGTCGTCACTGTCAACGTTGACGGTGCTGTCGTCGAACTCGAATTCGACTTCCTGCTCGTCAACGAAGAACGTTTGGGACGCGTTGCCATCAAACTCCGATTCGGATTCGTTCATCAGGAAGTAAGACTGTCCTTCCTCAAACGTATCCTCATCAAAGTTGATCACAACGTTGCCGTCACTGTCGGGACGGAACGTGCGTTCTGGACTGTCATCTTCAATGTCCGTGCGCGCAGGCGTGCCTTCCCACAGTTCGACGCGGTCGTCGAAGTCGGTAATATTGAGTGTATTATCGAACCAGTACTGATCTTCAACGTCGTCCAAATCGTTTACCTGTACTTCCTTGCCATCATCGGATAAGTTCCCCGCCGCGGCCGCACCCGCGAAGGATGCGGACATGGCGACGACCGAGATGACCATGATCGCGGCCAGGAACACCGCGCGTCCCTTTTCGCGATATGAGTTTTCGTTATTGCGTGTCATGTTTTGTGCTGTGT
>LKNG01000137.1 GCA_001564115.1 Natrialbaceae archaeon Tc-Br11_E2g8 | reverse complement strand
CCACCCGCAGCGTCGGTCGGCTGGTGTACTCTCGGTCGGCTGGTGTACGCTCGACTGGCAGGTGTACTCCGGGCCGGCTGGTGGTCCAGCCGGTACGACCGCCGAGTTCGGGGGTCGGCGGCTCTAGAGGGAGACGATGACCGATCCGTCCTCGCTGACGTGTGCGGTCGATCTCGGGTGGACGATCGCCGTCGATCCGCTCTCCTCGAGGATCGCCGGTCCGTCGAAGCTCGTGCCCGGCTCCAGGGCCGTCCGTTCGTAGACGGTCGTCTCCACGAGACCCTCCCCACGGAAGTACACCTCACGCCGTCCGCGCTCGGCGTCACCGACCGCCGCACCCATCGTGTCCCGAAGCTCCGGGGTCGGCACGTAGCCGTTGGCCCGTACCGTGACGATCTCGACGGGCTCGTCCTCCATCGCGTGGCCGTACAGCCGGGCGTGCTCCTCGTGGAACCGCCGGGTCGTCTCCTCGAGGGCCGACCCGTCGAACGCCCCGACCGGCGCGGTCACCGTTATCTCGTAGGCCTGACCCTGATAGCGCATGTCGACCTGCCGTTCGACGGTCGTCTCCTCGGCCTCGAACCCCTGCTCTCCGAACCGGGCCAGCAGCGACTCCTCTAGCTCGACGAACTGCTCGTCGACCGCCGCCGGATCGATCCCGTCGCCCCGGTAGGAGTGGGACTCGTCGACCCGCACGTCCGCTATCAACAGCCCCCGTGCGGAGAACACCCCCGGCGAGCGGGGGACGATCACCGTCTCCATGTCCATCTCCTCGGCGACCGCAGGTGCCTGCAAGGGCCCGGCACCCCCGAACGCCACCAGCGCGAAGTCGGCGGGGTCGTTGCCCCGCTCGACGGTCACCCGCCGGATCTCCCGGGCCAGGCTCGCGTTCGCCACGTCGATCACCGACTGGGCGGCCTCCTCGAGACCCTGGCCCAGCGGCTCGGCGATCCGCTCGCGGAACCCCTCCCGGGTGCGCTCGACGGCCAGCTCCATCTCCCCTTCGAGGAAGTTGTCGGGGTTGATCCGCCCCAGGATGAGGTTCGCGTCGGTCACCGTGGGCCGGGTCCCCCCCTGGCCGTAGCAGATCGGCCCCGGATCCGCACCGGAGCTTTCGGGACCGACCCGCAACGCGCCGCCCTCGTCGATCCAGGCGATCGATCCCCCGCCGGCTCCGACGGTGTTGATGTCGATCATCGGCGAGTTGATCGGGAGATCGTTGATCTCGCCGTCCGTCGAGCGAACGATCTCGCCGTCACGGACGATCGAGACGTCGGCGCTGGTCCCGCCCATGTCCATCCCGATGGCGTCGGCGTACCCCTCGCTGTTGCTGACGCTCTTGGCGGCGACCGCGCCCGCAGCCGGCCCGGACAACACCGTCCGGATGGCGTTGTCGGTCGCCTGGCTCGTACTGAACAGCCCGCCGCCGGAGTGCATCACGTTGAACGGCGCGTCGATCGCCCGCCGGTCGGCACCCTCGTCGAGGCGGGCGAAGTAGTCCTGGACGGTCGACTTGATCCCCTGGTTTAAAACGGTCGTGATCGTCCGGTCGTACTCGCGGATCTCGGGGTGGACCGCCGAGGAGAGCGAGTAGTCCATCCCGGGAGCCCGCTCCTCGATGATCCTGCCGACTCCCCGTTCGTGGGCGTCGTTGAGGTAGCTAAACAGCATCGAGACCACGATCGCCTCGACGCCCTCGTCGACGAGTTCGTCGACGGCGACGGCCGTGGCCTCCTCGTCCAGGGGCTCGACCTCCTCGCCCTGGGCGTCCATCCGTGCGGGCACCCCCTTGCGGAGGTGGCGCGGGATCAACGACGGGGGTTTGTCGGTCTGGAGGTTGTACAGCTCCGGGCGGGTCTGATCGCCGATCTCGAGGACGTCCCGCAGCCCGTCGTTGGTGATCAACCCGAGATCCGGGATCTCTCCCTCCAGGACGGCGTTCGTCCCGACGGTGGTGCCGTGACTGAGAAAGTCGACGTCTGTCCCCTCGTAACCCTCCCGCTCTATGACCTTGTCCAGGCCCGCGAGCACGCCCCGGTCGAACTCCGGGGGCGTCGAGGGCGTCTTCGTGGTGTAGACGGTGCCGGTGGCCTCGTCGACCAACACCACGTCGGTGAAGGTGCCGCCGGTGTCGATGCCGATGCGGACGGTCATTCGGCCTCACCCCGCTGCGCGCGGAGGCTCTCGCGGCGGTCGACGGTCGCCTCCCGGTCGACGGTCCGATCCTCGAGGTCGAGGACGACCCCGTACTCCCGGCGGGCGGCCTCTACGGAGACTTTCTCGTTCACGACGTCCCGGAGGACGGCCTCGGGATCGCGCTCCGTGGGGTCGCCGTAGCCGCCGCCGCCGGGCGTCTGGACGCTCGCTACGTCTCCGGGCTCGAGTTGCGTGGTCGATTTCGAGCTGACCGTCATCGTTCGGTCGGTGTCGGGGTTGATCACGTACTCGGCCTTCCGGCCGCTGTGGCCGCCGAACAGCCCCCAGGGCTCGGATTTGGCTCTGTCGGTCAGAAGCGAAAAGGAGGCCTCGTGGTCGAAAAACTCCATGTCCCGGCGGACGCCCAGCCCGCCCCGGAACTCGCCGGCCCCCGCCGAATCCCGGATGAGTTCGTACTTGCGGACGTAGAGGGGGATCTCGGTCTCTAGCTCCTCGATGGGCGAGTTGGCGGTGTTCTGGAAGTGAGTCTGGACGGCCTCCATCCCGTCTTTCGAAGCGCGGGCCCCGTAGCCGCCGGCGACCGTCTCGTAGTAGACGTACGGCTCCCCGTCCCGGGGATCGGTTCCCCCGTAGGCGACGTTGCAGACGATCCCCTTGGTGGCCGCGATCGTCGCCTCCGGCATCGCCTCGGACATGGCCCTGGTGACCAGCTCCCCGGCGCGCATGGCGATCTCCCAGCCCCCGGCCACGGGCGCGTCGTTCGTGGGGTTGACCATGGTGCCTTCGGGGGTGATGGTCCTGAAGGGGCGGTAGAAGCCGTCGTTTTTCGGCAGATCCTCGCCCAGCAACGCCATGATGACGGCCATCGAGCCGGCGAAGGCCATCGCCGGGGTGCAGTTGAGCGGGCCGCGGTTCTGTGCTGCGGTGCCGGTGAAGTCGATGGTCATCTCCTCGCCGTCGACCTCGAGGGTGAGCGCGAGCAACACGGGCTCGTCGACGACCCCGTCGCCGTCCATGTGGTCCTCGGCGTAGTAGGTCCCGTCCGGGAGCTCCCCGATAGCGGCCCGGACCCGCCGTTCGGTGTACTCCAGCAGCTCGTCGAGGTAGTCGGTGGTCTCGTCGACTCCGTACTCTTCGAGGAGGTCGGCGTACCGCTGTTCGCCGATCCTGTTGGCGGCCAGCTGTGCGCGATAATCACCCAGCCGCATCTCCGACCCCCGGACGTTGCGCGTGACGAGCGCGAGGATCTCCTCGTCGTACTCCCAGTCGCGAACGGCCCTCACTCCGGGCAGAATCAACCCCTCCCCGAACAGCTCCGTGGAATCGTTCGGAATCCCCCCCGGGACCGGACCGCCGATGTCGACGTGGTGAGCCGAGTTGGCGGCGTAGCCCACGATCTCGCCGTCGAAAAACAGCGGCGAGATGAGCATCACGTCGGGGAGGTGGACGGCCCCCTTGTACGGGTCGTTGATGAGGACGCCGTCGCCCGGCTCGAGTTCGTCCTCGAGGCCCTCCATGTTCCGCGGGACGACCGAAACCATCGACCCGACGTGCTGTGGTGCGACGTCGTGCTGTGCGATGTGTCGGAGGTCGGCGTCGAACAGCGCACAGGTGTGATCGCGGCGGATCTTGATGTTCGTCGAGTAGGCGGTCCGCTGGAGCGTGATACCCATCTCCTCGACGGTGCTTTTCAACGAGTGGCGAAATATTTCCAGCTCACCCGGTGTGGACATACGTACCATGTAGTCACGTAGGTGGATTTAAAACCCGATGGAAGGCGGATCTCCGCTCTCGTCCCGGACCGCGAGCGGCGCGCCGGCGACGGAAGCACGCCGAGTCCGGTTCATCCTTCAGGTGGACACCGGACCCGAATCATCCTTCAGGTGGACACCGAACCCGGATCATCCTTCAGGTGGACACCGGACCCGAATCATCTCCCGGAGCCGGCAGACACGAGCCGGTTGAGCCAGGACAGGAAATCCGCCACCATCCCCGCGGACACCAGCAGCTGTGCCGCCAGAGCCACCACTGCAAACGCGGTTATCGTCCAGAGGAGCTGCAGTTCGACACCCACGACTGCCGTGGAAACGCCGAACAGGAGGCCAAACAGATAGCCGAGGACGCCGCAGTACACGCCGGCAGCGTCCTCGTCTACCCTCCGGGCGAGCAGGCCGGCGACGGTGAACTCGGTGGCGTTTCTGACGAGCAAAAACACGACGAGGACGGCGAGCCCGGTACGTTGCCACTGCTCTAGGGCGACGGGCTCTCCTAGCAACCAGACGACGGCTGCGATGACGAGTATGACGTCGATCGACAGTTTGTACAGCTCCAACGGTCGATCCAGCGGAGGCGGGAGACGTTCTCTGCCGACCCAGACGAGCACCAGCACGGCCGACAGCGTGGCACAGACGAGAAACGATCGCTGTGTCGTCTCGTCTCCGAGCAACAACGACGTCGTGAACAGCTGGTAGAACACGTACGCGAACACGACCGCGGAAAATCGGCGTTTCAATCCCACGCGTTCGAGTAGTTGCCGCTGCGTGTACGATAGCTGTTCGGGGACGGTGGCGTCGATTTCGTTCTCGATGCCGTGACTCTCCACCGGACGGCCCCGGACGCTGCGCTCGGACGTCGATCCCGATGTCGGGATTCGGTTCTACGCCTGTAGACATCGTCGATGAGGGCCTCCAGTTTTATATTCGCGAGCACCTGGATGGACGTATGAAACTGGTCGAACGGGGCTCCGGGCGCCCGCGCGTCGCGGTCGTCGGCGGGATCCACGGCGACGAGCCGGCGGGCGAGGCGATCGTCGAGCGGCTGATCGACCGGCTCGAGGTCGACGACGGGACCGTCCAGCTGGTCGTCGCCAACGAGCCGGCGCTGGAGGCAGGTGTGCGGTACACGGAGGCGGATCTGAACCGGCAGTTTCCGGGCGACGTCGACGCCGACGCCTACGAGACGGCGCTGGCGGCGCGGCTGCTGGCGGTCCTCGACGGCGCTGACGCCATCCTCGCGCTCCACACTTCCCACAGCGTGCCGCCGCCGTTTGCGATCTACAGCCGGCTGACGGAGTCGGTTCGCCGGACGGTGACCGGGATGCCGATCGAGTACGTGGTCGACGCCGGCGAGCTCCGGGGAACGACGATGGATTCGACGCTACCCCAGTCGGTCAGCCTCGAGGCCGGTCGGCAGGGAAGCGAGGAGGCCGTCGCGTTCGGTCTCGAGGCGACCGAGGCGTTCCTCCGGGCCCACGGCGTCCTCGCCGACGAGGAGCCGACGTTCACCGAGACCACGATCGTCAAAGGCCACGAGGAGGTGCCGAAAGGCGGCGGCGAACCCCACGTCTACTACCGCAACTTCGAGGAGATCCCCGAGGGAGCGGTGTTCGCGAAAGACGACGTCTACACCCACCGGCTCGACCGTGACGGGGTCGTCCCCGTGCTCGCGAGCGAGGAGGGGTACGAGGACATCTTCGGCATCTACGGGGCCGTCCACGGGACGATCGATCCACCCGGGAGCGTCTGATTCGACGCTCCCTCGTACATTCGGCCCCCCGAACCTCCAGCCCCCGACGGATCCCCAGCTCCCGGTGGACGCTCAGCTCCGGGGGTCGGCCTCGGAGACGATGGCCGCCAGGTCCGCGGCGGCGTCCTCGGCGTCGGCGGTGTTCTCGATCAGCCGGATCGGGACCCGCCGATCGGTCGCGTGGGCCATCGCGGCCGACCGGAGCAGCTCCTGGTGGAAGCCGATCGAGCGGACTCCGCTCTCCCGGTAGGTCCGGTACTCACTTTCCTCGCGGCGGCTGGCGACGACCTCCGGATCGGCTTCGACGAGGACGAACCGGTCGGGGTCGACGTCGGTCAGGGCGGGTTCGGGCAATCCCGGCACGTAGCCGTGGGTGGTGGCGACCACGAGCTGGGTGTTGAGCAACACCTGTCGGCCGCGGGTCCGTTCGGCGACGTACTCCCCGGCCCGCCGCTGGAGCAGTTCGAGATCGCGCAACGGGAGGGTCGGGATCTCGTCCCGGCGGCCGATCAGCCCTTGGGCGGCCGCCTGCTCGAGCATGACGTCCCCGAAGTTCACCAGCTCGTACCCCTCGCCGAGCGACCGACGGGCCCGCTCACAGACCTCGCTGGTCCCGACGCCGGGGACCCCGGAGATCACCGTCAGATCCATCAGAACGACACCTCGGGATCGTCCGGGTTGGTCCCCCGGTCGTCGTAGAACTTCCGGCCGATGTACTGGTCGCTGACGAAGCCGATCAGCGAGTCGTACACCTCGTCGACGGAGGCGTACTCCTCGGCGCCCGAGCGATCGAGCACCTGGGCGATCGTCTCCGGCTCGCCCTGTGGGGGATCGAGTTCGACGTCACCGACGGCCTCAACGACGCGGTCGTGGTCGGCGGGGAAGGTCAGCTCCCGGCTGAGCAGATCCCGCGTTTCGGGTAGTCGCATCGGCGGGATAATGATCGACCATGAGCAAAAGCCTGCCGGATACGCTCAAATCTGCCGGCGAGGGGTGGCCGGCGACGAGCCAGTCAATCGAACGACGACGGCTTTTTCTCCCCGTTGCCCCTCGTGTCGGCAATGGCAGCGTCCCTCGGGGGGGTGCGAACCGCGATTACGTCCCTCGCCGTCGTCGTCGGGATCGCGATCGCCTTCCTGCTCGTCGTCGGCGGACTCCTGTTGGCGATCGGGACCGGGGTCGGGCTCGTCGGCGACTTCCTCGCGTCGCCGGGGGAGTCCGCCGCCGGACCGCCGGAGGCGACGTTCGCGGTCGAACGAACCGACGACCGGGTCACCGTCAGCCACGCCGGCGGCGAACCGGTTCCGGCCGAGGAGCTGCGCCTCGAGGTCGACGGCGAGCCCACGGGCTCGTGGGCCGACGGCGGATCGGAGACGGCCACCGAGGGCGACACGGTCGTCCTCCGGGACGTCGAGGCGGGCTCGACCGTCACCGTCCGGTGGGTCGGCGAGGCCGGCAGCGCCGAGTTACACGTCGAGACGGTGTGACGCCGCTCGGCAGTTTTCGAGTTATACGCGGAGACGGTGTGACGCCGCTCGACAGGTTCGGGTTTCGACGCGTGACCCGCGCCCCGCTTCGACGACGCTCCATGGTCCCCTCGAGGTT
>LKNG01000136.1 GCA_001564115.1 Natrialbaceae archaeon Tc-Br11_E2g8 | reverse complement strand
GAGGATTTCAACAGAGCTGGCTCGCCGGAACCGGGAGACACTTGCCCTCCGGGCGGGAGCCTCGAACGATGTCCGGCCGTTCGCTCCCGGAACCCCGTCGTCCCGATCCGACCGACCCCGTCCGACCGCGGGCGCTCGCGTTGCCCGCCGTCGGCGGTCCGCGGATCGACGAGCGCCGACCGTGGCTCGAGCGTGCCGACGTCGTCGACGCCGTCTCGGTTCCGGGGCTCGACTCCCCGCTGTACCTCGACGGCGACGGGGTCGCGGTGACGACGACCGGCCTGGGGAAAGCCGAGGCGGCGACGACCGTCGCGACCCTCCTCGCGAGCGCGGCGATCGACCTCGACGGGGCGTACGTGCTCTCGGCCGGCGTCGCCGGGGCCGCGCCCGCGCGCGCCGCCCTCGGCTCGGTATTCCTCGCGGACGTCGTGGTCGACTGGGACCGGAAACACCGGTGGGACCGGGACGACGGCGGGCCGTCTGTCGCGCCCCTCGCCTACGAGCCCGGGGAGTCGGTCCGCCGGCTCGACCCGACACTGGTCGAGGTCGCCGCCGGGACGGCCCGCGGGGCCGAGCTGACCGCCGATCCGGCGGTCGAGGCGTACGCCGACCGGTATCCGGAGGCGGGAGGGGGCGAGCCGACGGTCGGCGTCGGCCCGACGGTCGCCGGCGACGAGTTCTGGCACGGGCCCCGCCACGCCCGGGAGGTCGACGCCCTCTGTGAGCGGTACGGCGTCGAGCCGTACGCGACGACCCAGATGGAAGACTCCGCGACGGCAGCCGCCCTCGACCGCCACGGCCTCCTCGGGCGGTATCTGAGCGTCCGGGCGGTCGCCAACTACGATCGGCCGGCGCCGGACCAGTCCGTCGAGGAGAGCTTCGACGGGACCGAAGAGAGCCTCGCGCTGGCGATCGAGAACGCCGGACGCGTCGGCTGGGCGGTCGTCGAGGGGGTTCTCTCCGCGGATCCACTGGGGCTCGGTGAGGCGTGAGCCGTCGGCCGCGGTCGGGTCCCGTCCGACCCTCCAGCGGGCCGTCACGCCGGGTGATCGAGCGCCGCCGGATCGAGACGGTCGTAGCGGACGACGGCGTCGAACTGCTCCATCGCCGAGCCCGCCCCATCCGCGATCCCACGGTCGTCGCCGAACGTCCGCCGGACGAACCGCTCCGCGACGATCGCCTTGCGCGCGTCGTGGTCCCGCCCGAGTTCGTGCTGTGCGCGCTCGATCAGGAGGGCGCCGGTGACCACCTCGAAGACGTACTCGGTCAGCTCCTTCGCCCCGTGCTGGGCGTCGGCCTCCGTGGCGGTCGAAAGCGCCGCGATCGCCTCCTCGAGCCCCTCTAGCTCCCCGCGGACTGTCTCGGCGAGAGCCACCAGGTGTGGGTGGCTCGCGGCGTCGAGGTGCGCCCGGACGAACGGGAACAGCACCTCGTGAGCGTCCTCGCGCTCGATCGCGCGCAACACGTCGAGTGCGAGGACGTTCGAGGTCCCCTCCCAGATCGGGAGCGCGTGGGCGTCACGGGAGAGCCGGCTGGTGACGAACTCGTTGACGTAGCCGTTCCCACCACGGATCTCCATCGCGTAGGAAGTCGTCTCGAGGGCGACCTGTGCCGTGCAGTGTTTCGAGACGGGGACGAGCAGGCGCATCAGCCGGAACGCCTCGCGGTCGTCGCGGTCGCGTTCGTAGCGGTCGAACCGGCGGGCGGTCTCCATCGCGAACGCCAGGATCGCCTCGTGGTCGACGGCCATCTCCAGGAGATCACGCCGCATCAGCGGGAACTCCGCGATCGGCCGGCCGAACGCCTCGCGGTTCGCGGCGTGGATCGCACTCTCGAGTAGACACCGGCCGACGATGCCGACCGCGCCGACCGCGTTCGTCACCCGCTCCCAGTTCAGCATCGTCGTCATGTACGCGAAGCCGCGTTCGGGCTCGCCGACCAAGTACGCGGTCGTCCCGTCGAACTCGACCTCGCCCGTCGGCACGCTCGTCGTGCCGAGTTTGTCCTTGAGCCGACGATACCGCTGGTCGTTGAGCGTACCGTCGGGCAACACGTGTGGGACCAGAAACATCGAAAGCCCGGCGGTGCCCGCCGGAGCTTCCGGCCGGCGGGCGAGTGCGAGCGTCGCCTGCGCGTCGACGTTCGAACAGAACCACTTCGTCCCGGTGAGCTCGTAGATGCGCGACTCCGGCGGAGCCTCCGTGGCGTCGCCCGAGTTCTCCGGCGGAGCCTCCGTGGCGTCGTCCGAGTCCCCCGGCGGAGCCTCCGTGGCGTCGTCCGAGTCCCCCGGCGGAGCCTCCGTGGCGTCGTCCGAGTCCCCCGGCGGGGACCGGGGCTCGGCGACCGTCTCTATCGCGCCGACGTCGCTGCCGCCCTGTCGTTCGGTCAGGAACATCGCCCCCTCGATGACGTCGTCGTACGCCCGGGCGGTCAGCCCCTCGAGGTACGCCCCGTAGTGGCCGGCCTCGTCGTGGTTCTCGAGTACCAGCGCCGCGCCGGCGGTCATCGACTGTGCACAGACGAGCCCCGTGTCGGCGTACGCGAGCAACAGCTGCAACGTGAGCGTGTGCAGGAGGCCGACTGGCTTCTCGCGGTCCGGGGGCGGACGGAACGCGTCGGCGACGATACCGCTCCCGTAGACCAGCCGTTCGTTCTCCAGCTGTGCCGGGTGGTAGCGGACCTCGTTTGCGGACTCGCCGTCCCTGTCGTGTGTCCGCAGCTCCGGCCCGTGCTCGTCGACGACGTCGGCGTTGTCGGCGATCGTGTCCCCCACGGCGGCGCCGAAGGCGTCGAGTTTCGGCTCGGCCCACGCGAACGCCGCGTCGGGGTAGGCCCGTCTCGCCTCCCGGCGGAGCGGACGGTTCAGCCGCCAGTAGTTGACGTGACGTCCCTCCTCGTAGCGGCCGTAGTCGAACGGGGGCTCGGACATGGGTGAGACACTCTAGCGGGACCGTGCATCAGCGTTCGGGAACGGAAATAAACGGACGGAGGGTTTCGGGGAAAGGGAGGCGATCGACGGCGGATTCCCGTCGGGTCGGGCGAATTTCCGTCGGGTCGAGGGGAGCAGAGCGCACCCGATCGGTCGGAACGATGGCCGGACGGGGCGAACCGTCGGACGACGACCCACAGAGTGGACACTGACGGCGACGACCGGACGAGACGGGCGCGTTCCAGAGACGTGGGAACGGGCTGGACCCGTTATATGCCGTCTGGTCTATCTCTCGAACGAGATGTCACCCGATACCGCCGGTCGTCGACGCCGACCGGAGACGACCGACGCCCACCTCCGGGCCCGCTTTCGGGTCGAGCCCCGTCCCGAGGGCGGCTGTGCGCTGCTGGCGGCGGGCGAGAGCGGCCACAGCGTCAGACAGAACGTCGTCGACGACGACGGGGAGTGTCGGTGTCTCGCCGAGGCGACGGTGGCCGGCGAGGAGTACCCACAGCTGCTCGGCGGGGAGATCGGCGAGGGCTGTATCTGTCCGATCTTCGACGACTACGACTGCGTGCGGACGATCGAGGGGTTCGACGACGGCGAGTTGATTCTCTCGCTGTCGACGACCGACAGGGCGACGCTCTCGGAGATCGTCGGCGCCCTCCGGGAGGCCGGCGCCGGGGTTCGCCTCGAGCGGATCAGCCAGTCGGAGGGGGGACGCGACGAGCCGATCCTCGAGCTCGAAGCCAACGGGGTCACCGAGAAACAGCGGGAAGCCGTCCGCGTCGCCGTCGAGAACGGCTACTACGACCGGCCGAGACGGACCGACCTCGGTGGACTCGCCGACGAACTCGACATCTCGAAATCCGCGGTCTCCCAGCGTCTCAGTGCCGTGGAGTCGAAGCTGGTATCGGAGCTGTTCGACACCGTAGAGGGAACTTACGGGTAGCCAGCGCCGGCTCCGGACCCAGTTCGCTCCCCGGCTACCGAACGATCGGGAACTCACCCGAGCGGGCACACAGCGGCGAAACGGCCGGTGAGGTCGCGCTCGCGGTGGCGGCTCACGGGGTGGGGTACTTCAAGGCGTGTATTATCACGACGAACACCGATGGTACAGCCGTGAGTAGCACAGTCCGTGAGAGACGATGCCCACTGATACATCGGCGCCGCTGGATTTCGACGAGGCGTGGGAGACGGACGCGGAGGAGCGACTCGGGACGGTCGAGTACGACACCGAACTCGGCAAGCGACTCGGTCGCGACGCACAACGACTGGCAGCCGGCGAGCTATCCGAAGCGGAGTTTCACGAACGCTACCACGAGGAGGTCATAGCGGAGTTCGGCGTCGACGACCGGCTCGAGACGTGGACGTCGGGCGGCTCGGAGAGCGCGTGGCCGAACACCGACTCGGCCGACGGGGCCGCGGCCGGTGGGGGCGGCGGGGGCGGCGGATCGGGTCCGACACCCGGCGTCCCCGGCGGCGACCCGTCCCGCCGATCGATGCTGAAAACCGCCGGCGTTCTCGGCGCCGCGGCGGTCGGCCTCAGCGGTCTGGAGGGGATGGCCGGCAACGTGGTCGCACAGGACGACGAGGAGGACGACGGCGACGTCCAGATGGGGATGGTGATCGACACCGACGACTGTATCGCCTGTCTCCAGTGTGTCGAAGCCTGTAGCGAGGAGAACAACAACACGGCGGACGCGCTGTGGATGTTCGTCCACCGGTACGTCGAGGACGACTACAGGGACACCGAAGAGTACCTGCCACGTCCGTGTCAACACTGCTCGGACGCACCCTGTGAGGCTGCCTGTCCCGTCGTCGCCCGGTACCAGCGTGAGGACGACGGGATCGTGCTCACCGACTACGACGCCTGTATCGGCTGTCGGTACTGTGAGGTCGCGTGTCCGTACGGCGTCAACTACCTCCAGTGGGGGGAGCCACACGAACTGGAGGAGTTCGACGACCTCCACGACATAGACGAGCCACGCGAGTCCGCCGACGGCCTCCACACCGGTGGCAACCCACCGAAAGGCGTGATGGGCAAGTGCACGTTCTGTGTCCACCGTCAGGACTCCGACGACGAGGAGCTACAGGGGACGACCGCCTGCGAGGAGATTTGCCCGGTCGACGTGATCCACTTCGGCAACATCGAAGACGAGGAGAGCGCGCCGCGTCAGTACCTAGAGGAGCTCGACGAGGACGCCTCCACGTTCCGGCTGCTGGAAGACCGGGGTACCGAACCGAACATCGTCTACGTCGGAAACGAGCCCTCGCCGGACTCGACGCCGGTCGAGGGGCCACGAACCGTCGAGGACATGGACCGGGATCTCACCCGGCAGCGGACCGGGCGATCACCGGTCCAGTACCCCGCCATCGGAGGTGACGACGATGGCAGCTAGGACGGACTACTCCCTCGATCATCTCCGGGGGATCTCAAAGCGGTATCTCGTCGTGGTGGCCGCCCTGGTGGTCGGGGCCTTGCTCACCCTCGAGGCGATCATCCACCAGGTCCAACAGGGGCTGGCGACGACCGACCTGGCACAGCAGGGCACCCAGGCCGGCGCGACCTGGGGGCTGTACATCGGTACGTTCGAGTGGTTCGCCGGCATGGCGGTCGGAACGCTGGCGATAACCGGCTACATCCGGTTCAACGAACTCGATGCCTACGAGATGGTCGCGCGGATCGCCAACATCTGGGCGTTCATCTGTGGCATCAGCGCCGCCTGGCTCATCGTCATCGATCTGGGGACGCCCCACCGGGTGCTGATCGTCCTCAGTCGGTGGCACGAGACGGTGATGCACTCGCCGCTCGCCTGGGACGTGACCTTCGTGACGACGCTTCTAGTGTTCACCGTGACGATGGTCGTCCTCTCCTTGCGGCTCGACTTCCTCCAGATGGACGACGACCTCCCCGTTCACACCTACGCGGTGAAACGCGTCGTGAGCCTCGGCGCGACCGACGCGGAGATCCCGAAACTCGAGTCGATGCGCAAGTGGCTGGGTCTCGGTCTGATCGTATTGGCGTTTACCGCCGGCATGATCCCCGGCTTGCTCATGGGCGTCGTCGGCGGTCAGCCCGGCTACTTCGGCTCCGAGCGCGGGATGGTGTTTCTGGCCGGCGGGCTGGTGACCGGTGCCGCGCTCGTGACCCTGACCGCCGGGCTCCTCCGGCTGCGGTACAGCTGGCGGGATAAGCTCTCGAACTCCGTGATGCGCGGGCTGGGTCAGGCGCTGACGCTGTTTGGCTTCGTCTGGCTGGTCGTGCTGTTCAACGACGTCGTCACCGTCGTCACCGACATGGCGCCGTTTTTCGAACAGCGCATCGGCGACGCGATGATCGCCGGCGAGCTGGCGCCGTTTTTCTGGCTGTCGGTCCTGCTGGTCGCCGCGCCGACGATCGTCCTCGCAGCGGCGAAATACCGGCTCGGGGTGCGCCTCCAGAGCCTCGCCGCGGCGTCGGTCCTGCTCGGCGTCTGGGTGAAATCGAACCTGACGGTCGTCGAGCCGCTTTTGTTCCCGAACCTCCCCGGCTTCACGGGGAGCTACTCGCCGACGCTCGTCGAGTGGGTCATCACGCTCGGGGCGATCGTGATCGCGGCGCTTCTGTTCGTCCTCGCGATCAAGATCGTTCCGCTTGCCAGGGTCTACAAGACGGAGGTGAGCGCCGAATGAGCCTCCCACCGATCGGGATGGTCGTCTTGCTCGTCATCCTCCTGATGCCGGTGTACGTCACGCTGGCCGCGTGGCTGTTCGCCGAGCCACGTGACTTCCGAACGGCGGGGATCGGCATCGTCTACATGGCCGCGATCGCGGTCGCGATGATCGCGTCCACCGCGGCCCTCGGGGTCGGGTTCTGGCTGATCGGGAGCCTCCCGTTCTGAGCCGCCCGGCCGACGCTCCCGGGCCGCGGAAACGAGCGGTGGAGTTTAGCGAGTCGAATTCGAACGCCCGCCATGGACCTCTCCTCTCACGATCGACGGTTCCCACGACCGCCACTCTCCGTCACCGACAGGGCGGGCCGACAGATAACGGTAAAGTCCTACGACGGGGGGCCGGAGCCGCTCGTGGAGATGTACGCGGCGTTCGACGAGCCGGCGACACGGGGGCTGCCGCCACGGACCGACGCGGAGATCCGAGAGTGGGTGAGCCCACACTTAGAAGACGGGTTGAACGTCGTCGCCAGACACGACTGGGAGGTCATCGGACACGCCGCCCTGGTCCCACACGCCGAGACGGCCGAACTCCTCGTGTTCGTCCGGCCGGCCGACCAGTCACTCGGCGTGGGGACACAGCTGATCCGTGGCCTGCTCGGACACGGCCAGGAACACGGCGTCGAGAACGTGTGGCTGTCGGTCACCTGTGACAACCT
>LKNG01000135.1 GCA_001564115.1 Natrialbaceae archaeon Tc-Br11_E2g8 | reverse complement strand
CCTTCGATCGACTCCACAACATATTAGTTTAGCCCTGTCTAATCCAGCTGCATGTCGAAGCCAAGCCGGAGTGGTCGTCGGTGACCGACGGTCGGACGATCCGTCGGACGGCGATCCGCACTGCCTACGTCGTCGGCCCGGTCGTGATCCTCGCCGTCGTCCTCGCTGTCCTCTGGTCGACGTCGCCGTTCGGCGACGTCGAGGCGATCGACGAGGCGAGCACGCTCGAGATCCTCTGGCTGCTCGCCGTCGTCGGCGCGATCGCGGGGATCGTCCCGGTTGCCATCGGGATGCTCTGGTTCCCGTTCATCCGGACGCTCGAACACCGGTACTTGCACGCGTTTCTCGCCCTCGCGGCGGGCGTGCTCGCGTTCATCGCCTTCGAGATGACCGAGGAGGCCATCGAACACGCGTTCGAGGCCGACCGGACCGCGCTCGCGGGCGGGCTGGTCGTCCTCGGTGTCTTCGGGACGTTCGGCGCGATGTACGCGCTCGGTCGGTGGCGCCAGCGGACGAGCGTCGGTGGCGAACGAAGCGGCCTCCGGATCGCTTACCTCGTGGCGATCGCCCTCGGACTCCACAGCATCGGCGAGGGACTGGGTATCGGCGTCGCCTTCGTCCAGGGCGACGCGACGCTCGTCACCCTGCTGGTCGTCGGCTACATCATGCACAACGTCACCGAGGGGCCGACGATCGTCGCTGCCGTCGCCCGTGATACGGAGACGCCGCCGCTGTATCACTTCGCCGCCATGGGGATCATCGCGGGTTCGCCCGTGATCTTCGGCGGCTGGATCGGCAGTCTCGCCGACTCCGCGCTGCTCGCGGCCGTCTTCTTCGCCATCGCCGTCGGCGCGATCCTCCAGGTGCTCGTCGAGATGGTCGGGCTCATCCGGTTCGACGCCGGCACCCTCCTGACGCGGCTGAACGCCGCGACGTTCGTCGTCGGCGTCGCGCTCATGTTCGTCCTCGAGGACGTCATCGTCGAGGGCTGGATCATCCCCGGCTGATCGAACCAACCGAACGTCGGGTTTCCGACCGCGTTCGTCGAGAACGTTCGGACGATCGACTCGACCATTCGCCGGGTTTAAGCGAATCAACCACGAAGGTCCCGCCATGTCATCGATCGAGCTGACCCCCAGCCAGAAGAAGATCCTGCGGGCGCTGACGAACCTCCACAACGACGCCGAGGACGCGATCAAGGGCGAACAGATCGCCCAGCAGGTCGATCGCAACCCGGGCACCATCCGCAACCAGATGCAGAGCCTGAAGGCCCTCCAGCTCGTCGAGGGCGTACCGGGACCGAAAGGCGGCTACAAGCCGACGGCAGCGGCCTACGAGGCCCTCGAGATCCAGCAGATGGACGACCCAGCGGCGGTGCCGTTCGAACACGAGGGCGAGGACGTCGACGTCATCGTCGAGGAGATCGACCTCTCGAGTGTCCACCACCCCGACCTCTGTCGCGCCGAGGTCCACGTCCAGGGGACCGTCACCCAGATCGCCGAGGGAGACGCCGTGACCGTCGGCCCGACGCCGCTGTCGAAGCTGCTCATCGAGGGCACCGTCGACGGCAAAGACGACACGAACAACATCCTCATCCTGCGGATCGACGATATGATCGCACCCGCCGAGGAGCCCGAGCACTAGCCGTCCGATTCTCCCTCCGGCAGCACGTCGCCGTCACTCCCCGGCAGCACGTCGACGCTCGAGACCGCGTCTCCGGCCTCGACGTCCATCACGATCACGCCCATCGTGTTCCGGCCGACCCGGGAAACCTCACTCGCCCGCGTCCGCATAATCTGGCCTCGTTCCGACATTATCACCAGCCCGTCGTCGTCCGAGACGGCTTTGACCTCGGTGACGGGGCCGTTCCGTCCGTCGGTCTTGATGTCGATCAACCCCTTCCCGTACCGCGACTGGCTCCGGTACTCCGCGAGGGGGGTTCGCTTCCCGTAGCCGTTTCGGGTCACCGTCAGGAGAGACCGGTCGTCGTCCCCGTCGGTCGCGACCAGCCCCGCGACGGCGTCGCCCTCCCGGAGGTCGATTCCGTGGACGCCACGCGCGGTCCGTCCCATCGGACGGACCTCGCTCTCGGCAAAGCGGATCGTCATCCCGCCTTCGGTCGCGATCACGAGGTCGGTCGTGCCGTCGGTGACCTCGACGTCGACGAGCGCGTCGCCCTCCTCTAAGTTCGCCGCGATGATCCCCGTCGAGAGGATGTTCTCGAACTCCCCGCCGGCGGTCCGTTTGACGTAGCCGTTTCGCGTGACCATCGTCACGAACTCGTCGTCGGCGAGCGCGTCGGTGTCGACGATGGCCGTCAGCTCCTCGTCGGGGTCGAGATCGAGGATGTTGACCGCCGACTTCCCCCGGGCCGTCCGGCCCATCTCCGGGATCTCGTAGGTCTTCAGCCGGTAGACCTCTCCCGCCGTGGTGAAACACAGCAGGTAGTCGTGGCTGTTCGCCCGGAACACCGACGTCACCCGGTCGCCTTCCTTGACGTCCGCGCCGATGATCCCCTTGCCGCCACGGCCCTGGGGATCGAACGCGTCGAGAGGCATCCGTTTGACGTAGTCGTCCTCGGTCATCACGACCAGGACGTCCTCCTCGGGGATGAGGTCCTCGTGGGTGACGGCTCCCTGGTCCTCGAGGATCGTGGTCCGGCGCTCCTCGGCGTACGCCTCGCGGATCTCCCGGAGCTCCCGTTCGATGACCGCGAGCAGTTCGGACTCGCTCGCGAGGATCGCCTCCAGACGCTCGATCTCGGCCTGGATCTCCTCGTACTCCGATTCGATCTCGGCGGCCTCCATCGAGGTGAGACTGCCCAGCTGCATCCGCACGACGTGTTCGGCCTGGGCCGTAGAGAACTCGAAGCGCTCGACGAGCGCCTCCCGCGCTCCCGAGCGATCGGCCGACTCCCGGATCGTCTCGACGACGTCGTCGACGTTCTCTAGCGCCCGCAGCCGACCCTCGAGGATGTGTGCGCGGTCGGTCGCCTCGGCCAGCTCGTACTCGCTTCGCCGGCGGACGACCTCCTTGCGGTGGGCGAGATACTCCGCCAGACTCTCTTTGAGCGTGAGCACCTTCGGCTGGCCGTCGACGAGCGCGAGGTTGATCACCCCGAAGGTGCGTTCCAGGTGGCTCTCGAGCAGCCGGTTCTCGACGACGTCGGCGTTCGCGCCGCGTTTGAGCTCGATCACGACCCGGACGCCGTCGCGGTCGGACTCGTCCCGGAGATCGGAGATTCCCTCGAGTGCGCCGTCGGTGACGTCCTCGGCGATCCGCTCGACGAGCCGGGCCTTGTTGGCCTGGAAGGGCACCTCCGTGATCACGATCCGCTCGCGTCCGGATTTCCACTCCTCGATCTCGTACTCCGCGCGGACGCGCAGCCGGCCCCGGCCGGTGGCGTACGCCGAGTAGATCGCGTCCCGGCCGACGACGTTCGCCCCGGTCGGGAAGTCGGGACCCTTGACGTGTTCCATCAGCCCCTCGACGGTGATCCCGGGATCCTCGATCAGCGCGATCGTCGCGTCGATCACCTCCCCCAGGTTGTGTGGGGGGATGTTCGTCGACATCCCGACGGCGATCCCCGAGGAGCCGTTGACGAGCAGGTTCGGGAAGGCGGCGGGCAACACCGTCGGCTCCTCCAAGCGGTCGTCGTAGTTCGACTGGAAGTCGACGGTGTCTTTCCCGATGTCCGCGAGCAGCTCCTCGGCGATCGGCGCCATCCGTGCCTCGGTGTACCGCATCGCCGCGGGCGGATCGCCGTCCATCGAGCCGAAGTTGCCCTGGCCGTCGACCAGCGGGTGACGCATGCTGAACGGCTGGGCCATCCGGACGAGGGTGTCGTAGATCGCGCTGTCGCCGTGGGGGTGGTAATCACCCATCGTCTCCCCGACGATCGAGGAGGACTTGCGGTGGGAGCTGCCACTCGAGACTCCCATCTCGCCCATCGCGTACAGGATCCGCCGGTGGACGGGTTTGAGCCCGTCCCGGACGTCAGGCAGCGCCCGCCCGGCGATGACGCTCATCGCGTAGTCGATGTAGCTCTGTTCCATCTCGTCTTCGATCCGGACGGTCTCGATCCGTGCGGCCTCGACGTCGCCCGGATCCGGCAGCTCGGAGCTCATATGTCGACCCACTCCGCCTCCGGGGCGTGATCCTTGATGAACTGTTTTCGCGGCCCGACGGCGTCACCCATGAGCACGGAGAACATCTTGTCGGCCGCGGCGGCGTCCTCGATCGTGATCCGTTTCAGGATGCGGTTCTCGGGGTTCATCGTGGTGTCCCACAGCTGTTCGGGGTTCATCTCGCCGAGCCCCTTGAACCGCTGGATCTGCGTCGGATTTCCGTCACACCGCTCGGCGACGATTTCGTCGCGCTCGGCGTCGGTCATCGCGTCGTAGGTCTCCCCCCGGTACCGGATGCGGTACAGCGGCGGCTGGGTCGCGTACACGTGACCGTTCTCGAGTAACGGACGCATGTGCCGGTAGAAGAACGTAAGCAGGAGCGTCCGGATGTGTGCGCCGTCGACGTCCGCGTCGGTCGCCATGATCACCTTCCCGTACCGCAGGGAGTCGAGGTCGAACTCGTCGCCGATCCCGGTGCCGATCGCGGTGATGATGTTCCGGATCTGTTCGTTCTCGAGGATCCGATCCAGGCGGTGTTTCTCGACGTTGAGCACCTTCCCCCGGATCGGGAGGACGGCCTGGAACTCGGGGTTTCGGGCCTGTTTGGCGCTGCCGCCGGCGGAGTCACCCTCCGCGATGAACAGCTCGGCTTCCCCCGGATCGCGGCTCTGACAGTCCGCGAGTTTCCCCGGCAGCGACGTCGACTCCAGAGCCGACTTCCGGCGGGTGAGCTCCTCGGCCTTCTTGGCTGCCTTGCGGGCTTTCGCGGCCTCGACGGCTTTCGCGACGATCGCTTCGGCGGTGTCGGGGTGTTCCTCGAAGTACGTGGAGACCCCCTCGTGGACGGCACTCTCGACGATCCCCCGGACCTCGGAGTTGCCCAGCTTGGTCTTCGTCTGGCCCTCGAACTGCGGGTCGGGGTGTTTGATCGAGACCACCGCGGTGAGCCCCTCCCGGATGTCCTCGCCTTTGAGGTTGCCATCGAGGTCGGAGAGCAGGTCGTTCGCGTTGGCGTAGTCGTTGACACAGCGGGTCAGTGCGGTCTTGAACCCGGTGAGGTGGCTGCCGCCCTCGCGGGTGTTGATGTTGTTCGCGAAGGCGTGGATCGATCCCTGGAGCTCCTCTGTGGCCTGCATCGCCACCTCGACCTGGATGTTCCGGTCCTCGTCTTCGAAGTAGATGACGTCCTCGTGCATCGCCGACCGGCTCTCGTTTAAGTACTCGACGAACTCCCGGATGCCACCCTCGTACTCGTAGACCTCCTCGCGGACGTCCGCCTCGGGCGCGCGTTCGTCCCGGAGGGCGATCCGGACCCCGGAGTTGAGGAAAGCGAGCTCCCGGAGGCGGTTCGAGAGCGTCGAGAAGGCGAACTCGTCGGTCTCGAAGATCTCCGGATCCGGCCGGAACGTGATCTCCGTGCCGGTGTCGGCGCCCGGTTCGAGCGAGCCGATCCGTTCCATCTCGCCGATCGGTTCGCCGCGCTCGAAGGCGTGGGTGAAGACGCCGCCGTCGCGTCTGATGGTAACGTCGAGCCGTTCGGAGAGGGCGTTGACCACCGAGACGCCGACGCCGTGGAGCCCGCCGGAGACCTGGTAGGACTTCCCGTCGAACTTCCCGCCGGCGTGAAGCACCGTGAGGATCACCTCCAGGGCGGGCCGGTCGTACTCCTCGTGGGTGTCGACCGGGATCCCCCGCCCGTCGTCGGCCACGGTGACGCTCCCGTCGGCGCCGATCGTGACCGTGATCTCCTCACAGTGGCCCGCCAGCGCCTCGTCGATCGAGTTGTCCACCACCTCGTACACCAGGTGATGGAGCCCTCGGGAGTCCGTAGAGCCGACGTACATCGCTGGCCGTTTGCGTACGGCCTCCAGACCCTCGAGAACCTGGATCTGCCCGGCACCGTACTCGCTGTCCTGGGACATGAAAACCTGTCCCCGGATAGCGCACGGCGTCTTATAAAGCTCACGTACGCGCGCGAGCGCGAGAGGGCGTGACAGGGTCCCGATCCGGGCTCCCGGTCGACGTTCACTTTCGCCCCGCCAACGGGAACGTTTTAACGCCCCCGACGCTACCGGGGCGTGATGACGTCCTTCCAGGCGACGCTCGGCGAGGAGGCGGGGATCGCCGAGGAGCTGGCCGAGAGCCAGCGGGCGATCTCCATCGCCGAGTTCTTCGAGAAGAACAAGCACATGCTCGGCTTCGACAGCGGGGCCCGCGGGCTGGTCACCGCGGTCAAAGAGGGCGTGGACAACTCCCTCGACGCCGCCGAGGAGGCAGATATACTACCCGATATTTACATCGAGATAACGGAATCGGGTGACTACTACAAGATCGTAATAGAGGACAACGGACCCGGTTTGACGAAGGATTCACTTCCGAAGGTATTCGGTAAATTATTATATGGATCCAGATTTCATGTCAGAGAACAGACTAGAGGTCAGCAGGGGATCGGGATCTCCGCTGCCGTCCTCTACAGCCAGCTCACGAGCGGCAAACCGGCGCGGATCACCAGCCGGACCCAGGGGGCAAGCGAGGCCCAGTACTTCGAGTTGATCATCGACACCGACGAGAACGAACCCGAGATCAGCGTCGAGGAGACGACGAGCTGGGACCGCCCCCACGGGACGCGCATCGAACTCGAGATGGAGGCGAACATGCGCGCCCGGGGCCAGCTCCACGACTACGTGAAACACACCGCGGTCGTCAACCCCCACGCCCGCATCGAGCTCCGCGAGCCAGACGCCCACTTCAAGTTCGAGCGGGCCACCGACCGGCTGCCCGAGGAGACCGAGGAGATCCGCCCACACCCCCACGGCGTCGAGCTGGGCACCGTGATCAAGATGCTGTCGGCGACCGACTCCCACTCGGTGTCTGGCTTCCTCAAAGGCGAGTTCACCCGGGTCGGCAGGAAGACCGCCGACTCGATCGCCGACGCGTTCCGTGATCGTCACTTCGGCCGGGAGCTGGGGTGGACGCCGCCGGACGACGGCGAGCCCGCCGACGTCGAGGGGGCCGTCGAGGCGGCCACCGCGAACAAGGCCGCCGACGCGACCGCCACGTTCGCGGCGACCGTCGCCGAGGGGGTCGCCGACCGTGATCGGGTCACCCACCACGCTCTGCGGGCGATCGTCGACGACGCCGCGGAGGCCGTCGAGTCGGAGTACGGGACGACCTTCGGCGGGACGGTCCGGGAGAACGCCCTCGAGGCGGCGTGGGCCGAACTGCTCGG
>LKNG01000134.1 GCA_001564115.1 Natrialbaceae archaeon Tc-Br11_E2g8 | reverse complement strand
GTATATATCCACACGGTGACTGGAATGTACGATACGATCCTCGTCGCGACTGACGGGAGCGATCCGGCCGTGGCCGCCTCCGAGCGGGCCGTCGAACTCGCGGCGTGGGCCGACGCGACGCTCCACGCGCTGTACGTCATCGAGAACATCGACGCCATCGTGCCGCCGATGACCGGCGAGCAGGCCGACGTCCGGGAGGAAAGCGAGGCGTACGCGGAGGAGGTGACCGGCGACGTCGCCGGGATGGCCGCGGAGGCGGGTGTCGACTGTGTAACGGCGGTCGAACGGGGGGTAGCTCAGGAACGGATCGTCGACTACGCCGACGAGGAAGGTGTCGATCTCGTCGTCCTCGGGGCCTCCGGCTGGACGAACGTCGCCGACGCCCTCCTCGGGAGCACCGTCGAACGGGTCAGCCGGAAGACCGACGCGTCGGTGCTGATCGCACGCTGAGGAGGCCGACGGCGGCCAGCGCGACGTCGTTGCCGATGGCGGCCAGCGCGACGTCGTTGCCGACGGCGGTCAACGGCGTCTCGCTACGTCTCTAGCCCGTACAGCTCGCCGTACTTTCCCTCGACGTACTCGAGGAAGGGGTCGGCGGTGAACGCCTCGCCGGTCGCCCGTTCGACGAGCTCGGGGGTCGTGTACCGCTGGCCGTGGGCGTGGACGTTCTCGCGGAGCCACCGGTTCAGATCGTCGAACTTCCCTTCCCGGATCCGTCCGTCGAGCTCGCCGAGGTCGTCCTCGGCGGCGGCGTACAGCTGTGCTGCGAGCACCGAGCCGAGCGAGTACGTCGGGAAGTAGCCGAAGGAGCCGTGAGACCAGTGGATGTCCTGGAGACAGCCCTCCGTGTCCGTCTCCGGGCGGACGCCGAGGTACTCCTCGTACTTCTCGTTCCAGACGTGGGGGACCGCCGAGACCTCGAGGTCGCCCGCGATCAGCTCGCGTTCGATCTCGAAACGGATCACGATGTGGAGGTGGTAGGTCAGCTCGTCGGCCTCGACGCGGATGAGGTTGTCGTCGTACACCTGGTTGGCGGCCTCGTAAGCCTCCCGGGCGGTGAGTTCGGCGAGGTCGGGGAACCGCTCGCGGACCGTCGGGAGGAAAAACTCCCAGAACGCCCGCGAGCGCCCGACGTGGTTCTCCCAGAGCCGGGACTGGGACTCGTGGACGGTCAGATCGCGGGCCTGCCCCAGCGGCGTGCCGTAGGCGTCGTCGGGGAGTCCGAGGGTGTAGTTGGCGTGGCCGAACTCGTGGATCGTCGAGGTCAGCGAGCCGAGGGGGTCGGATTCGTCGAAGCGCGTGGTCACGCGGGCGTCGAACTGCGTCCCCGAGGAGAACGGGTGGGGAGCCGTATCGAGCCGGCCGCGATCCCAGTCGTAGCCCAGCGCGTCTAAGGCGTCCCGGCAGAGGGCCTCCTGGGCGTCGGCGTCGAACTCGCCCGCGAACGCGTCGGTGGCGAGCTCGGCGTCGCTGTCGGCGACGGCGTCGATCAGCTCGACGAGGGCGTCCCGGAGCTCCCCCAACACCGCCTCGGCGGTCTCGAGCTCGAGGTACGGCTCGTAGTCGGCAAAGAGCACGGCGTAGGGATCCGCGTCGGGATCGACGTGGGCCGCGTACTCTCGTTTGAGCTCGACGAGCTCCTCTAAGGTGGGCGCGAACGCCTCGAAGTCGTCGTCTTCGCGGGCCCGACGCCAGACGGGGTGGGCGTTCGTGGTCGCCTCCGAGAGCTTCTCGACGAGCTCGCCGGGGACGCTCGTCTCCCGGTCGTACTTCCGTCTGACTTCCCGGACGACGGCGGCTCGTTCGGGATCGAGCTCGACTGATTCGAGGCTCGCGAGCAGCTCGCCCGTCTCCTCGTCGGTCAGCAGCTCGTGGCCGATCGAGGAGAGCGTGGAGAGCTGTTTCGCCCGGGCCGGGGTGCCCGCCTCGGGCATGATCACCTCCTGGTCCCACCGCAACACGCCGGCGGCGTTGCCGACGTTCGAGATCCGCTCGATCCGCTCTACGAGCCGGTCGTAGGCCTCGGCCGTGGTCGCGTCGGTTGCCATCGGTCGAACTACCGGCGGCGTCCGTATCAACGCACCGGAGATCCACCATCTCCAAGTCGGCACGTGCCCAACCGATCCGGAGATGAGAGCGAATCGGACCGGAGGACGTCGGCGGACCGGGAAACGGACGAACGGATCGACGAGGGCATGGTCGGACGGGTTGGCGGGAGGAGCCAGTGAGGTGGTCCGGTGAGCCTCGCCGACCGGATCGGGATCGAGGTCGGCGAGCTGCTCGGGATCCGGGAGGCCGTCGAGTGGGCCGGCGAGCACGGCGTCCGGTATATCGACCTCAAGGCGGAGGCGGCGCTCGCGGACGGGCTCCCCGACGGGGAAGCGGCGGCGATCCGCGAACTCGCCGAGGAGCGCGGCGTGAGCGTCGGGCTCCACACCCACTCGGCCGTGAACGTCGCCGAGGTCGCGCCGTTCGTCGACGAGGCGACCGACGACTACCTCGCGGCGTACGTCGAAGTCGCCGACGCCGTCGGTGCCGACCGGCTCGTCGTCCACGGTGGCTACCACTTCAGCTCGGACGTCGAGCGGCGGTTCGAGGCCGCGATCGACCGACTGGAACGGACTCTCGAGCTGGCCGCCGGCACCGACGTGACGCTCCTGCTCGAGAACCACAACCCCGAACCCGACCGCGCCGAGGTCCACTACGTCCCGGCCTCCCCGGCGGAGTGTGAGCGGTTCTTCGAGGCGCTGCCGACGACGGGGCTCGGCTGGGCGTTCAACCCGCCACACGCGAACCTCCACCCCGTCGGGATCGGCGGCTTCGTCGACGCTATGGGGATCGACCGCTGTGGGGAAGTCCGGCTCAACGACAACCGCGGCACCCACGAGGAACACCTCGCGCCGGGGGACGGCGAGATCGACTTCGAGTGGTTGTTCGACCGGCTGGAGGGCGACGGCTACGACGGCCACTACGTGCTCGCTCACGGCGACCTCGCGGACCGACTGGCGGGCCGGGAGTACCTCCTGGCGCTGCTCGAGTGAGTCCGCCGCCGGCGATCGGTGAACCCGTCGCTGACGGCTGGTGGACTCGTCGTTGGCGAACGGTGGGTCCGTCGCCGGAACGGCACGTTTCTTGACCCCGCGGCTCCGTCACTCGGGCATGTCGACCGAACCCGACGTACTCGTGTTGCGACGGGGCGTCCACGGAATGCCGATCGAGAGCTACGCCGAGGCGATCCGCGAGCGGCTGCCGGAGGTCACGGTCACGCTCGCGCGGACGGAGTCAGAAGAGCGCGAGGCGATCCGGGACGCAACCGTCGCGACCGGGGTGACGATCGATCCGGCGCTGCTCGAGGTCGCCGACGAACTCGAACTGTTCGCCTGCTCGTACGCCGGAACCGGTCACCTGCCGACCGACGCGCTCTGCGAGCGTGGCGTGACGGTGACCAGCGCCTCGGGGGTCCACGGGCCGAACATCGGCGAACACGTCCTCGGGGCGATCCTCGCGTTCGTCCGGCGATTCCACGTCGCGGAGAGACGACAGCGCCGCCGGGAGTGGCGCCACTACCAAGCCGACGAGCTCCAGGGGTCGACGGTGACGGTCGTCGGCCTCGGGGCGATCGGAACGGCCGTCTGTGAACGGCTGGAGCCGTTCGGCGTCGAGACCGTCGGCGCCCGGTACAGCCCGGAGAAAGGCGGGCCGGCCGACGAAGTCGTCGGGCTCTCCGGCGAGGGGTTCGAGGCCGCACTCGCCCGGACGGAGTATCTCGTGCTCGCCTGTCCGCTGACCGAGGAGAGCCGCGGGCTGATCGACGCGGCGGCGTTCGAGACGCTGCCGCCCGACGCCGTCGTAATCAACGTCGCCCGCGGACCCGTCGTCGACACCGACGCGCTCGTCGACGCCACCCGGTCGAACGCGATCCGGGGAGCCGCCCTGGACGTCACCGACCCCGAACCCCTGCCGGCCGACCACCCGCTGTGGGGCTTTGGAAACGTCCGGATAACCCCCCACAACGCCGGCCACACCCCGGAGTACTACGAACGGCTGGCGGACATCCTCGCCGAGAACGTCCGACGGCTCCGCGAGACGGGATCCCCCGACGGACTCAGAAACCAGACGATCCCGTGAATCGGTCGATCGAGTCCCGGGTCGGTCGGCGTCCCGTCACCGCGGACGACGGACGGGCGGTGAACGGCACGGCTTTTTGTATCCTGCGGGCGGAGTCGTGGGTATGAGCCTGCAGTTCACCGGCCGCGTGGTGGTTCCGGCCGCGGACCCCGACGACGCCGAGCGAACCGCGAGCGCACTCGCCCCGCGACTCGGGGAGACGGCGACGGCCGTCGTCGTCCACGTGATCGAGAAAGCCGGCGGCGGCGTCGACAAGGCGCCGATGGCCGCCCGCGAGGAGTACGCCGAGGAGGTCTTCGGGCGGGCACGGGGCCCGCTCGCGGCCGCAAACGGGACCGTCGACACCGAGATCCGCTACGGGACCGACGTCGTCGAGACCGTCTTCGACGTCGCCGAGGAGGTCGGCGCCGACGCGGTGGTGTTCGTCCCCCGCGATGGGGGGCGGATCGTCTCGTGGCTCACCGGCGACGTCGCCCGACGTCTGATCCGGGACGCCGAGGTACCGGTCGTCGCCCTCCCGGAGGGCGGGTGAGCCTGTCAGCGGGCGGGTGGCCAGCGTCCGCCGACGTCGGAGTCACCGCTTCGGTCCGTTCAGCCGAGGACCTACCGCAGCCAGGAGCTCATCAGCCGTCGCCCGTGGGATCTCTGGTCTGGATCAGGAGCCGGCCGGGCCCGGAGAACGTGACAACGCGTCCCTCCCCGCCGAGGGCTTTCTGTTTGAGTCCGCCGAGCCGGTGGGTGTGAAACTCGACGCTGTCGTCCCACGCGATGGCGTGTCCCGAATCGACGGTGACGCGCTCGCCGGGCTCCAGGCGTAGCTTCTCGATGGCTCCGTACCCTCCCAGAAACAGCGGCCCGGTCCCACTGGCCTCGAGCAGGAACAACCCCTTCCCGCCACGCAGCGAGTCGAGCCCGCCGGAGGTCACGCCCGTCTCCACGCCCGGTCCGTTCCCGACGTACGCGCCGGATCGCACGGCGACGGTCTCGCCCTCGAGGTCGAGAGCGGCCATGTCACCCGGCCGATCACAGGCGAAACGGACGATCTGTCCGTTGGCCGTCGCCCGGAACGTGTTGCGGAACAGCTCCTCGTCGCCGAGCACCGAATCCTTCACCGAGGAGAGCATCCCCCCGGAGGCACTCGCCGTCTCGACCTCGACGCCATCGTCGAAGGAGATCATCGAGCCGGTCTCGACGACCACTTCCTCGCGTGCATCCAGCTCGGCCCGGACGACGGTGTACGCCGGACCGTGGGTGAACTCGTACTCCATACGCCGACGTCGACCGGGGCGAGGTTTAAACCGGCCCACCGGTTTCCGGCCCGGAAAGCGCCGATCGAGACGGCGACCGCGACGCAGTCGAGCTCCGAGTCGCGTCTTTCGACGGTGTCGCCGTCGGGACGCGTCCCCACGGTGTCGGCCGTCACGTCATCACCGCGCCGGCCGTCGGGACGTCCACGGGGTCAACGGCTCCCGACCGGGGACGGCCCTTCGAAGTACCTATCAGGGCCGGGCACTCACGCGGGGCCATGAAGGTAGGCGCACACGTCTCGATCTCGGGCTCGCGGGTCTCCTCGGACACGGAGACGCCGCCGTACGACGACATCCGCAACGCGGTCCACCGGCAGCTCGCGTTCGGGGGCAACTGCGGGCAGATCTTCACCACCTCGCCGCAGGTCTGGGCGAGCCGGGACGTCGGCGAGGAGGAGGCCCGTGGCTTTCGCGAGGAGTCAGACGAGCACCTCGAGGGGCCGTGGGTGATCCACTCGGCGTACCTGGTCAACCTCTGTACGCCCAAAGCGGAGCTCCGCCGGAAGTCGATGGAGAGCATGCAAGCGGAGCTCGACGCCGCCGAGCGACTCGGGATCCCCTACGTCAACGTCCACCTCGGGGCCCACACCGGCGCCGGCGTCGAGGGCGGGCTCGACAACGCCGCCGCCGTCATCGACGAGCTCGAGGTCCCCGAGGGCGTCCGGATCCTGATCGAGTCCGACGCCGGCAGCGGCACCAAACTCGGCGGGGAGTTCGCCCACCTCGCGGGGATCGTCGACCGCACCGAAACCGACGTCGGGATCTGCATCGACACCGCCCACACGCTCGTGGCGGGCTACGACCTCACGACCCCGGAGGCCGTCGACGAGACGGTCGGCCGGTTCGACGACGTCGTCGGCCTCGAGTACCTCGAGTACGTCCATCTCAACGACTCGAAACACGACGTCGGCACGCACAAGGACGAACACGCCCACGTCGGCGAGGGCTACATCGGCGAGGACGGGATGCGGGCGATCGTCAACCACCCCGAGCTGCGGGACCTCCCCTTTGCCCTCGAGACGCCCACCGAGGACGGCCGCGGCTTCGCCTGGAACATCCGGAAGGTGAAAGAGCTCCGCGAGGAGTGAGACTATCTCGAGCGTGGTGAGGCAGCCGAAACGGGGCGGTCTCGCGGCTACCTGCCAACGCTCACGGTGACGATAACCGAATCGCCGCCGGTCGCGGCCGGATCGACCTCGACGGTGACCGGCGTGTCGGCGACCGTCCGCCTTCCGCCGGGGTCGACGTCGTCCGGGTCGGCGTTCCAGTTGCCCGGACCGATGTCGTCCAGACGAAACGTGCGTTCGTCGTCGACGACACCGGACAGCACCTCGCTCCCGGAGTCACTCTCGTACTCGACGGTCGCCCACACCGAATCCGTCCCGCCGGAGACGAGGGTGACGTCGACGTCGACCGAGGTCTTCCCCTCGTCGTTCGAGTCGTTCGCTGTGGATTGATTCCCAGCCCGGTCGGTTCCGTTCTCCGGGTCGTCCCCGCTGATTTCGTTCCCCCCGCTGTTTCCACGACGGAGCTCGAAGCTCGTCTCGGTCTCCTCGGGTTCGAGTTCGACGGTCCGCTCGGCGTCGATCTGGAGCCCGTCGCCCTCGACGTGGAAGTGGATAGTGTCGCTTACCGAGTTGGAGCCGTCCAGTTCGGAGCCGGGGATGCCGATCTCCACGTCCTCGATCGCTTCCCCGGGACCTACCCCCTCGGCGTGGAGGGTGTGAGCGGTTTCAGCCTCGTCGTCGCTCGACAGCTCCGCGTCAACGAACTTGAGATCTCCACCGAGCTCCATCTCGACCGTGATCTCGCCAGCCGTCTGGTTGACGACGTCGAACGACGTCGGAACCTCCCTGGAGCCGTCTTCGAACAGGACGTCGCCGTCGTTGCCCCCGTCCTCGGTCAGCCCGAGGAGGGCCTCGTCGTCGGCGACGACCTCGATTTGCACGT
>LKNG01000133.1 GCA_001564115.1 Natrialbaceae archaeon Tc-Br11_E2g8 | reverse complement strand
GCTCGACGGCCGCCCGCTACCGCCGGCTCGCCGACTGGAGCCGCGAGCGGTTTCCGGTCCGATCGATCGACCGCCGGTGGTCCGCCGGGAGCTACGTTCCCGCCGACGGTCTCCCCTCGATCGGACGGGCCGGCGTCGGCGCCGACGGAGTGTACGTCGCCGCCGGCTTCGGGAGCTGGGGGATCGCCGGCGGAGTCGCCGCCGGGGAGCTCCTCGCCGACGCCGTAGATGGCGTCGACCGGCCCGAACTCGACCTGTACGATCCGCTCCGGCTCACCCCCAGAGCCACCGTCGCGGGCGGGCTCGGCGAGGGGCTCGACGCCGCGAGCCGGGTCGCCACCGACTGGTTGCGATCGGTGACCGACCCCGGCCGAGAGCCCCGCGAGCCCGGCGAAGGGAGGGTGATCCGGCGCGGTGGGAGGCCGGTCGCCGTCGTCCGCGACCGCGACGGCGAGTGTCACGCCGTCGACGCGCGGTGTCCACACGGGAGCTGTCTGGTCGCCTGGAACGACGCCGAGGCCAGCTGGGACTGCACCTGCCGAGGATCGCGGTTCGCGGCCGACGGTGCGGTCCTGGAGGGGCCGGCGACGACGGCGCTCCGATCGGTCGAACGGTGAGCGTGGAGGGCGACGGCGGACGGTGAGCGTGGAGGCGATGGCGGACGGCGAGTGTGTACGACGACAGCTAACGGCGACCGCAGTGGACGACGACGATCGACGAGCGCCGTCGAACCGGCCCGACGAGCGCCGTGGAATCGAGCCACCGCCCGGCGACGGTAGTTGTCGGCTACCCGAGCGTCGGGAGGGACGTGACGAACCCTACCGACGGTACAGCGGGCATAACAAAGGCCGTATCGCCGGAGTACTCGGCCATGGGAACGACCGAGGGGAGCGTGCTCGTCCCGGGCATCGCCGCCCCGAGCACCGTCGCCTGTCTGCGCTCTCTCGGCCCGCGTGGCGTCGGCACGATCGTCGGCTCCGAATCCGCCTCGACGCCCGCGGCCGTCTCGGCTCGCTGTGACGCGTTCGTCGAGCTTCCCGATCCCGGAACCGACATCGACGCCTACGGCGAGGCGTTGCTGGCCGTCGCCGAACGCCCCGAGGTGAGGACGGTAATCCCGGTCCGGGAGGAGGACGTCTACGTGCTCTCGCGGAACCGGGGGGCGTTCGGCGCGGAGATCGCCACGCCGTGGCCGTCGTTCGAGACGCTACGGCGCGTCCAGGACCGCCTCGAACTGTTCGCGGCCGCCGAGGACGCGGGCGTGGCGGCGCCGGAGACGCGATCGCTCGCGGAGTGGGACGACTGGGACCGCGAGACGATCGTCAAACCCCGCTACACCGTCGCCGCCCCCGCCTACCTCGGTCCGGAAGCCGGACGGGTCGACGTCGGATCGACCCGGTACCGGTCACCGGGGCGTCCACCGGACAGCGAGGCGATCGTCCGGCAACGGGGACACGTGCCGATCGTCCAGGAGTACGTCCGGGACAGCCGCGAGTACGGCTTCTTCGCGCTGTACGACCGCGGGGAGCCACTCGCCACGTTCCAGCACTGCCAGCACCGGGGGTACAAGTACGCCGGCGGGCCGAGCGCCTACCGGGAGTCGACGGCGATCCCCGAGCTCGAGGCGGCCGGGCTGGCGTTGCTCGACCACCTCGAGTGGCACGGGCTCGCGATGGTCGAGTTCCTCCGGAACCCCGACACCGGGCAGTTCGAGCTGATGGAGATCAACCCGCGGTTCTGGTCGTCGCTGCCCTTTAGCGTCCGGGCCGGCGTCGACTTTCCGGATCTGTACTGGCGGCTGGCGACCGGCCAACCGATCGAGCGGATGCCCGACTACGACGTCGGTATCGGGGGGCATCTCGTCCGGGGGGAGCTGAGCTACCTCCACAGCGTCGCGACCGAGGAGTATCCGCTCGTCGACCGCCCCGCGTTCGCCACCGCGCTCCGGGAGGTCGCGACGTCGGTGGTCCGGGAACGTCGGTTCGACTACGCGGTCGCCGACGACCCCCTCCCGTTCGTCCAGGACGGCTGGAACACCTTGCGGGCGTGCGCCGGCGAGTGGCTCCGCCGGTACCGCGGGACGGAACTCGAGGCCATCGAACCGCCGACGGCCGAGACGGCCTCCGGTCGGCCGACGGCGTCGGAACCGCCGCGGCCGCCGGCCGACCGGGAGTGATCGGCGTCGACCCCGACCGTCGTGTCGGGACTGATCGCCGACGTCGATACGGGCTGTGACCCCGGGAGGTCGTGGCGGTGCTGCCGAGGAGGTCGTGGTGCCACGGGAGGTCGTGGCGGTGCTCCCCGAAAATCGTGTTCACAGGGAAATGGGCCACTCCTGAGCGGGCCGCGGCGTCGCTCCCGGAGACGGAGAGCGAAAGTGTAGCGACCGGCTCGGCCGGTTCAGGCGCCGGCGGACTCGAGGGCCTCCTCCAGGTCCTCGCGCTGGGTGACGCCGACGAACCGCTCGACGATGCCGTCCTCGTTTTCGACGACCAGCGTCGGGATCGACCGGACCTGGTACTCGTTGGCGACGTCCTGCTGTTCGTCGACGTTTACTTTCTCGACCTCGAAGCGTCCCTCCCAGTCGTCCTCGAGTTCCTCGATGATCGGGTCCTGTGTCTTACAGGGGCCACACCAGTCCGCGTAGAAATCCTTGAGTGTAACAGTCATGCCGTTCACCGGTAGTTTCCTCGCGGTTCGCTTAAGGGTTTCCCACCGGTGTGAGCCGGGAGCCGCCGGTCGAAAGATTTAGTGTCGGGTGGTTCCCAGACGAGGTATGGACAGAGGGCAGAACACCGGCGGACTGATGTCCAGTGCCGGGCTCGTCCGGTACTTCGACGCGGAGGACTCGAACGCGATCCGTATCGACCCCAAGACCGTAATCGCTTTCGGCGTCCTGCTCGGGCTGGGCGTGCAGCTGCTGACGTTCGTCTCCTGATCGCTGCGCATCGACACCTCCCCGCACCGAATCGGACCCCGCGGCGTCGACCGTCTCGAGCGTGCCGCCGCGATGGGCCGTCGCAACCGCTATGAGTCCCCCGACCGTCGACCCGGGCATGAGCGACGTCGCCGACCGGGAGTGGCGGTTGATACGGGACGAGCCCCGCGACGGGCCGACGCAGATGGCCTTAGAGGAGGTCGCCGGCCGAACCGCCGTCGAGCGAGGCGTCCGGACGGTTCGAACCTACTCGTGGGAGCCGGGGACGGTCTCGCTGGGCTACCGGAACGAGGCGAGCGCGATCGACCGGGAGTTCTGCGAGCGCGAGGGGATCGGCCTCACGCGCCGACAGACCGGCGGCGGCGCGATCTACCACGACGCCCGCGGGGACATCTCCTACACGATCGTCGCCCCGAGCGAGGAGGTCCCGGGGGATCTGATGGCGTGTTACGAGCTGTTCTGCGAGCCGATCCTCGAGGGACTCCGGCGGATGGGCGTCGACGCCGACTTCGCGGCCCGCGAGCGGCCGGCGATCCACGAGCCGTCCTGTTACCTCCGGGGAATCGATCCGGCCCACGACGTGGTCGCCCCCGCCGGCGAGGCGGACGCACGGAAAATAAGCGGCAACGCCCAGTACCGGCGCAACGACGTCGTCATCCAGCACGGCTCGATCAGCTACGAACTCGTCCCCGAGCGCCACCTCGGCGTGTTCGCCGACGCGGACGCGAGCGTCGACCGGTTCCGCGAGCGGGTGACCGGCGTCCGCGAGGTGTCGAGTATCGACCGGGAGGCGGCCGTCGCGCTCCTCGGCGACGCCCTCGGGGAGTGGTGTGACGCCACGGAGGGGAGCTGGCGGACGGACGAACTCGAGGCCGCCCGGGAGCTGGCCGACCGCAAGTACGGGGCCGAGGCGTGGATCCGCGACCGGGAGTGCCACGAGCCACCGACGAGCCGGTAGTCCTCAGCTCCGAGCGCCACGAGCCACCGACGAGCCGGTAGTCCTCAGCTTCGAGCGCCCGGATTTATTCGACCGGAGCGTCGAGGAAGGCGTATGACACCGACCTCCGATCCGGACGGCCGACAGGTCAGGGTCGTCGCCGTCGCCGGGAGCCTCCGGGACGGGAGCTACAGCCGGCTGGCGCTCGAGCGGGCGCTCGCCGCGGCGGCCGCGGCCGGCGCGGAGACGGAACTGCTCGACTTACGCGAGTGGGAGCTGCCGCCGTTCGATCCGGACGTCGACCGGACCGACGCGGGCGAGGCGGAGGCGTTCGCCGCGCGGGTCCGGGCGGCCGACGCCATCCTCCTCGGGACGCCGACTTACCACGGAAGCTACTCCTCGCCACTGAAGACGGCCCTCGATTACTGTGGCTTCGAGGAGTTCGAGGACCGGACGGTGGGGCTGCTCGCGGTCGCCGGCGGCGCGTTCCCGGTGACCGCCCTCGAACACCTGCGGTCGACCTGCCGGGCGCTGTCCGCGTGGGTCATCCCCCACCAGGTCGCGATTCCGTCGGCGAGGACGGCGTTCGAGGACGGCACGCTCGTCGATCCCGACCTCGAGAAACGCGTCGTCACCCTCGGTCGGCGTGCGGTCGCCTACGCGAACATCGAGGGCGATCCGCGCTCGTTCGAGGGCGATCAGAACGTCGGCGCGTAGCCGGCCCGACGGGCGTCCGGGGACGCGAATCAGCCGACGGGCGTCCGGGGACGCGTATCAGCCGGCCGACGTCCGGGAGCGAGGATCAGCCGACGGGCGTCCGGGGACGCGAATCAGCCGGCCGACGTCCGGGAGCGAGGATCAGCCGACCAGCGTCCGGTAGATCCGCCGTTGCTGGGCGACGAACGCGGACAGCCAGAGAGCCACCAGCCCGAACTGGAATGGCTGGATCCGGAGGACGTACGTCGCGCCGTCGACCGACAGCAGCGTCGCCGTGTACGACCAGTCGACGTGCCAGGAGCTGGCGAGCAACGCCGCGGCGCCGAGGGCGATCAACGCTCCGGGGAGAAAGGCGATCGGCTCCGGGACCGGCCGGCCCTCGCCGAGGTGGATGCCGAACGCACGCCGCTCGAGGGCGAACTGGCCGGTCAACAGCCCCGCGAGGACGAGCGACGCCGCGAGGATTCCGACCGACTCGGCGACGAGCAACCAGAGGACCCAGGTTCCCGTGAGCGCGAGGGCGGCGAGCAGCCGCCGGGCTGTAAACAGGTCGACGAGGTTCCGGGTCGCCACCCCGAAGATCCCGGTTCGCAACAGCGCGCCACAGAAGAGGATTCCCAGCCCGGCGAGGGCGGTCGACACCGTCCGCTCCCCGACGACCACGAGGACGAACCACGCGCCCACCGCGGCGACTTCGATCGTCGCCGCCGAGAGGGCGGCCGTCCAGCCGACGATCCGCCGCTGTGTGTTCCGCCCCAGAACGCCGGGTCGGCGGATGACGCTCATACGGGCACTCGACAGCCGACCGGGTTTGTTATGTGATGCCTTTGAACCGTTCGCTGCGGTCGTCCGGGTCGACGGTTCGGCAGCGCCGGACGGATCGGACGCGCCCGTCGGTCGAGTGGAGACGGGTCGAACGTGGTCCGTCTCCGACGGGGTTAGTCGGTCGTTACCCCGACGGGGCGGCGTCGGTAGGCGATCGATACCCTACGAGCGACCGGATCGAACAAATCGGAACGGAAGACAGAACTAACTACCGTGATGTCGTCGATAGCGATATGTCCGAACGCGAGGATGGCGACGAACCCGTCACCGAACGCGTCGTGCGGGAGGCAGTCGAGAAGGGACTGGAGACGTCCATGCGGGAGACCATCGTCGAGGCGGTCGAGGAGAGCCAGGAGACGGAGGGATCCCGGCGGCGACGGTTCACGATCGCCGGGGCGCTCGCCGCCACCGGTGCCGCCGTCGGCTACCTCCTCGGATCCCGCCGGGGGACGGACCGGTCCGAGGAGGGGCTGGTTGAGGTGGACACCGACGGGGAGCCGACGACGGAGGACGAGCCGATGGCCGACGAGGAGGCGACGATCGACGACGAGGACGAGGAGCAAACGGTCGACGACGAGGAGCAGACGGCCGACGACGAGGAGGCGACGATCGACGAGGAAGACGGGACGTCGGGCGGGAGCCGTCTACGCCGGTTGCTCGTGGCCGCCGGCGTCGTCGGTGCGCTCGTCTACCTGCGTCGCCGACTGGGCGGCGAGGACGGGGAGCGGTGGGAGCCCATAGAGGAGTTCGAGCCGGCCGTGAGCCAGGAGCCGGAGACGCCGTTCGCCGGCGACGAGGGCGATTCCCCGGACGCCGGCCCGGGGGCGACGGAGGTTGGCTCGGAGACGACGGAGGGCGACTCGGAGACGACTGAGGTCGGCTCGGAATCGAGCGACGAGCCCGCGGGATCCGAATCCGGGAGCTGAGCGCGGGTCAGAACCCGACGAACTTGTCCCGGCGGTACAGATCGAGCTCGGCCACCGACGATCGGTCCCGGGAGGCTGCGAAGGCGATCGCCTCGGCAATCTCCTCGGGTTCGGTGACCTCGCCCTCCTCGAACCGTTCGGCGAACGTCTCGCCGTCGGTCGTCTCGAACTCCGAGCGCACCTCCGAGGGGTTGACGACCGTGACGCCGACGCCGTCGTCTCCGAGCTGGGCCGCGACGCTTTTGGCGAACCCCCGGACCCACCACTTCGAGGCCGCGTAGACGGGGTTGAACGGCCGCGGATACTGTCCGGCGAAGCTCCCGACGAAGATCAGGTGGCCCCCGCGTTCGCGGACGTGTGGGATCGCCGCGCGGGTGGCGTAGAAGACGCCGTCGACGTTCGTCTCCTGCATCGTCCGGTAGTCGTCGGTGTCCATCGTCTCGACATCGCTGCCACGGCCGAGCCCCGCGTTGTTCACGAGCACGTCCAGCCCGCCGAAGGCGTCGACGGCCGCGTCGACGAGCGCGTCGACGTCCGCCTCCTCGCGGACGTTCGTCGGGACGGGGAGCGCCGAGACGCCGTAGTCGTCCTCGAGCTCGCCGGCCAGCGTCTCGAGTCGGCCGGCCCGACGGGCCGCGAGGGCGACGTCCGCCCCCCGAGCCGCCAGCGCCCGGCAGGTCGCCGCGCCGATGCCCGCACTCGCACCCGTCACGATCGCTACCTTCCCGTCGAGCGTGCCGTCCATACCGGGGTGCTCGTCGGCCACCCAGTTCGTCGTTTCGGTGGGGAGCCACCCCTCTCGAACCCCGTTCGGCAGTCCGGGGAGCCACCTCCGTGTCACCGCGATCGATAACCGCGAACGAGCGGGCTGTACGGCACTCCGTCGAACGGACGTCCCCGCCGACCCGGGGGGCCCCCGCACTCGCCGACGTCCCGAAAGTTCAAATGATAGTTCGGTATATATCCACACGGTGACTGGAATGTACGATACGATCCTCGTCGCGACTGACGGGAGCGATCCGGCCGTGGCCGCCTCCGAGCGGGCCGTCGAACTCGCGGCGTGGGCCGACGCGACGCTCCACG
>LKNG01000132.1 GCA_001564115.1 Natrialbaceae archaeon Tc-Br11_E2g8 | reverse complement strand
TGATTTCGCCAGTAGCTCTCCCCCTCGCCGTCGATCACGACCGTCTTCGGGCGCCCGAAGACGTCGTAGTGGTCGTGGAGGGAGCCGTCCCCGTCGAAGCCGACGGCCCACTCCCCGCCGTACTCGATCCACCACTCCCGGAGCTCGTCGGCCGAGGGACCGGCGCCGTAGGAGGGATCGAGCACCGAGAGGAGGGTGACGTCCTCGAGCTCGGCGTTCGCGGCCGCGAGTTCGGGCATCGACGCCCGGCAGGTCCCACAGGTCGTCAGGAAGAATTCGAGCAGGTAGACCGTCCCGGATTCGGGCACCCGCACCGTGCCGGCCGTACTGCCCGGCGCGTCGATCGTCTCGACGGTAAACGGCGGTCCGGGGGTCTCTCGGTCTTCGCCGGAGGCCTCTTCGCCCGAGGCGCCGTCGTCAGTCGAACCGCCGTCGGTCGGCCGGGACTCGGGTGGTGATAGCTCCCGACGGAGGAGGTAGCCACTGCCGGCGAGGACGCCGACGCTCCCGATCCCCGCGAGGGCCTCCCGACGTCTCACGCCGGCACACCTCCGGGTGTCCCTGACCGCGTCATAGCCGACCGGAGGGACCGTTCGGTCAAGGGCTCGTTGGTTCGATCGCCGAACGGCCGCGTGGCCGCCGGCTCGTGGCCGTCCACGGTCACGACGTGGTTGGCTCCTCGAGGGCGCCCTCGATCTCGGCGACGACCTCCTCGGCGGGGAGCACGTCGCCCTCGGAGATCCACAGGCGGTCCCCCTCGGCGTCGACCAGGACGCTCGTCGGGTAGGCGATCACGCCGTACTCGCCGCCGAGTTCGAAGTTCGGGTCGCGCCCGACCGTCCAGCTCCCGTCGTGGTTCGCCCACCACGCCGCGAGCTCCGCGTCCTCGATCGTGGGCTCGACCGTCAGCGAGAGGAAGCTGACCCGGTCGCCGAGCTCCTCGTGGGCGACCGCGAGCTCGGGCATCTTGGATCGACAGGCGCCACAGTTGGTCGCGAAGAACTCGAGCAGGGTCGGCCCCTCGGGGACCCGCATCGTGCCGGCCGCACTGCCCGGCGCGTCGACCGTCTCGACGGTGAACGGATCGTCCCCGGAGCCGGTGCCGTCGGATCCGTCCGGATCGGCGTCGGTTCCGGTCGAGGGAACCCCCCGGCTCAGGAGGAGTCCGCCGCCGCCGAGGGCGGCGAGGCTGGCGACGCCGGCGACGACCTCACGGCGACGCACGGCCGTCCACCTCCACTTCGCGTCCGCCGACCTCCGGTCGTGCAGTCATGGCCGCCCGTAGGCGATCGATCCACAAGGGTCCGTCGGTGGCGCCGGGGTTCGTCGGTGCCGGAGCCGCGGGCCGCTCCGGGGTCCGTCCGTGGCCGCGGCCTCGAGCGGGCGACGGACCGGGACCGATATGCCGCCGGACGCCGAGGTGTCGACATGCGCCAGTTCGTCCTCCTCGCCCACGACGTGCCGACGACGCCCGACTTCTCCCTCGACGACCTCGCCGGCGGCGCCGGACGCCTCGACGCGCTCTGTCGGTCGATCACCGCGTCGTTCGTCCTCTCTCACGGCATCCGGGAGTCGGTCCGGGTCCACCTCGTGATCGCCGACGAGCTGACGGTCGTCTTCGAGGGGAGCGAGCTCCGCCGGCTCAACCCCGACGAGCGGTCGACGGCCGCGCTGGTCCGGACGGCCCTGGCCCACCGCGAGGAGGCCATCGGCGCGCTGCCGGCCGAGCCCAGCCCCGGCGTGGCACTCTACCGACGCGACCTGGCGGCCACCCTCGAGGCCGTCGCCGCGGAGGGGCCCGTGGTCGAACTCCACGAGGACGGCGAGGCGATCGTCGAGAGCGGCGTCGAGACGCTGTCGGGGGCCGCGTTCGTCCTCTCGGACCACCGCGAGGTGACCGCGGACGAACGCCGGCTGCTCGAGTCGGTCGTCGACCGTCGTATCCGCGTCGGCCCGCGGACGCTCCACGCCGACGACGCGATCACGGTCGTCCACCACTACCTCGACACCGACGGCTACGAGCGGTTCTGACCGCCGGCGAAACAAAGCAAGAATTATACGCGCCGGAACCTTCCCTCCGCCTGCGGGCCGGTGGGGTAGCTTGGCATCCTTCGGCCTTCGGGTGGCCGTAACCGCAGTTCGAATCTGCGCCGGCCCACTTCTCCCGCAACGCAATACGAGGAGCGACAGCGACGAGTATCCGTTGCGGGGAAGTGGCCCCACAGATTCGAACACGCGAGTCGCAGCGTCCGAGCGAGGCGAGGACGACCGTCTCGCATCTGTTCGAATCTGCGCCGGACCACTGGAAATAAACCCCTTTTCCCGCATTCGCTGACAGATAGCGGCCGCTACGTCACGGGGTGGTCGGCGTGAGTCTGACCGCCTGGAGTCACGTCGACATCTCGACGTGTCTCCACTGTGGCGCCCACGTCACCCCCCGGTTCGGCCGGGTGTTCGGTGACGATCGCGACCGGGCCCACCGCTGTCCCGAGTGCGACAGCCACCGCCGGATCAGTCGGGGGGAGCGCCGCCGGCGTCGACGTCCCGATCCCCGACCCGGTTCGAGATCTCCGGGTGAGTAGCTCCGTTGAAATCCTCGAGAAGTGATAGGCTTCTGATCTCGTGGTGAATACAGAGCGTGAGTACAGCACGACAACTCCGTTTGTTTCACATCGAGATCAGTGAACTATCCGCTCACTACAGGTGCTTATTGATCGTTAAGAAGACCGCCAGTTGTAGAGAATTCTTCAGAGTTCCTGCAAGGGATGGAGTGTGGATTCGTCAGCCGGTGATCTTGGAACGACTGTTACCCAGTTCCGTCTTCCAGTATGGCTGTTACTTATGTTTTCACCCTGCGACTTGTATACTGTTTTCCGACACTGATAGCAAGCAGGCCGATCACAATAAGCAATCCGCCCAAAAATAGGACCATTCCGACGATCCCGTACGCGTCACCACCAGCAGTCGGGAACGGATTCTGTGCCATGCCCCCTCCAATCCCCGTCGCCAAGACGCCGACGGCAAACACGCGATTGCCTTGAGCGAACAACCAGCCCGCTATAAACGCGAAAAACGCTGATTGAAGGATGAGTACGAGTGCATCCATGTGAGTAGTATACAATGGGTGGCAATAATCCTACTGTTTATTCTAGAGTGATCATAATATCCATCGTGACTCTCTTTATCATCGGACTTACGGCTAGCGGAATGGGTGGGTCGTTCCATGGTTGGCCTGTATTGAGCGTCCGGCCCTTCGCGCAGATTGCGCTCTACCGAGTGCCACGTTCGCGCCCTGTATTCCGGCTGGTCAGCACCACGAGTGCCCGGAAAAAACCGAACGGCCGGTCGGATACTGGCGGCGAAAATCCGTCGGCACCTCTCGCCAACATATAAGTAGCTGACTGCTACCGACAGCGGACACCCCGTCGGTCTCGAGCACCGAATTGGTAACAAACCGATACTAATACGGTTTCGAGACAGTCAATCGCGCATGTACGGCCCCGCCAGCAGCCACTTCACCGTTCGCGATTTCACGTTCGGGATCTACGACCGGCTGCTCGAGGCGATCACGGAAAACGGCTACAGCGTCCAGACCGTCGCCGAACACCTCGAGACAGCCGAACAGCCGGAGAAGTACGTCATTTTGCGCCACGATGTCGATCGGAAAGTCGACATCGCCCGGTCGATGGCGCGACTCGAGGCGGCTCACGGTATCGCCTCGACGTACTACTTTCGAACCTCGACGTTCGATCCGGCACTCGCCCGCGAGATGGCCGGGGAGGGCCACGAAGTCGGCTACCACTACGAGGAACTCGCACGGGCACGCGGTGATCGCGACCGCGCTCACGAACGGTTCGAAGCGATCCTCGAGTCGTTTCGCGACCACGTCGACGTGACGACGGCGTGTTCACACGGGAGCCCACTCTCGCGACACCTGAACCTCGATATGTGGGACGAGGATCGCCCGCCCGAGTCCTACGACCTGCTCGGGGAGGCGTACCTCTCGATCGAGACCGACGACACCGATCCCGCGCTGGCAAGTTACTGTTCGGATACCGGTCGTCACTGGGGACTCGTCGATCCCACCGTCGGCACCGTGCGGACCACCGACGACGTAATCGCGTTACTCGAGTCCGACGCCTGTCCACGGCTGTATATTCTCGCCCATCCGAGCCGGTGGTCGCGCTCGAGCGGCGAGTTCGTCGAACGCGTCGGCTGGGATCTCGCCGCAGAGATCGGCAAACAGGCGGCTCGGCCCGCTCATCGCGCCCAACACGGGGTGACCGCCCTCGCCTCGAGTGCCGTACAGACGACGGCGCTGCCGATTCGACTCTCGAGGCAGTTGACGGGACTGTCGACGCACGATTACTGATCCGGCACGGGAGTCATACTGCCGGACGTAAGACGTCACAGACGATATCGCGATCGACGGAGCCGTAGAGGTGAGCCGGCAGTCTCTGAATCCGCCGGACTCGTCCACTACGGGTTCGCCGACTCAGTGGCCATCGGCGTCGTTCCCTTCTTCCCCGAATATCTCGATCACACCGCGCTGTCGTCCGGCCACGCCCTCGCCAGTCCGCTCCCGTGACCGGCCTGCAACCCGTTCGAGTTCGTCCCCTCCTCCGGAGAGGGTTCCGAACCTCTCCCGCCAGTCAGTGCTCGACTCGTCGATTCGAGCGTCCGTCGTGCACTCGAGTTCCGCGGCGACGTCGCCGGGTGTGATCGCCGGTCCCCCGACGGCCTCGAAGACGGCGAGAACGCGGTCGGCTGTGACCGTCGGGACGAACTCGTCGCTGTCGAATCCACGTCGCTACCGCCGTGGGATTGGATCGTGTTTCGCTTTTTTGCCGTCGACCGGGTCCGCTACCGGCTGTGTCCGGGTCACTCGTCGTGTCCTCGTCCGCGCCCCGGTGGCGGACCGTCCGGTGGTCCCCCACCCCCCTCGTCGTCTGCTCGCCAGTAGATTAGCCGCCCAGCAGTCCTGCGGCGGGCGAGCCGTCCTTCCTCGTGTAACTCATCGAGCGTCCGCCGGGCGGCCTCCGCCGTGCACTCGAGTTCCGCGGCGACGTCGCTGCTTGTGATGGCTGGTCCCTCGACGGTCCCGAAGACGGCGAGGACGCGGTCGGGCGTGACTGTCGGGACGAACTCGCCACTGTCAGCGCGTTCGCGGTCCATGATAAAGCGTCTCGGATCAGTCGTGATATACCTATTGGTGTAACCTGATAGGTATACAACCACCGAGTCACGGTACGCTCCCCAGTGGTTAGCGTGCGGCGTCAACCGGTAGAGGTGACCATTCTGGGTGCAACCCACGTGAACACCTGCATACCACACGGTTTCAATCGACGGAGACGCATCTGACATCAGCTAATCGGTAGCGGGGTGCCCCCTTCCTCAACGCCCGAGCGAAGCGATGGCGTAGGGAGGGGAAGAGCGCGTGGCGAAGCTGGACGCAACCGTTTTGAGAGCCCGGTCCGTACCGCCACGTAGTGCCGTGGGGCCACAGGCGCCGCGCAGTACGGGCCGCAGTAGCCCGGCCAATGGTGGGTCCGTCGACCCCGAAGGGCGTTCGGTAGGCGGGGCGCAAGAACCGTCCAGTCGCGCCACTTGACGGCGAGGAGCACATCACAGCCCTACCCGCTACGAGCGAGGTCGCCAGACCGAGCGAAGTAGGGTCGGGTCGGTTACTGATGCAACTCTTTATCGGTGATTGGGTTCTACAGAACGCTACGAGCGGGATCGTTTCGACGGACGGCGTGATGGGCGGGCAGCCGCGGATCGACGGCCGTCGAATCAGCGTCCTGCAGATCGTCGAGTGGATCCACGAGGAGGGGGATTCCCTCGAACCCACGCGTGAGGAGACGGAGGGATTTTTCCTCGACCTGGGAGATGGCGTGTTCGAGCGTGTCGACGAAGACGGTGACACGATCGGGTTCGAAGTTCTCAACGTCCCTTCGCGCAGGGAGCGTGGCCTCCCCTTCGACGTCACCTTCGAGAAACGGAGTTCCGGGGCGCTTATGATCGTCAGTAACGCCAAGAACGGCATGGGTCGGAGTGCTACGGCTGTGGCGGGATGGGGCCAACGCGTCTACGGAACCCTTTTTTCCGTCCCGCGTGACCGACGGTCATGCAGACCGAGACGATAGCGAGCGCGGTCGAAGATCGCCGTGACCGGCTCACGGCGCTGGCACGGGATCTCTGGGAGCGCCCGGAGACGGCACTGGAGGAGACGTACGCGGCCCGCCGGCTCGTCGGGGTCCTGGAGGAACGGGGCTTCGCCGTCGAGGTCGGCGCCGGGGGACTCGACACCGCGTTCGTCGCCCGGTACGGGGGCGGCGAGCCGATCGTCGCCACGATGGGGGAGTACGACGCGCTGCCCGGCCTCTCACAGCGGGCGTCCGCGACGCGGGAGCCGGTCGAGCCGGGGGCACCCGGCCACGGCTGTGGCCACAACCTCTTCGGCGTCGGTTCGCTCGGCGCCGCCCTCGCGGTCGCCGACGCGATCGACGGTGGCGTCGACGGCACCGTCGTCTACGTCGGAACGCCGGCCGAGGAGGCGGTCGGCGGCAAGCCCTTCCTGGTCCGGTCGGGCGTCTTCGAGCCGATCGACGCGGTCGTCTCGTGGCATCCGGGCTGGTACAACGCGCCCTCGACGGGGTCGTGTCTCGCCGTCGACGCCTTCGAGGTGACCGCCCACGGGGAGTCCTCACACGCCGCTGCCGCGCCGGAGGCCGGCCGGAGCGCCCTCGACGCGATCCAGCTGCTCAACACGGCCGTCGAGTACGTACGCGAGCACGTCCCCGATCCGGTCAGACTCCACTACGTGATCGCCGACGGCGGCGACGTCGCGAACGTCGTCCCGGCGGAGGCCACCGGCAACTACCTCGTCCGGGCGCCGAACCGCGGGCTCGTCGAGGAGGTGAGCGACTGGCTCCGCGACGCGGCCGAGGGTGCCGCGCTGATGGCCGCCGTCGACGTCGAGCTCACCCGGACGAGCGCGATGTACGGCGTGCGGCCGAACGATCGGCTCGGAGGAGTGATCGGCGAGACGATGACCGAGCTCGGTCCGTTCGACGTCGACGACCCGCTCGCCGCCGAGCTGCGGGCGTCCCTGGGCGACGTCTCCGGCCAGCTCGCGGCCCTCGACCCCGACGACCGCGAGCGGGCGCGGGAGGCGGCGTACTTCACCGACCCGATCGAACCGCCGGACGCGGGAACGGTCGGCTCTTACTCCACGGACTCCGGCGACGTGAGCCAGGTCGTCCCCCTCGGTCGGATGCGGACCGCCACCTGGCCGGTCGGCACGCCGGCACACTCCTGGCAGGCCGTCGCCGCCAGCGGCTCGACCGGCACCGAGGGGATGCTGTACGCCTCGAAGGCCATCGGCGGAACGCTCCTGAAGCTGCTCACCGAGCCGGCCGTGCTG
>LKNG01000131.1 GCA_001564115.1 Natrialbaceae archaeon Tc-Br11_E2g8 | reverse complement strand
GTTCGAACGAGCGGCCACTCGGGTACGGCTCTCGGGGACCGTGTCCGGTTCGCCGGAACCGCGTCCCATTTTTGTCTCCTCCCCTCAGAGCGGGCATGCAAAGCGTCGACGCCGCCGGTCTGGGGATCGGCGACGGCTACCCGCCGCGGATCATGGGCGTGTTGAACGTAAGCGAGGAGTCGCCGTACGACCCGAGCGTCTACGACGATCCCGGGGAGGCCGCCCGCTACGTCGACGAGGAGCTGATCGACGAAGGTGCGGAGATCGTCGACGTCGGCCTCGAGTCGGCGAACAAACGCTTCGAGGTGTTGAGCGCCGAGGAGGAGCTCGACCGGCTCCACGTCGCCGTCGAGACGATCGAGAGCGTCTCCGGCGACGCCGTCTTCTCGATCGAGACCCGCTACGCCGAGGTGGCCGAGGCGGCACTCGCCGCGGGGTTCGAGATGGTAAACGACATCTGTGGCTTCGCGGATCCGGAGATGCCGGTCGTCTGTGAAGACCACGACGTCGCGGTCGCGAAGATGGCGAGCCCGCCGGACCTCGAACGGCCCGGCGCCGTCGAGGCCGTCGACTGGGCCGCCCGGAAGGGCCCCGAGTGGGCCGCCGAGGCCGACTACGTCGACATGGTCTACGAGGCGCTGGGACAGAACGGCCTCACCGAGAAGACGATCGTCGACCCCGCCTTCGGCGGCTGGAGCGAGGCGAAGACGACCGACGACGACCGGGCGACCTTCGACCGGCTCCGGGAGTTTCGCGCGCTCGGTCGACCGATGCTGGTCTCGATCAACCGGAAGAACTTCCTGGGGGAGCTCGTCGACCGGGGGACCGACGAGCGGCTGCCGGCGAGCCTGGCGGCGACCGCCATGGCCGTCGAGCGCGGCGCCCACGTGATCCGGACCCACGACGTCGCCGAGACCCGCGACGCGGCGCTCGTCGGCGCGGCGTTCGCGGACCGGCCGTCGGGGGTACGCGACGGCGGCGTCTGACGCGCGTCGTCCGCCACGAGAAAACTTATACCGGAGCCACGGAAACGGAGGGATGGACGCCGGGGGGCCTCCCGGGTAGGGGTACTTCGGAGGCCACCCGGCCCACAACACGGTATTATTGTGACCAGCTCCCCAGTGACGACCATGGAGTTCGAGGAGTTCGAGCCGGTCTACGAGGCGATCCGCCGGGAGTTCGGCTACGATCGCGGGGCCGACGAGCACGCACGGGACGTCCTCGCCGCGCTCTCCGGGCCGTTCGATCCCGATCGGCTGCCCGACGTGGCCGGCGACGTCGTCGCGGTCGCCGGCGCCGGCCCATCCCTCGGGGAGCCGGCGGACGTCGAGCGGGCCGGGGCGGCAGACGCGGTGTTCGCGGCGTCGACGGCCGCAGACGAGCTCGAGGCCGCCGGCGTCGCCGTCGACTGTATGGTGACCGACCTCGATAAGAACCCGGGGACGGTCCGGCGGCTGACCCACGCGGGGACGCCCGTCGCGGTCCACGCCCACGGCGACAACGTCCCGGCCCTGCGGGCGGTCGTCCCCGACTGTGCGGACGCGTACGTCCTCCCGACGACCCAGGTCGCCCCCCGCGGTCCCGTCCGTAATTTCGGGGGGTTCACCGACGGCGACCGGGCGGCGTTTCTCGCCGACCACCTCGGCGCCGGTCGGCTCGCGTTCGTCGGCTGGGACCTCGACGACCCCACGGTCGACGGCGTCAAAGCCCGCAAACTCGCCTGGGCCGAGCGGCTGCTCTACTGGCTCGAACGCCGACGCGGCGAGCGATTCGCCGTCCTCGACGGCCGCCGGGAGGCGATCGACGCGTCGGCGCTTCCGAGCACGTGAGCCCGTCGCGACGCGGGGCGATCGCGAGCCGACGCCACCTCGACGGCCGATCCGGGGCGACGCGGGACGATCGGCGACAACAGTTAAGTCCCGAACGCGAGCAGTTACCGGCGTGGATCGACGACTGATCGTCACCGTCGCGTTCGTCGGCTACGCCATCGGCCTCGCCGCCCTGGCCGTCGCCACGGTCGCGGCCGCCGTCGAGTTCACCGAGGCCCAGCCGACGTTCCTGTCGCTGGTCGGCGTGGCCACGCCGCTGGCCGGCCTCTCGCTGATCTGGTTCGGCAACCGCGTCTACGGCGCGCCGCTGTTTGCGACCTCGACGGCCGCGACCGCCGGCTTCGTCGGCTACTTCTTTCTCGTCCACGACAACCCCGCGAGCGTCGGCGCGGTGCCGGGGGAGCTCGCGGTCGCCTACCGGTACGCCGTGGTCATCGCCGTCCTCGGCGCGGCCGTCGCCGCCCTCGTCGGGACGTGGTTCTGGTACCGCGAGAGCCCCGGCTTCCGGTCGCTGGTCGATGGCACCCTCGGGCCGCCGTCGACACGGTGATCGCGGCGACGGCGGGCCGCGGGATCGTCACCCCTCGAGGAACACCCGTAGCTCCGCGAGCGGCCAGGCGTTGATCACGTCCGCGGGCTCGGCCCACCCCCGGCGGGCGGTGTGGACGCCCCACCGGACGTACTCGAGGGCCGCGGGCCGGTGGGCGTCCGTGTCGATCGCGATCGTCGCCCCCTCCTCGATGGCGGCTTTGACCGCCGACCCCCACAGATCGAGCCGGTGGGGGTTGGCGTTTACCTCCAGGGCGGTCCCGTGTTCGGCGGCGGCCCGTCCCAGCGCCGCGGGATCGAACTGGAGCCCCTCACGGCGGTTGAGCAGCCGGCCGCTCGGGTGGCCGAGCACGTCGACGGCGGGGTTCTCGACCGCCCGGACGAGCCGGTCGGTCGCGGCATCGGCGTCCTGGTCGAGGGCGCTGTGTGGCGAGGCGACGACCAGATCGAGCGTCTCGATCACCTCCCCGGAGAGGCCGATCCCCCCGTCGGCGTCGACGTTGGCCTCGATCCCCGCGAACACCTCTATCTCGCGGTCGTCGGCTACCGCCCGGATCTCGGCGGCCTGTTCTACGATCTCGGCGTCGGTGAGCCCCATCCCGGAGACGACACCCGGCCCCTCGGCGTGGTCGGCGATCGCGTAGTACTCGTAGCCACGGGCCTCCGCCGCGTCGACCATCTCCGCGATCGTGTTGTTGCCGTCGGACCAGTCGGTGTGGGTGTGGAGGTCTCCGCGGACGTCCTCGCGGACGAGCAGGTCGGGGAGCTCGCCCGCGGCCGCGGCCGCGATCTCCCCGCGGTCCTCCCGGAGCTCCGGCGGGATCGAGGGGAGCCCGAGCGCCTCGTAGATCCCCGCCTCGGTCTCCCCGGCGACGCGGTCGCCGACCCGCTGGCCGGCCTCGTGGTCGTCGATCCCCGAGACGTCGAACGCGCCGTACTCGTTGAGCTTCATCCCGCGGTCGATGGCGTAGTTGCGCAGCCGGACGTTGTGGCCCTTGCTGCCCGTAAAGTACTGTAAGGCCGCGCCGAACTCCTCGGGGACGACGACCCGGAGGTCGACGCGCACCTCGCCGACGCGGACGCTCGCCTTCGAGGGACCGGACTCGATCACGTCGTCGACGGAGTCCCACGCGAGGAGGGCCTCGACCGCGTCCTCGCCCCGGTCGCTCGCCGCGAGGACGTCGACGTCGCCGATCGTCGGCCGCCAGCGGCGGATCGAGCCGGCCACCGCACAGCGGGAGACGGCCGCGACCGACTCGAGGTACGCCAGCACGTCGTCGGCCAGCGGTCGGGCCTCCCCGAGCAGCTGTCGGCGGCCGGCCGTCCGGGCGAACTCGACGTTCTCGCGGATGTTCGCCTCGGTCTTCTCGCCGAAGCCGTGTAGCTCCCGGATCTCGCCGTTCTCTGCGGCCCGCTCGAGGTCCTCGAGATCCTCGATCCCGAGCTCGCGGTAGAGCCGGCCGACGGTCTTCGGGCCGACGCCCTCCACCCGGGTGAGCGCGGCCATCTCGACGGGTAGCTCCGCGCGCAGCTCCTCGAGTTCCGCGATCGTCCCCGTCTCGACGTACTCGCGGAGCTTCGCCGCGATGGCGTCGCCGACGCCGTCGACGTTCTCTATCGCCCCGTCGCCGGCCTCGATCCGGTCGGCGATCGGCACCGGATAGGCGAGTACGTTCTCGGCGGCCCGGCGGTAGGCCCGCGGTTTGTACTCGACGCCGTCGGCCTCGAGCAGGTCGGCGAACTCCTCGAGGCGGGCCGCGAGCTCGGCGTTGGTCGTCATCGGACCCCCCGCGTCTCCTCTTTTTTACCCAGAGCCTTCTTCAGGAACGACATCCAGCGTTTCGTGTCGGCGGTCCGCCGGGCCTGCTCCTCGCGTTCGAGGTCGGTGGGCCCCAGGTTCTCCAAGGCGTTCAGCGCCCGGTCGATGCCGACGACGGCGTCTGCCAGCTTCTCGCCTTCCTCGCGGTCGACGTCGCCCTCCTCGATCAGCTCGATCCGGCGCAGCCGCTCCCGTCGAAGGGTTCGTTTCGCGCGCTCGACCCGCTCGCGCTCGCCCGGTGGGATCGTCTCCCGGCGTTTGATCTCGAAGACGAACTCCCGGAGGTCGATCGTCTCGTCGCCGACCTCGATTCGCTCGGGGATCTCGACGCCGACGGTCGCCCCGTCGCGCTCGACGCGTTCGAGCAACCCCTTTCGCTCGTACGGTTTCACGTGCGTCCGTCGGGCGTCCGCGAACAAAAGTCTACAGGCGGTGAACGGTCCACGGGACCGACGCGGGGGACGGTACGGCTATTTCTACAGGGCCAACCGCCAAGGACGGTACAGCTACCTCCACAGGACCGACCGCCAAGGACGGTACAGCTATCCCGATCGGTCGAGTGGTCGTACCATGGCAGAGCCGACCAGGTTCGGGATCGGGGAGCCGCCGGCGTCGGGGACGCCCCCGGAGCCGGTCGACGTCCCGTGGATCGACGTCCACCAGCACACCCAGTCGCTGAGCTGGAACGACCGGGAGCGGTTCGACCTCGCCGGCTGTCGGGCCGCGGTGATGATCGCGGCGGGTTACTACTGGGCGCCGTACCGGCCGGTCCGGGCCGCCGACGTCCGCTTTCTGTGGGACGACGCGCTCAGACGCGGGGCCGCGTTCGATCACCGTCACTTCTACGAGCAGTACGTGGCCGTCGGCGTCCACACGTGGGCCGGCGTCACCGACGTCGAGGAGCTGCTGGCCGTCCTCCCGGAGTACTGTGCCCACGACCGGGTGGTCGCCGTCGGCGAGACGGGGATCGAGTCGACCCACCACACGACGGCGTTCCCGCTGGAAGAGCAACGCGACGTCGTCCGCGAGCAGTTCGCGATCGCCCGCGAGGCCGGCCTGCCGGTCCTGGTCCACACGCCGGGATCGAGCAAGGGCGACGTCGATCCGCGCCACGCACGCCGGTACGAGGAGGGGAATCGGAACTTCACGGCGCCGCTTCTCCCGACGGAGGGGACCAAACGCGAGGCCGTCGAGATGGACGTCGAACTCGCCGAGGAGGCGGGGCTGGCCGACGAGCAGGTCGTGATCGACCACGCCGACGACACCGTCCGGGAGTTCGTCATGGAGAACACGGGCTGTCATCTCGCCTACTCGGTGAGCGCACCCTGGCTGCGCGGCGTCGACGCCCGCGACGTCGCCGCGGCGATCGAGGCCCACGGCAGCGACCGGATACTCGTCGACACCGACCTCATCGGCGCGATGGAACACGATCCGTTCGTGATGAAACGGACGATACTCGACCTCCTCGCGCTCGGCGTCCCCCGCGAGGCGGTCCGGGCGGTCGTCTACGAGAACCCGCGGCGGGTCCTGGGGCTGGAGTGACGCCGCGGCCGCCAGCCCCGCGTGGAACTCCCGGCTGACCGCCGACTCCGCGTGGAACTCCCGGCTGACCGCCGACTCCGCGTGGAACTCCCGGCTGACCGCCGACTCCGCGTGGAACCCCAAACCCCTTAGCGGTGCTCCGCTTACGGCCGGTGATGGCACGGTGTGACGTCTGTGGGACCGAGGTCAGCATGCCCTACAACTGCCGCCACTGCGGGGGCACCCACTGTGCGGACCACCGGCTCCCGGAGAACCACGACTGTGCCGGGCTCCGGCAGTGGAACGATCCGGGGCCGGTCTTCGACAGCGGCTTCGACGACAGCGTCGCCGGGGACTCCTCGAGGAGCTCGGGGCTCGCCGCGAAGCTGCCGATCGACACCGGCCCCGGCGGCCCGCTGGCGTACTTCCGGGGCAACATGACCTACACGATCCTGCTCGTGATCTGGCTGACCTGGCTCGCCCAGACGCTCGTGTTGCTCACGCTTGGGGCCGGCGCCTACCGGGCGATCTTCGTTCTGACCCCACAGAACCCCGAGTACGTCTGGACGTGGGTCACCTCGGTCGTCTCCCACGCGCCGCCGCCGAACCTCTTTCACATCGTCTTCAACTCGATCGTGATCTTCTTTTTCGGCCCGCTCGTCGAGCGGTACGTCGGCTCGAAGAAGTTCGCGATCCTCTTTTTCGCGAGCGGGGCGATCGCCGGCCTCGGACAGATCGCGATCCGGCTGCTCGAGGGGCCGGTCACGCCGACGACCCCCGGCGTGTTGGGTGCGAGCGGCGCCGCCCTCGCGATCATGGGCGTCGTGACGATCCTGAACCCCAAGCTGAAGGTGTATCTGTACTTCGTGATCCCGATGCCGATCTGGGTGCTCACCGCCGGCGTCGCGTTGATCAGCGTCCTCCTGGTCGGCACCGGCCAGGCCGGCGCCGGCGACATCGCCCACGCGGCCCACCTGATCGGGCTGCTGGTCGGGCTCGGCTACGGCGAGTACGTCAAACGCACCCAGAACGTCCGTGCCCCGAGCCAGTTCCAGCTCGGTGGCGGCCCGGGTGGTCCCGGAGGCCCTGGCGGTCCCGGACGCCGTCGGTTCTGAGCCCCGGAGGGGTGCCCGACGCCGAGACGGCAACGGTTAAGTGGATAGTGTTGTATAGTACTCACTATACAATGAACGTTCGAAACCGCAATGGGTGTCTCGTCGTGGCCGCCGTCGCCGGGGCCGTCGCCACGCTGGCGGCGCTCCGGGCGCGGGCCCCGCGGCTGCTGATCGAGGAAACCGAGAGCCCACACGGGTTCGAGACGACCACGGAGCGGTTCGAGGCCGCCGTCGAGGCAGCCGGCTGGCAGATCCTCACGGTCCACGATCTCCAGGCGAAGCTGGACCGCCACGGTTACGACGTCGAGCGGACGACGGTGTACGAGATCTGTGCTCCCGAGCACGCCTCGAGGATCCTCTCGGGGGACGCCGAACGGCTCGTCTCGCCGATGATGCCGTGTCGGGTCTCGATTTACGAACACGGCGACGGACACACCTCCCTCGCACGGATGAACACCGGGCTGGTGGCGGCCCTCTTCGGCGGCGTGATCCGGCGGACGATAGGCGACGCCTCCGCGGAGAGCGAGGCGATGATCGAGGCGACCCTCGACCCCCACGCCGACCCGCAGGCGGCGGTCGACCGGTAGCACGGGACTACGGTCGATCCCGCGAGCGTCGTCCGACCCGACGATTG
>LKNG01000130.1 GCA_001564115.1 Natrialbaceae archaeon Tc-Br11_E2g8 | reverse complement strand
CTTTTAGCAACCGGCACAACTTCTCCAATGAAGCGGGAGATTTGTGTCATGAACAACTCGGGTCTCCCGCTTCAACGCCTTTGATTTACTGACTTGTTCCGCTGCCGTCTAGTGATTCAACACAGCCGTTTGAATTATGCCTCTTGGTCTGATCCGTCCAATACCACAGGAACCACAACCGACTGAGAGAGTCATGCAGACCATCTCAAGGGAAAGCACAACCACTCCACGCTGTCATAATGGCGGTTCGTTGTTCTCTAATGAGTATTGGAACCACTCCTTTTGAAACCGCTTCCAACAGTGGCCACACATATGACGGCCACTCCGTATTTGATCGGTAAAGTCGTCCAACGAATTGTACTGTCCTTTCTTAAACGGAAGCGTTCGTCTTGAGAGTTCGTAGTCCCCCCGTTGGTTAATGTGACCACAGCGAGGGTATAGATGATACGCTATCGTCCCTTCTTCCGGGATGAACCATACCGGGAGTTGGTCGGCCTCAAAGTCTATCTGATAGCCGTCGGGAATACTCATGTTCAACTCTTCTGTTTGATAGACTATTAACGCTTCCATAGGCAGGGTAAAAGTGTAATCACCCAAAGATAAAGAGAAATAGCTCATATTGGGTTTGACTCCGACCGTGGCGGTCGGCTCAGGTAGGGGCGAGATATGACAGGGCAGACCCACTCAGGATGAGGGATAGGAGAATTAGGGTAGTAGGGAGCGAATCGCTTTCCCGACCGCGCTGATGAAATCGGCGGCAATATTGTAGACCTTCAGCCGATGTTCCCGAAGGTCGTCTTTTCGCTTCCCTTCAGCCCGGTTGAGTTCTCCAAGAACCGTTCGTTTGATGTGTCGAAGCCTCAGCTGTTCATCGTTTGTCAACGCTTCACGCTTGTCGTTAGGATTGTCCATAACGTAGGCTCGCATATCCCCCTGCAACACGCTTTCATTGGATGGAAAAGTATTTTTGAATAACATGAACTCAAATTCCAAGAGGTGGCGGGCTTCATGCAGGCGTTCCAAGGGCCACTCTTCCATCCGTTCATGGTTGAACCGTTCTAAAACCCGTTCCTCAAAGGCGTCAATTCGTTCCTTATTGGGTGAATTAATGGCCATTAGCAGTTAATTGAATACGATACCCCAAAAACGTTCCACAGGCGGAGTGAAAGTAAAACCGCCCAAAGGCTATCTGTTCGGCGTCCGTAGACCGAAGCGAGAAGAACGATGCTCCATTGCCCCTCATGTGGGTGGGCTTGGGAGTTTGTGGAAGACCCAACCCCCCGCTGTCCGTATTGCGAGAAGGTCGGGGCGGTAGGCCTGGACGCTCCCCCTGAAGCTGTTGAGGCGATAGCTGAAGCAGGGGAATAAGACTCACTCACCCGCAAGGGCCGCGACAAAAGCAAAGACAAAGCTCAATCCAAGAGGTGCGCCGCATAATGCGATTTCACCAATTTTCGTCGGTTCAACCGATTCTGAGCCCTGAATAACCGCGTGAGCATTTGGAAGGTAGGACTGAACGCAAATATAAGTGAGAATCGCGCCAAGAGCGACCGCGACTGCTCCTATCTTTCGGAGTACCATATTTGCTGTTTGGGTCATGGAAACATAATTCTACACACACCCTGCTCTCATAGTGATTACTGCGAATAGTTTCAGGGATGGCGTCGAGAGACGCTGATCCAGTGGCTCTGAGTACCGATTCGGATCATCACGGCGGTAAAGACTCGCAGTAATCACTATCAGTCCTGTTCTAAGTCGTGAACTGGCAGGTCAGCAAGCGCATCAGAGTCACAATCAAATGGGCTCGGGAGTTCGTCAACGAAGGCCTGCACAAATCCCGTGGTTCCCGGTTCGACCACCATCCCGGCGTCGTCATGAACTGTCTCGCCGTACTCGTTCTCGTAGGTTCTGGGAACACGAAGAGGACCCTCGGTTTGAGGATCGCAACAAGCTCTCCGACAGCTAATCATAACTCCCAAGGTAGCCACTCCGTCTGCGCCCCACAATTATAGAACTCCTCTACAGCCTCTTCAGCTGATGAACTTGTTGTCCCGCCAGTTGACGCCGCTGGAGGAGCTCCCGCGGTCGCGTGGCCCCTCGACGACCTCGACGTCGGCGGGCCGGACCTCGCCGTCGACGATCCGGGTTGCCTCGAGCTGGCCGTCCCGCTCGGTGATCGCCGTCAGGGTGCCTTTTTCGGCGACGGTGGCGATCCCCTCGAGGACGCGGAACATCTCGTACTGCAGCAGGGTGTTCTGGAGGACGGTCTCGCGGTCGCCTTTGAACGCGGCGAACTCGACGAGCTCGGATTCGATCTCCTCTTCTTCTTCCTCGCCCCAGCCGAACGAGCCCCGTCGCTCGTCGGGGTCTTCCTCGTAGACGCGGTTTTCGGTCACGCTGGCTTTCAGCTGGGCGGTCGGGGTGTACTTGCTGACCGAATCGTCCTCCGAGACCGCTTTCAGGATCAGGGTGTTGTTTCGACGGGTGATCTCTACGTCCGCGACTCGCTCAGGAAACGACGCCTCCGCGATGTGCTCGTGGAGTTCCTCGAGTGGCAACTCGAGCGTCGAGTGGAGCCGGTACACGCGTCTGGAATCCTCTGTTGACATGATGGGGTGGAAGCGAGGTGTTCTCGTGGGCGCTAGTACGGGAGCGGGACTTATATGGCCTGCTGTTGTGTTCCGGCCGCGCCGGCCGGAATGGATCCCAATCGTTCCAGTCGACGGTGTCGATCACTCGGCGCCGACGGTCGCCGCGAGCTCGCCGCGTTCCTCGAGTTCGGCCAGGATGTCCGAGCCGCCGACGAACTCCCCGTCGACGAACGTCTGGGGGATGGTCTCCCAGCCGCTGTGTCGCTCGAGGGCGACCCGGTACTCGTCGAGCGACTCGAGGACGTCGACACACTCGACGTCGTCGCGGTACTGGGAGAGCAAGCCCAGCGCACGCCGGGAGTAGCCACACTGGGGCATGAGCTCGGTCCCTTTCATGAAGAGGACGACGTCGTTCTCGGCGATCGTCTCGTCGACGATCTCGTCTACCTCCTCCTGGTCGAGGCCGGTGTTCGGTGGGAACTCCATGTCGAACACTGGGTCCGCGATCTGATAGGCCTTCCGCCCTCCCGACGACGGCGGAGTCGAGCGGTCGGGATCTCTCCCGTGGGTGGACAGCAGTGCTTCCGTCAACGGACAGGTCCCTCCCGTGGGTGGACAGCAGTGCTTCCGTCAGGCCGACGGGCCGAAACCGACCGCCTCGGCGTCGGCGAGACAGCGTTCGGTCGCCGCCTCGAGGTCGTCCTCCCGGACGATCTCGCCGTCCCGGACGAGGGGTTCGAGCAACGCCTCCCCGTCCTCGTCGGCGTCGGCCAGCGCGACGTGGTGGCCGCCGTCGGCGGTCCGGTAGACCGCCTTGCGACCCGAGAGCTTGCCGCGTTTCGAGACGGGTTCGTCCTCGACCTCGACGATGTCGAGGCTGAAATCGACCGGATCGGCGTCCGTGATCGCCCCGCCGACGCCGAAGCCGTCGGCGACGTCCCGCAGCTCCCGGAGCTCCGCGGGGCCGAGCCCGCCGCTGCAGAAGATCTCGACGTCCTCGAAGCCGTGGGCGTCGAGCTCCCAGCGGACCTCCCGGACGATGTGCCGGAACTCCCCCCGTCGGGAGCCCGTCGTGTCGAGCCGGACGCCGTCGAGACGGCCGCCGAGGCTCTCCGCTGCGAGCAGGCTCTCGGCGACCTCGTCCCAGAAGGTGTCGGTCAGGGCGATCCGCGGGACGTCCGCGGGGACGGCCTCGTCGAACGCCCGCCAGGCGGCGGCCTGCTCGCCCTCGCCGAAACAGAACAACAACGCGTGTGGCATCGTCCCGCTGGCCTCCCGGCCGAGGGCCTCGCCCGCGGCGACGTGGGAGAAGCCGTCGAAGCCGGCGAGCAGGGCGGCCCGCTCGACGACCGTCGCGAGCGCCGGGTGGACGTGACGGGCGCCAAAGGAGAACACGTCGGCGTCTGGCGCGGCGAGCCGACACTCCAGGGCGGCCGTCGCGAACCCCGACGGCTGTGAGAGCAAGCCGAGAAGCGAGGTCTCGAGGGCGGCGAACTCCCGGTAGGGCCCTTCGATACACATCACGGGGCCGCCGTCGAACAGCTGCCCGTCCGGGAGCGCGTCGACGTCGACCGCCAGCCCGTCGAACAGCCTCGCGGCCTCTCTCACGCCGGTGAACACCTCGAAGCTCCCGTCCGGGAACTGGTCGGCGGTCACCTCGGCCACCACGTGTGGGTTCTTCCCGGCGTGTTCGAGCGTCCGCAGGGTACGCTCGAAGTAGGCGTCCGTGGCGGTTCCGTCGCGGATCGCCGCCGCCGGAACGGTTCCGAACGGATCGGTCATACACCCCGATTTCCCGCCGAACGCGAAAAACCCCGCGTCTTCGTCCCCGACGGGGCGACCGTCACGTGCGCGGATCGATCAGGCCCGGCCCGCGACGGGGACTGCTCGGCCTACGACGGCCCGTCCCACGGCAGGGCCGGCTCAGCCCGCGACGGGAGCGGGCCCTCCGGCGGCCGTCTCGACGCTGGCGGATGGTTCGGCTCCCGTGGCCGACCCGGCTTCGTGTCCCTCGACGGCCGGCTCGATCCCGTGGATCTCCGCGAGCGACTCGACCGTCGGTCCGCCGACGACCGTCACCGTCGTCCTCTCGCGGTCGACGTGGTAGGCCCCGGCGAACGGCTCCCCGTCGGGGATCCGGTGGACGCCGCCGCGTTCGGTCGCGTCGTGTTCCGCCAGCAAGTCGCGGTAGGCGCGCTCGAAGGACTCGGCGTCGCTCGCCGAGCGCCACTCGAGTTTCCAGACGTGGCCCACCTCGTCGCCGTCGCCGTAGACGGAGAACGCGTCGCCGGCCCAGCCGGCGGTCGCCGGATGGGAGTAGTTGTACGGCGATCGGTCGTCGCCGCCGTCGAGCAGCGACCGGTCGACGACGCCGTTGGCCCACAGGGAAGCGAAGATCGTCGCCTCCCCGACGGTGTCGAGCCGTCTGTCGCCCTCGCGGTCGGTAAACGGTTCCCACTCCGCACTCGAGCGGTCGGCGATCGCCGGCTCGACGGGTCGGTCGTCGGGGTATCGCTCCGGGTGGATCAGCTGGCTCGTACTCGCCGGGGGGTCGTCGTAGGCGGCGTCGACCGCCTCCCAGCCACCTTCCTCGCGCAGGCCGGCGACGAACGCCGGCCCCTCGCTGTAGGGGGCGTAGATCGACAGGAACAGCCCTACGTTGAACCGTTCGGCGGAGGGTTCGCCGATCGCCCCCGGCGGCGTGGCCAGACACTCCCACTCGCTCTCACAGCGCTCGGCGTACAGCGCCGGCAGGTACTCGGCCTCGCCCTCGATCAGGCCGAGCTCGGCGCGGCGTTCGTCCAGACGCTCGCCGGATCGCTCCAGGCCGAACTGCTGGTCCTGGAGGGCGTGGACGAGCTCGTGGACGAGGGTGTCCCGATCGACCCGGGGCGCCCCGGGGTCGTCGCTCACGAGCACGATCCGTCCGTCCGCGTAGTAGCCCCGGACCGCGCCGCCGTACAGTTCCTCGACGGCCGTCGCGACGCCGGTCTCGCCGTCGACGACGAACGTCCCACGCCAGAGCTCCTCGTCGAAGGCGGTGCCGGCGTCCTCGCCGATGCCACCTTCCTCGCGGTACTCCTCCCGATCGATCACCTCGACCTCGACGTCCTCCTCGAACTCGAGCCCGCGGAGTAGCTCGATGCGGGCCATCGCCCGGTAGGTGACGGCCTCGAGTTCGGCCTCGGTCAGCGGCTCGGTGCCGTCGATCCCGAGCCGGTCGTCGGCGGCGTAGCCGGCGACCTGGCCGGGTGGATCGTCCGGATCGAACGCGTTTCCGGCGACCTCCTCGCCCGGGAGCGTACAGCCCCCGAGGACGAGGACGAGAACGGCGACGAGCGCGAGCGCCCGCCCTCTCGGCGCGCTCACGGCCGCCGGCCGCGGACAAAGCGGGCCCAGAGCGCGACCGAGAGTACCGCGAGAAGGGCGGCGAGCGGGCCGAAACCGGGGATGCCGTCGGCGCCGTCTCCGTCGTCCGCCGTCCGGTCGTCGGTCCCGAAGTCCTCGCCCCAGTCGAGGTCGATGGTGCCCTCGCCCTCGGGAGCGGCGCCCTCCCGGATCTCCGCGAGCTCGTCGACGGAGGGGGCACGGACGATCGTCACCGACTCGCCGTCGATCTCGAGGTAGTACGCGCCCGGATAGCCGTCCTCGACCTCGTAGGTGTTCTCCCGGTCGTCGACCGCCTCGGCGCCGTGTATCCCGAGCAACTCGTCGTAGGCCGCGAGGAACTCCTCGGCGTTCTCCTCGTCGGTCCACTCGGTGTGCCAGACGTAGCCGGCCTCCTCGACGGCCATCTCCTCGGTCGCGTAGACGACGAGCTTGTCGCCGGCCCAGCCGTCGGTCGGTGGCTGGTCGTAGTCGAACGCGAGCTCCCCCTCGACCAGCACGTCGTCCTGGCCGAGGACCGTCTCGTCCTCGATCGGGAACGCGCCGGCGGCGAACATCGCGACCATCTTCGCCTCGCCGAAGGAGCTGTGATCCGGCCGGTCGTCGATCGCGAGCCGCTCCCAGCCATCGCTCGCCGTGCTCTCGTGGACGATGTCGACGGGGCCGCGCTCCTCGCCGGGACGGATGATCTCGGAGCTGCTCGCCGGGCGCTCGTCGTAGAGCGCGTCGACCGCGGCCCAGCCGCCCTCCTCGAGGTGGTACTCGACGTAGCCGGGGCCGTCGTTGTACGGCTGGAACATCGCGAGATACATCCCCCAGTTGAAGTCGGTGCTCGGCCCCTCCCCCTCCGTCGGGAGCACACACTCCCACTCGCTCTCACAGAGGGCCTCGTACTCGGTGTCGACCCAGACCGCGTCGCCCTCGATCAATCCGAGCTTGGCGTTGTCCTGGTCTCGGGTGTCCCGATCGAAGCTCGTGAGGTCGAACCGCTGGTCCTGGTAGGCGTGGAGCAGCTCGTGGCCGAGTGTCACCTCGTCCATCTCGGGGGTCTCCGGGGTGTCGGAGACGACGACGATCCGGTCCTCCTCGGGGTCGTAGTAGCCCGCGACGGCGCCGCTCTGGAGGGTTCGGCGCTCCTCGACCGCGTCGGTCTCCCGGTCGACCATGAACGCCGCCTCCAGCCGGACGTTCTCTAGGAACGCCTCCTCGTCGGTGATCTCCTCGAACCGCTGTTCGGTCTCGGCCTCGAACTCCTCCCGGGAGATGACCTCGACCGGGACCGACCCCTGGAAGGTGTCGTTTCTGATGACCTCGACTCTGGCCATCGAGCGGTTGATAACCGCCTCGAGCTCGTCTTCCTCGAGGACGGCGTCGTCGCGGTCGTCGACCGGGAGCTCGTCGTCGTACCAGTAGCCCCCGACGTAGCCGATCGTCTCCGTCGTGTTCGGCTCGTCGGTCCGCTCGGGGAACTCGATCCGGTCGAGCGTCGGTGGAGTCACCGTCGCCGGGCCGACCGCGTCGCTGGCCGTGACGTCGTCAGTCGTCGGGCCGACCGCGTCGCTGGCCGTGACGTCGTCAGTCGTCGGGCCGACCGCGTCG
>LKNG01000129.1 GCA_001564115.1 Natrialbaceae archaeon Tc-Br11_E2g8 | reverse complement strand
GGTTCGAACTGCACCGAGAACCGCTCGAACCGGGGTGGGTTCGCCACGAGCCACTCGTCTTCTGCCACGACGGCGGCGAGTCGCTTCTCGAAAGCGGCCTGGACCTCCGTGACCGTCTCGCCGGGGGCGACGCCGATCCGAAACTCCGCCTCGAGTTCGGCCGGAACCGTCGAGGGCCAGTCGCCCGCGGCGACACGGCCGGCGACGACCGGCCACGGCCGATCGTACTCCCCGTACAGCGGGTGGCTCACCCGCGTTCCCCGTTCGGCCTCCAGTTCGGCGAACGCCCGCCGGATCCGCTCGAACCGCGGTAAGACGTCCTCGCCGTACCAGGGCGTCGCGGCGTGAGCCGACCGCCCGGTCAGCTCGAGGCGGGCCATCAGGCTCCCCTCGCAGGCGACGACGGGGGTGAGCCCGGTCGGTTCGGCGACGATCGCCGCCGTCCGCTCGAACGGGTAGGGGTTCTCCATGGCGGCCGTCGCGGCGCCGAACCCCCCGTCCTCCTCGCCGGCGACGGCCTCGACGACGAGCCGACCGTCCAGCTCCGTGGCTGCCTCGCGGACGTCGAGGGCGGCGCCGACGCAGGCGGCCAGCCCGGATTTCATGTCCACCGCACCCCGGCAGGTCAGCCGCTCGCTCGCGGCCCCGTCGTCGCGCCGGACCGGCTCGAACGGGTCGGTCTCCCACTCGCCGCCGGCGGGGACGACGTCCGTGTGACCGTTGAGAACGAGCGTCGGACCGGCGTCGGGATCGCCGAACTCGAGGACGCCCGCGACGCTCTCCCGACCGACACACGCCGACGGATCGAGATCCGACGGGAAGGAGGGGTGGCCGGCGAGACGCTCGGCGTCGGCCGCCCAGGCGTACGTCTCGAAGTCGAGCGAGTCGAGTCGAGCCCGGAGCCGGTCGGTCAGCTCCGCCTCCCGGCCGGCCGTCGTCCGGACGCGACAGAGCGCGTCGGTGAACTCCCGCAACGAAAACTCCATGCCGGTGGGAGCCGGGAGACGGACAAAAAGCTGTGGTCCGGTTCAGACCGGCCCGAGGACGAGGGCGTCGAGCAGCCCGACGGTCAGGGCGAACAGACACATCGAGGAGACCAGCGTCCGGCCGACGTGGTAGCCAAACAGCGCCCGATCCGTCCCGTACCGAAGCGCGTACGAGAGCGGCGTGAGGACGACGGCCATCGCCAGGAGGTAGACGCCGACGACGACCCCGAGCTCGTCGGCCGCCAGCGTCGTGGCCCCCTCGAACCCGTCCGCGAGGCCGAGCCCGTCGGCGGTGAGGACGTCGGCCATCGCGACCGTCGCGCCGGCGACGATCGGACCGAAGTAGGCGGCGGTGTCCTCGAGGGTGCCAGTCACCCCCAGCAAGGCGCGTTTCGTCTCGGCCTCGACCGTCTCGAGTTCCTCCAGGTGGTCGGCCATCGAGACGATCGCCCGACCGGCGGGCCGACCCTCCTCGCCCGCGATCGCGAGCAGCGCCGCCATCCCGCGGACCCGCTCGCTCGGGACGTCACGGAGCGCGCCGTGGTCGCCGAGAAACGCCTCCTCGACGCCGACGTGGAGCCGACGCTGGACGCCGGCGGCGTGGGCGAACACCTCGCCGGTCGCGTCGGGCACCCGATCCGCGGCGAGGGCGATCGCCGACTCGACGGACTCGCCCTCCGCGACCTGTCGGCCGACGACGTAGAGGGCGTCCGTCAGGTTCGCCTCGACCGCCCGGACGCGTCCGCGCACCTCGAGGATCGGGCCGTAGACCGCGAGCAGAGCGGCGCCGACGCCGACGCCGAAAGCGACGACAGTCGAGAGGTACGCCGGGCCGACGGTCGCCACCGCCGCGTACGCGCCCGCACCGGCCAGCGGTCCGACGCCCGCACGCAGCCACAGCCGGTCGGGCAAATCGGGGTGGGTCCGGTCGATCTTCGGCGGCGGGAAGGCGACGGGACGGCGGGCGAGCAGCCACAGCGACGCCCCGACGAGGCCGGCCGGCAGGACGACGTTGTAGACGAGCACGAACGACCAGACGTTCAGGCTCACCCCGGCCATCGGCGCGGCGGGCACCAGCGCGATCAACGCCAGGGGCACCAGGATGCCGAATGCGAACAGCGCGGTCGTCGGCGCCCGGATCGCCGCGGTGAACTCGGCCATCCGGCTCCGGGTACCGTCGAGGATCGCCGACAGTGCGCGGTCGAGCGTCCGTCGGCGCTCGCCCGCGGGTGCGTCCTGGGCGGTCGCCAGCAACGTCGTCGACCGGCGCAACGCCGGGAAGTGAACCGACCACTCCTCGGCGAACGTGAGCAAACCGGCGTGTGGCGCCCCCTTCGCACGCTCGACGTGACTGGCGAGGCTCCGGGCGAGTGGCCCCTCGCCGCTCCGGGCGGCAAAGCGGACGGCACCCTCGAGGGAGGGCTGGATCCCCATCCGCAACACGATCCGGCCGACGAGCGTCGGGGTCTCCCCCAGCGCCTCCGTCCGCCGGAGCGCCGCCGCGAGGTGTGGCCAGGAGTGGATCGCGTGGATCCCACACAGACACGCGGTGACCGACAGGATCAGGACGAACGCAGGCGAAATCCCTCGCGTCGACAGCGGAACGGGGACGAGTGCACAGATGAGCCCCGCGCCGTAGCCGGCTCTGAGCACCGTCTCGGCGTCACACGGCGTCCCCGCGAACCGGACCGAGTCGGTCAACGCGTCGCTCGCCTCCACCTCCCAGGGGTAGAGGCGGGCGAGTCCCCGAACGACGGTCGCCGTCGGACTCACGTCGATCCCCTCGGAGCCGGGAGTCCGGAGGTGTCGGTCCTGGGCCGCACCAGGAGTCCGGAGGTGTCGGTCCTGGGCCGCACCAGGAGTCCGTAGGCGTCGGTCCTGGGCCGCACCAGGAGTCCGTAGGCGTCGGTCCCGAACGGCGCGATTCGCGTCACGTCCGGCGCCTCCGGACGTGTGCCGCGGCCACCTCGGCCGGCGCGATCCGCCCGTCGGCCGCGAGACGCTCCATCAGCTCCGCGCGATCGGCGATCGCACGCCTGACGTCGGCGTAGCTCTCCGTCGGATCGGCGACCGCGTCGAGAAAGCGGCTCTCGCCGCGGTCGATCAGGCCGGTCGGGACGGCGTCGTCGTCCTCGAGGGAGAAAAGCGGCGCGAATCGGATCTCCTCGCCGCGTCCACGGACCTCCTCGATCCGGACGAGCCGTCGACGCCGACCGCGGGACGTCCGGCGGACGCCGACCGTCACGACGAGGTCGGTCGCGCCGAACGAGGAGGGCTCGACGCCGAGATCTGAGACCACCCGTTCGTACACCGCGGAGCCGCCGTCGCCGTGGATCGTTCCAGCGACGGCGTTGGCGTTCGCGCCGACGCGCATGGCCTCGTAGAGTACCCGTGCTTCCTCCCCGCGGATCTCGCCGACGACCAGCGCACCGTCGCCGAGGCGAAGCGCCGTCCGCAACGCCTCCGTAGGCGAGAGCTCCGGGCCCTCGCCCGTGCCGGTCCGCAACGCCTGGACGTCCCGGCCGACCGACTGCAACGGGCCGACGGGAAGCTCCGGCGTGTCCTCGATGATCACCGTCCGCGTCCCCGGATCCAGCTCGTAGAGCAGCGTTCCGAGCAGCGTCGTCTTCCCGGCGCCGCGGGTGCCGGCGATCAGCGCCGCGGCGTTGCGCTCTATGGCCGTCGAGAGAAAGCCCGCGGCCGCCGCCGACAGCGTCCCGTTCGCGACCAGCGCCGGCAGGGTGAACCGGTCGTCGGATCGCTCCCGGAGGGCGAAGGCGATGCCGTCGGCGACGGGCTCGGTGACGCCGGCGATCCGGAGCCGCCGCCCGTTCGACAGCGACGCCGTCGCCGCGACCGTCGGCTCCGCACGCGAGAACGCCCGACCGCTGGTTCGTCTGATGCGGGAGGCGAGGGCCTTCGCGCCGGTCGCGGTGAGGTGGACGGTCGTTTCCATGGCCGTTCCGTCGACGTCGACCCGCAGCGGGTTCTCCGGAACCGGGGAGGTGACGTAGACGTCCGTCACCCCGGGATCCGCGAACAGGTCCTCGAGGACGCCGTAGCCGTCGGTGTGTTTCTCGAGGACCGTCGTTAGCGTCGGATCGACCGGCCCGTCGGCGACGAGCTCGATCGCCCGTGAGGGGGCACGGTCGCCCTCGACCCGGCCGTCCGCGATCGCGCCGTACCCCTCGACGATCAGCCGGCGGTCGGCCGGCGACAGCGAGAGCTCGACGACATCGAGGGCGTACAGCGGACACCGGTCCTCACGTCGGTAGATACGCGCGACGCCGCCGTCCTCGAGGTCCCGGACGTCGACCAGGCGGGCACCGTCCGGGAGCGAAGGATCGACGTGGTAGTGAGCGATCCCGAAACCGATACGGGGCCGGAACGTCTCCGCGTACCCCTCGACGTCGTCGATGGCGTCGAGGAGTCCCGCCTCGACGGCGGCGTCGCCGATCGCGTCGAGTCGACCTCGGAGGCGTCGTCCCTCGCCGATCGGCTCCCGGGCGACCGCCCGGGCGAGCGACCGGTCGCGGCCCCCGACCAGCTCGACGAACCGGCCGGCGGCACCGAGAATCCTCGCCCCCTCGCCGTCGTACCGGCGTTCGAGCCCCGCCGAGCGGACGAGGATCGACTCCGCCTCGCGGTCGGCGAGCGCCTCGACGACCGCCCGACGGCACGCCGACGACTCGGCGAGCTCCCCGCTGCAGGCCGACGCGTCGACCACGAGCCGGCGGTCGTCGAACTCGAGCGTGCAGTCACACGGGCCGTCGGCGGCGCCGTCGACGAACGGATTGATCGACTCCGGCAGGATCGCCCCGACCGCGCGGCCGGCACCGTCCGGTGGCATGGGGGCTCTGGACGCCTCATCCGGTTTAAATTCGTCCCCCGGTCTCCGGGGGCGATCCGTCTCGATCGCTCCGGGCTCGTCCGCCGTGTTCGGGACCGGCTCGTGGGTCGTGGTCCCACGGGGCCCTGAGTCGTAGCCGATCCGGGTCCACGAGTCGTATCGTTCCGGGTCCGTGAGTCGTAGCCGATCCGGGTCCGCGGGTCGTATCGTTCCGGGTCCGCCCTCGAGTCCGGCCGAACGGTCGCGGCTACCGCCGGCGGTCGGCGTCGGGAGGGTCGGCGACGACGACCGGCTCCCCGTCCTCGTCGGCCAGCAGGACGAGCCTGAGACGTCGAGTGCCGGCCCCGCCTATCTCCGTGGATCGGTCGCCGGTCGGCTCCCGGTAGACGATCCGTCGTTCCACGAGGAGCCGGCCGGTCGTACCGTCCGAGAGGGTGTAGCGGACGACGCTCGCGTCGGCGTCCGCGACGGGCTCGATCTCGAGGTGTGAGACGCCGACGGTCGTGAGCGACTCCGTCGGGATCGAGAGCTCGACGACCCGCTGGGGGTCCGGGTGGCCGGCCGGCGAGAGCTCCTCGTCGTCGAGCTCGACGGCCGCGGACTCGACGTCGGCGATCGCCATCTCCAGCTGTCGTTCCGTCGTCTCGCTCGCACCGGCGTCGAGGGCGGCCCCCGCGAGACCGACGAGTGCGGCCGCAAGCAGTGCGGCCAGAACGTACCGGATCACGGGAGCCGAGAGCGCAGGGCGGCGAACAGCCCGCCACCGCTTCGGTCGTCGTCTCCCTCACTCGTCGTGTCACCGTCGGACGCGCCGGCACGGACGGTGCCGTCTCCCCCGAGGCTCGTCTCGACCGCCCGCTGGTCGGCCGAACCGATCCCGGATCCGTCCGGATCCGACTGGTCGCCGAGGAGCTCCGCAGCCACCCGCTCCGGCGTCGGTCCCTCCTCGACCCGTCCGAACTCGAAGGAGTCGGCTGTTTCGGTTCCCGGGAAGCTATCTCCCCTTCTCGGCGAACGCCCGTCGTCGTCTTCGATCGCTGAACGCCCGTCGTCGTCTTCGATCGCCGAACGCCCGTCGTCGTCTTCGGTTTCGGTTCCTGGATCGGCCCGTCCGTCCTCGGTTTCCGAACTACCCCGTTCGTCCTGGGCCCCCGGATCGGCGCCATCGAGGATTCCCCCCTGGAGGTCCTCGAGTTCGGCTTCGAGACGCTCCAGCCGGCCGTCGAGTCGGTCGGCCGTCGCGACGGCCGCCGCGGCCCGCCGTTCGACGTCCTCGTTGACCGATTCGACGCTCCCGACGTAGCCCTCGATCGACTCGACGGCCGCCTCGAGCTCGGCGAGACGCCGCTCGTGGTCCCCGACGTGGCCCTCGATCGTCTCCACGGTCTCGACGAGCGAATCGAGAGCCGCGAGCTCCGCGACGTCGCGGTCGCCGTCGACGACGACCCGTTCGACCGCCGACAGCCGCCGTTCGAGTCGATCGAGGTCCGTCCCGGAATCGCCCGCCATCGGTCAGTCGGCAGCGAGCTCCCGCGCGCTCGGACTGTCGCCGCCGTGGGGCGTGTCCCGCCGGCGGATGCGTGCGGCGTGGACCGTCTCGGTGGCGTCGTCGACGATCACCACCTCGCCGGGTTCGGCCGGGAGCCGGTCGGCGAGGTCCCCCTCCAGGTAGGTCGGCCGGGCCGCCGCGAGCGCCTCGAGGTCGGCCTCCGCGGTCAGCCGGTGGGCGACCAACACGTCCGACTGGGAGACCGCGACGCCGGGAACCGCACTCGGCCGCTGGGTGGCGAGCACGAGGCTCACGCCCGGCGCCCGCCCGCGGGTGAGGATCGTCTCGAGTGCGGCGTCGGCGACGCCGCCGAAGAAGGCGTGGGCCTCGTCGACCAGCAGCCACGGCAGCCGGTCGACGTCGCCCCGGATGCGGGCGCGGTAGAGCGCCTCGGCGACGCCACGACAGACGGCACTCGCCGGCGCGGCGTCGAGCCCGGAGACGTCGACGACCGACACCGCGTCGCCGGCGAGGGCGTCGGCGTCGAGGCCGTCGGACTCGAACACCCCCCAGGCGTCGGCGAGTGCGAGATGGTTCGTCGCCGCGCGCCGGTCGGCCGACGGGGCGTCGACGGTCGCGAGGTGGTCGGCCATCCCCTCGAGGGATCGACGCTCCCGGGCCGCCTGCCAGACGAGCGCACCGGCGCCGCTCTCGGGAGCGAGCCCGAGCAGCTCACACCACGACCGCGGATCGAGGGCGGCCGCCGGGATCGTTGGCTTCCGGCGGAGGTCGACGGCGACCGGCTCGCCCGCTGCGGGTTCCGCGAGCGTCGAGAAGACGCCCATCGGATCGACGATTACGGGGGCGACCCCCGGCGCGCGGGCGAGCTCCTCGGCGAGCACGCCGAGGGTGAACGACTTGCCGTAGCCCCGTTTGCCGACCACCGACACCGCGTGGGGGCCGTCGAGGTCGAGGTACAGCGGGGCCCCCTCGCTGCCGTCGAGCGCGCGATACCGCCCGAGGCGGCCGGCCTGGACCGGTTCGGCGTCCGAGCCGCGTCCGATGACGAAACCCATGGGACGGTCTCGCCCCGCCATCGTACTTGAACTCCAGTGTCGGAGTTTAAGTCGGATAGAGCGGCCAGCGGCGGTATGAGTTCGAAACCGCCGACGCGGGGACGATCGCTCGCCGACGACGACCGCGCCATCGAGGGGCTGCCGATCAGACTCGTGATCGCGCTGATCGTCGGCGTCGTGTCGCTGGGGATCATGCTGCAGATCCTCGGCGGGATAGACACGTTCGAGACGGGAAGCGAGGTCGACGTGGAGTTC
>LKNG01000128.1 GCA_001564115.1 Natrialbaceae archaeon Tc-Br11_E2g8 | reverse complement strand
CGGGCCGACCGCGTCGACTGGCTCGCCGACGGTACCGGTCGGTGCGGCGGCGCCCACCCCGGCGAGGGGGACGGCGACGAGCGAGAGGGCGACCACGACCACCAGGGCGAGCGCGCGGGCCGAAGTCATGTCGATAGCCACCGGTTGGCGCCGACTGTTGAAAAGTACGACGGTCGTTGCCGCTGAACACACGACCGTCAGGGGGGAGTGGGACGAACTCCGGGGGAAGTGAGAGGACGTTCGACGGGAGAGGATGCTCTCGTGTCCCCTCTCGGCGACGGATTTTAGCGTTCCGTGGCGTACTGTCGCCCATGCAGCTCGATCCCGACCGAACGGCGCTCGTCGTCGTCGACATGCAAAACGGCTTCTGTCACCCCGACGGCTCGCTGTACGCCCCCGGCAGCGAGGCCGTCGTCGAGCCGATCGCCGACCTGTTAGAGCGGTCCCGCGAGGCCGGCGTGCGCGTCGTCTTCACCCGGGACGTCCACCCGCCGGAGCAGTTCGACGGGAACCGACACTACGACGAGTTCGACCGCTGGGGCGAACACGTCCTCGAGGGCTCCTGGGAGGCCGAGGTCGTCGACGAACTCGTGGTCGAAAGCGACGACCACGTCGTCGAGAAACACACCTACGACGCCTTCTACAACACCGAACTGGAGGGGTGGCTCGACGCCCGCGGACTCGACCAGCTCGTCTTCACGGGCACGCTCGCGAACGTCTGTGTCCTCCACACGGCCGGCAGCGCGGGGCTGCGTGACTTCCGGCCGATCGTGGTCGAAGACTGCGTCGGCGCGATCGAGCCCGACCACCACGAGTACGCCGTCGAACACGCCGACTGGCTGTTCGCCGAGGCCGTCACCGCCGACGAACTCGCGTTCGGCTGATCGGCCGTTCAGCCGTCCGCCGAGGGCCGAACCACTTCCCCCCGGCGTTCGTGTTCCAGCCGGCGGGCACCGGCCTCGGCGAGTTCGGCGCCGAACTCCCGCTCGAGCAGCCACAGCGCGAGGTCGATCCCCGAGGTGACCCCGCCGGCGGTGACCACCTCGCCGCCGTCGACCACGCGGGCGTCGACCACCTCGGCGTACGCCGCGAGGTCGTCGGTCGCGGTGTGGTGGGTGGTCGCCGGCCGGCCCTCGAGCAACCCCGCCTCGGCGAGCACCAGCGCGCCGGTACAGACCGAGGCGACGGCCGTCCCGTCGGCCGCCAGCGCGGCCACGGCCTCCGCGAGTGTCCCCTCGTCGACGACGCGGCGCACGCCGCCGTCCGGGCTCGACCAGCCCCCACCGGGGACGACGAGCAGGTCGGGCTCGCCGAGGACGCCGTCGGGTTCGATCCGGAGCCCGTGGCTGGCGACCACCCGGTCGGTCGGCTCGAGGGTCACGAGCCGGACCGCGAGGTCGGCCTCGCTGGCGGCGGCCGCGAACACCTCGAACGGGCCGATCGCGTCGAGTTCGTCGAAGCCGTCGAAGAGGACGACCTCCACGTCGAGTGTCATACACGGCCCTCGTCGCGGGGGGAGAAACCCCTTTCGTCGGCGGAGCCGGGATCGGTCGGCACGAACGCTTTTGCCCGATCGGGTCCCACGTTCGGGCGTGTCCCGGACGGCCGGCTACGAGCGGTTCTTCCCGTACGAACGGCCCTACGAGAACCAGGGCGAGGCGATGGACCGGATCTACAACGCCCTCGTCCGCGGACAGGACGTCCTCTTCGAGGGGGCCTGCGGGACGGGAAAGACCCTCTCCGCGCTCGCGCCGGCCCTGGAGGTCGCCCGCGAGCGCGACAAGACCGTCGTCATCACGACGAACGTCCACCAGCAGACCCGCCAGTTCATCGCCGAGGCGCGCGCGATCACCCGCGAGGAGCCGATCCGCGCGGTCGTCTTCAGGGGGAAAGCGTCGATGTGTCACGTCGACGTCGGCTACGAGGAGTGTCAGGTCCTCCGGGACGACACCCGGGCGCTCGTCGAGGCCGAGGACGAACGCAGCCGCCTCGAGGCCCGCGAGCGCGAGCTGCTCGCGGCGAGTCGGGACGGTGACGCCGGCGCCGCCGAGGCCCGAAGCGCCGTGATGGACGAGCTCGACGAGCTCGACGAGCGCATCGAGGAGCTCGCCGAGTCGACCGTCTGTGAGCACTACCGGAACAACCTCCTCGAGGACACCGACGGCTTCTTCTCGTGGCTGTTCGACGACGTCCGCACGCCCGAGGAGATCTACGAGTTCGCCGACGACCGGACGCTGTGTGGCTACGAGCTACTGAAAGAGGGCATCGAGGGCGTCGACCTCGTCGTCTGTAACTACCACCACCTGCTCGATCCGACGATCCGGGAGACCTTCTTCCGGTGGCTCGGCCGGGACCCCGGAGACGTCATCGCCGTCTTCGACGAGGCCCACAACGTCGAGGACGCCGCCCGCGAGCACGCGACCCGGACCTGCTCCGAGCGGACCTTCGACGCCGCCATCGAGGAGCTCGACGGCGAGGAGGACCCGCGTGCGGAAGACGCCGCCAACGTCCTCCGGGCGTTCCGCGACGCGTTAGTCGAGAGCTACGAGTCGGCCCTCGACGAGGAGTTCGGCCGCCGGGGACGGATCGGCGAGAGCTGGGTAGACGTCCCGATCGAGAACGACGACCGCCGGGACGAGCTCACCCTCGCGTTCCTCCGGGGGTACTCCGGTCGGGGGATCGAGGCGGACCTGGAGGCGGCGACGGCCCTGGGCCGTCGCCTCGAGGAGGCCTACGAGGAAGCCTACCGCGAGGGCGAGACCGCCACCCGCAAGGAGTGTCGGACCCTCCAGGCCGCGGCGTTCGTGAGCGCGTGGCTCGAGGAGGGGGCGAGCCAGGGGCTGTACCCCGTCGTCTCCGTGCGTCGGGACGCGGGCACCGACGAGGTGTACGGCCGGGCCGAGCTGTACACCTGCCTGCCACGGGGGGTGACCGGCGAGCTCCTCTCCGAGCTGTTCGGTGCCGTCCTGATGAGCGCGACCCTCCAGCCGTTCGACGTGACCGCGGACGTCCTCGGGATCGAGAACCCGGTGACGATGGCCTACGGCCTCGAGTTCCCCGAGGAAAACCGCCGGACCTACGCGGTCGAGACGCCGGCGCTTTTCTCCAGCCAGCGCGACGACCCCGCGGTCCAGGAAACCGTCGCGGGGGCGATCCGGGACGCCGTCCGATTCACCCCCGGAAACAGCCTCGCGTTCTTCCCCAACTACGCCGAGGCCGCCCGCTACGCGAGTCGGCTCGAGGCCGACGGGTCGGGATCGACCGTCTACCTCGACGAGCCCGGCGAGTCGGCGGAGGAGCTCCGCCGGGCGTTCGTCGCCGACGACGACGCCGTCCTCTGTACCTCGCTGTGGGGCACCCTCGCGGAGGGGGTGAGCTTCGACGGCGAGGACGCCCGCACGGCCCTGGTCGTCGGCGTCCCGTACCCGCACCTCGACGACCGCGCCGAGGCGGTCCAGGAGGCGTACGACGCCGCCTTCGAGGGGACCGACACCGGCTGGCGGTACGCCGTCGAGATCCCCACCGTCCGCAAGACCAGACAGGCACTCGGACGGGTGATCCGCTCGCCGGAGGACGTCGGCGTCCGTGCGCTGCTCGATCGGCGATACTCCCGGCGGGCGAAAGCCGACCTCGGGAAGTACAGCGTCAACGGCACGTTCCCCCACGTCGACCGCGAGGAGCTGATCGACATCGAGCCGGAGAAGCTCAAGTTCGCGATGCTGAACTTCTACGGGGACCGCGACGCCTACGACGGCGACCCTCCGACCCCGTAGCACTGGCGACGGCCCCCGGTGCCGTCCGCCCTCGTAGCCACGGCCCCCGGTGCCGTCCGATCCCGTGGCCACGGCCTCCGGTGCCGTCCGATCCCGTGGCCACGGCCCCCGGTTCCGTCCGCCCTCGTCGCCACGGTCCTCGAGGCCGTCCGGAGGAGTTTTTTTCCCACGTCGACTTCCTCCGGGCGTGCAGTACCTCCTCGGCGTCGACTCGGTCCACACCGCCGCGGCGATCTGTGATTACCTCGGGGAGCGGACGACGGCCGGAGACGCCGTCGCCGCCGTCGCCGTCGCCCCGCCCGGGGACGCCACGGCCCGACGGGACACAGAGGAGGCGCTCAACGTCCTCGGCGTCAGGCTCACCGGCGTCGACACCGAGCTCCGGACGGGTGAGCCGGCCGCGGAGCTGCTCGCGGCGGCCGCGGCGGTCGACGCCGACGAGCTCGTCGTCGGCTCCCGGAGCGGCGAACCCGGCGCCGAAACCGGCCTCGGCTCGACCGTGAGGCGGCTGCTCGAGCGCGCGGATCGGCCGGTGGTCGTCGTCCCGGTCCCCGAGTTCTGATACGGCACGCCGTTCCGTCGGTGGTCGATCGAACGGGGACCGATCACCGGTGGAGGATGGGGAACGGTCACCGGTGGAGGATCGGGGACGATCACCGGTGGAGGATGGGGAACGGTCACCGGTTGAGGATCGGGGACGATCACCGGTGGAGGATCGGGGACGGTCACCGGTGGAGGATCGGGGACGGTCACCGGTGGAGGATGGGGAACGGTCACCGATGCGGGGTCAGAACGGACGAGCTCGCCGTCGGTCCCGGGGAGTCGGTCAACGCTTTTGTCCCCCCGTCTTCTCCTCGAGGCATGGACGTCACCGGGATCGATCACCTCGTGTTGTACGTCGAGGACGTCGAACGGAGCTGTGAGTTCTACGCGGACGCACTCGGCGTCGCCGACGTCGAGGAGTTCGACGGCGATCGGATCGCACTCGACTTCGGGACGACGAAGCTCAACCTCCACCGTGCCGGCGAGGAGTACGTCCCCCACGCCGACGCGCCGACCCCCGGCGGGGCCGACTTCTGTCTGCTGGTCGACGAGCCGATGCCGACGGTCCTCGAGCGTCTCGAGGACGCCGGAATCCCCCTCGTCGAGGGGCCGGTCGGGAAGGTCGGCGCCCGCGGCCCGCTGCGGTCGGTGTACGTCCGGGATCCGGACGGGAACCTCGTGGAGCTCGCACGTCAGCTGGACGACGGGACGACCGGCTAGCCGAACTCCTCCCCCGAGGAGCGCGGTCCGCTCAGGTAGACCGCCGTCAGCAGGAAGACGGCGATCAGGAAGTCGAGACCGTGCTCGACCAGGTGGTGAAGCCCCATCGGCACGTGGCCGTAGACGGTCCCCAGCCCGACGACCGTCCGCACCACCAGCGCGGCGAGCGCGAGGGTGATCAGCAGGTACGGCCGCGTCCGTCGCCGGCGGTAGGCGACGACGCCGAGCAGGAAAAGCAGCGTCGTCCCGATCCCCGCGAGCACCAGCACGGTCATCAAAAGCGGGGAGTGACGCGCCGCCGACCAGTCGGTCATCGCGAGCAGGGCGGCGGCGTCGGTCGTTCCGAGGACGTCGACGACGCGGTCGACCGGTGGTGTTCTCTCGCCGTACACGCCCGGGGGGACCGGCCGCGAGGGAATAAAAACCTCGGTCGGCGCCGGCGGTTCGAGCATCGAACCAGGGACGGCGGTTCGACCGTTCGAGGCCCAAACCAGACGGTATAACAACCGGCCTCGACCTAGCCGTCGGTGTGTACGGGCTCCGGACGACGCTTCTGATCGCGCTCGCCGCGCTGGTGGCGCTCGGAGCCGGTGCCGTCTTCGTCGTCGGCGGCGACACCGCCCCCGACCCGGTGTCGTTCGACGACATCGTCACGATGGGTGCCCCGAGCGAGGTCGAGTTCGAGCTGGCCGAGACCGGCGCCGACGTCCCCCGGGTGCAGGTGTTTTACTCCCAGTACCGGTACGTCGTCGGCTACTACGGCGTCGAGGCGTTCGTCACCGACGTCCGCGAGCCGGCACACGAACAGCGCTTTGGCTACCCGCTCTCGGTGTACGTTTCGGACTTCTCGGGGACCGATCCCGGGCTGACCGAGGAGGGGTATCTCCGGCCGACGGACACCGTCACCTGGGCCGAAGCCGACGCCGTCGTCTACGTGGTCGGCAGCGACGCCCGGAGCCCGGTCGGGGAGACGGTCGTCCCCTTCTCCGATCCGGCCGACGCGGAGGCGTTCGCCGACGCCCACGGCGGCGAGCTGCTGAGCTGGGCGGAGCTGCTCGAGGAGCCGATCGAGTACGACGACGCGGCGACCGTCCGCCAGCGGGTCGACGAGCAGGCGGCCGCCGCGGACGCGCTGGTCGAGGCGACCGACGACCGGCGGGATCGGCCCGTCTCGGTCGTCGTCGGCGCGGAGGCCCCTCCCGACGGAGTCGAGACCACGGACGACGTCGAAACCGCGGAGACGATCGCCGAGGGGCTCGAGGCGGCCCCGAACGGGACGACCGTCCTCGTCGCCGAGGGGACCTACCGCGAGCGCGTCGAGATCGACCGGCCGGTGACGCTCGCCGGCGACGGCGGGGTCACGGTCGACGGCGAGGGCGACGGGACGGTACTCGAGCTGACGGGCGACGGCGCGGCCGTCACCGGCGTCTCGATCGTCGGCGTCGGCGACCAGGTCCGGATCGATCACGAGGAGCTAGAGGGGGAGATCGAGGCCGACGAGTGGGACACCCAGATGGAGCTCGGCTACGGCCACACGGACGCGGGCGTCACGGCTGCGGCGGCCGCCGACGTGCTGATCGAGGACGTCGACGTCGAGACGCCGGCCAACGGCATCCTGTTGCGGGACGCCGAGGACGCGGTCGTCCGGGAGGTCACGGTCGAGGGCGCCGGTTACTGGCGTGACGGCTACATGGGGGTGACCGTGATGCGTTCTGACGGCGTCATCGAGGAGTCGACGTTCGTCGGCGGCCGCGACGGCGTCTACATGCACCGCGGGGACGGCATCGTCATCCGCGACAGCGTCTTCGAGGAGGGCCGGTACGGCATCCACTTCATGTACACCGACGACGCGTTGATCGCCGACAATCGGATCAGCGAGCAGCGCGATTACGGAATCATCGTGATGACCGACCCCGAACGGAACGCGATCGTCGGCAACGTCGTCCACGACGCCGTCGGCGGCATCGGCACCGGCGGTACGGACACCTACGTCGCCGACAACGTCCTCTATCGCCTCGACGAGGGGCTGACGACCGGCACGGTCAACTCGATCTACGAGAACAACGCGATCGTCGACAACGAGCAGGGCCTTCGCACGACGACCATCCTCCCGTCCTCGCAGGTGAGCGCGAACGACTTCGTCGGCAACGAAGACCACGCGAGCTCCCCCACCGGCCCCCTGCGGCTGTGGCCCGGTAACTACTGGGAGGGTGCGATCGGGGCGAGCGACGGCCGCTCGCTCGACCGACCGTACTCGCCGTCCGATCCCGTCGACTCGCGGCTCCACCGCGTCGACGGCACGCCGGCGCTCGCGGAGGCGCCCGCGATCGAGATGAGCCGCGGGCTCGCCGGCACCGTCCCCGGGATGCGCGCCGGCAGCATCGTCGACAGCCGGCCGTCCTGTGGGCTCGAGAACCCCGACCGACTCGCCGAGGCCGGCTTCGAGGAGCTCGTCGAAGCACACGGCTGTGCGGAACCACGACCGTCACCACCATGAGTACCACACCGCTGCTCGAGGCATCGAACGTGAACAGGTCCTACGGCGACGTCGACGTGCTCGAGGGGGTCTCCCTGACGGTCGACGCCGGCGAGGTGGTGGCGCTGATCGGTCCGAACGGCGCCGGCAAATCGACGCTGATCCGCGTGCTCACGGGGATCGAGCCGCCGACGGCCGGCTCGGTGGACTACGGCGGGCCCG
>LKNG01000127.1 GCA_001564115.1 Natrialbaceae archaeon Tc-Br11_E2g8 | reverse complement strand
GCGGGTTTCGTCGTGGGCTATATCGCGTTCGTGGCCGTCTACGCCGTCTCGATGTCGGTCGCCCGCCTCGAGGACGGCGACGGCGTCTGACCGGAACCACAAGAGCGTAGGCCATCCCCCACCTACCGCCGACCGATGGATCGGATCACGCTGGGAAACACCGTCTTCGAGGGCCAGAACAACGCCTACCTGTTCGACGACGAGGAGACCGTCCTGGTCGATACGGGGGTCGCCGTCCCGGAGGCACGGGAGCAACTGGAGGCCGGACTCGCCAACCACGGCGTCGGGTTCGCCGACGTCGACGCGATCGTGCTCACACACTACCACGCCGACCACGCCGGCCTCGCCGGTGAGATTCAGGCGGCGGGCGACGCGACCGTCTACGTCCACGAGGCCGACGCCGCGCTCGTCGCCGATCGGGAGGGTGCCTGGGAGGACGTCGAAGCGACCCACCGACGGCTGTTCGAGGCGTGGGGGATGCCCGACGAGGACCGCGAGGGACTTCTCGACTACCTGGATCACGGAACGCGGTTGCAGGGCCCCTCGCCCACGGTCGAGACGGTCGTCGACGGCGACCGTCTGCGGTTCGGCGACGTCGAGTTCGAGGTGCTGCACACGCCCGGTCACACCGCCGGCCACGTCTGTCTCGTCTGCGGGGAGGAGCTCCTCTCCGGTGACGCCCTGTTGCCGGTGTACACCCCGAACGTCGGCGGTGCGGACGTCCGGGTCGACCGGCCCCTAGAGCGGTACGTCGAGACCCTGGAGACGATCACCGATCGGGGGTTCGACCGGGCGTGGCCGGGACACCGCGATCCGATCGACGATCCGGCCGGTCGGGCACGCGACATCCTCGAGCACCACGAGGAGCGGGCCTACCGCGTGCTCTCGGCGCTCGACGAGGGTGGAGCCGCCGACGCCTGGACGGTGAGCGCCCAGCTGTTCGGCGACCTCGAGGGGATCCACGTCCTCCACGGTCCGGGGGAGGCCTACGCCCACCTCGGCGCGCTCGAACGCACCGGCGACATCGAGCGGACCGGCGGGGAGTACCGGCTGGCCGACGGGACGGCCGGACGGCTCGCCGAGCGACGGGACGGGCGCTGGCCGCTGTGAGCCGCCGCTGACCGGGTGGCGGCGACGAAGAATCGAGTGGTCGGCAGTCTACAGGTCGCGGGGCTGGACCGTCTTCCGGTCGTTCGCTTCGGCGCGCTCGGCTGCGTCCTCGAGCAGCTCGGCGACTTCGGCGTCGAGCGCGTCGTAGAAGTCCGAGGCAACGTTTTTGTCTGCGAGCGCTTCCTTCACGGCGGCTTTGACGATGAGATCTGCCATACAGTTCCGTTCTTTCCCGTACCCCTTTATAATAGTTGTGTTTGATACCGGCCGTAGAGCCCCGCTGACGGGCCGAAACGGCTAATTCGCCCCTCGAACTGCCAAAACATATTTAAGCCGGGCTCACTCCCGCCGGAGGAGCCCGCCGGGAGCCCCTCCAAAGGCTCGAATCGATCCCCGGGTTCGAGGCGCGCGTCGACGGCCCGCGTCGGGGTGATCGATCTGAGCCGACGACTTACAGACCGGTCGATCTGAGCCGACGACTTACAGACCGGTCGATTAGACGGGACCCGAAGACCCGCGGGACCCGCGACCGGCGTCGACCCGACGGATTCGAGTAGTCCGGTCCGGTACGGGAGGTATGCGCGAGTTACTCGAATCCGTCGCTGCGGGCGAGCTCTCCCCGGCGGCCGCGGAGGCACAGCTCAGGGGGTACGTCACCGGCGACGGCTGGCGGTTCGACGCGACCCGGGAGCGTCGACGCGGGATTCCGGAGGCGATCCTCGCGGAGGGAAAGCGTGCCGACCAGGTCGCCGAGCTGACCGTCACGGCCGTCGAGACCACCGATCGGGCGCTTCTCACCCGCGTCTCGCCCGAACACGTCGCGGCGGTAGAAGAGCGTCTCGAACGGAGCCACCCGGAGGTCAGCGTCGATCGGCGCGGACGGAGCCTCCTCGTCTACGGGCCGGCGTACGACCCTCCGTCGCTGTCGGCGACGGTCGCGATCGTCACCGCGGGGACCGCCGACGGCCCCGTCGCCGAGGAGGCCGCACTCGTCTGTGAGGACGCCGGTGCGGCCGTCGACCGGATCGACGACGTCGGCGTCGCCGCCCTCGACCGGGTCCTCGATCAGCTCGACCGTCTGCGGGCCGCCGACGTGTCGATAGTCCTCGCGGGCAGGGAGGGGGCGTTGCCGACCGTGATCGCCGGACTCGTCGAGACACCCGTCATCGGCGTCCCCGTCTCGAGTGGATACGGCCACGGGGGCGACGGCGAGGCCGCGCTGGCGGGGTTGCTCCAGTCGTGTACGGTGCTCTCGACGGTGAACGTCGACGCCGGCTTCGTCGCCGGCGGGCAGGCCGCACTGATCGCCCACGCGATCGACGGAGCTACCGGAGACCCATCGAAAGATCCAGATAGCGAACAATAACTTACTAAATCGAAAATCGTATGCATCGTTTGGGAAAGCCTATTTAACGACCCATGGGATAGTGGTGGTACCGGTGTGAGGCCGGTGTGAACATGCCAGAGTGTGATCATTGTGGCGCGCACGTGTCCGAACGGTTCGCGCGCGTGTTCGCCGACGAACGCGGCGACGTCCACGCCTGTATCAGCTGCTCCGCGAACGCTGGCATCGCGGAAGTCGCGAGACGACGTGGACACAGCGCCTGAGAGACGTATCGCGAGGACGAGTACGGACCCCGGACCTGGCTACAGAGGTTTTTTGACCGCGGAACTCCCACCGACCCGCGTGGACCGACACGTCGTCTACGTACTCGAGTGTGCCGACGGGAGCCTCTACACCGGCTACACGACCGACCTCGAGCGACGCGTCGCCGAACACGACGCCGGCGAGGGCGCGAAGTACACCCGCGGGCGCACCCCCGTCGAACTCCTCTACCACGAACGGTACGGAAGCCGATCGGCGGCCACTGCCCGCGAACACGAGATCAAGTCGCTCTCGCGGACCGAGAAGGAGCGCCTCGTCGGACTCAACGGGGAGTGGAGTTCGAGCGAGGGGTGACCCATCGGGCTGGACGGGCCTCGAGCGAGCCACGCGTTCGCGGGAGGACGGATCGCACTTTTGTGAGTCGGCCGCGTCGATGGCCCCATGGAGACGATCACGTTCGGCACCGACGGCTGGCGAGCGACCCTGGAGGAGTTTACGGTGCCACGGCTGCGGGCGGTGACACAGGGGGTCGCGAGCTACCTGCGCGATGAGGGGTTCGAGGCGCCGGTCGCCGTCGGCTACGACGCCCGCGAGAGCTCCCCGGGGTTCGCCGAGGAGGCCACGCGGGTGCTCTGTGCCAACGGGTTCGACGTCCTGTTGTCCGACCGGGACCGGCCGACGCCGCTTTTCGCCCACGGCGTCGTAGAGCGTGGGCTGTCGGGAGCCGTCGTGATCACCGCCTCGCACAACCCCCCGGAGTACAACGGAGTGAAGTTCATCCCCCACGACGGCGCGCCGGCGCTCCCCGCGGTGATGGACGCCGTCGCCGACCGGCTGGCGGAGCCAGAGCCGCTCGCGCCGGCCGACCACGGTCGCGCACGGGAGGTCGACTTCGTGACGCCCCACGCCGACGCCTGCGTCGGAACGGTCACGGGACTCCTCGGTGAGCCCGACCTCGACGGGCTGACCGTCGCCTACGACGCCATGCACGGCAGCGGCCGCCGGACGACCGACGCCGTTCTCGAACGGGCCGGCGCGTCGGTGACCGCCATCCGCGGGGATCGGCGGGCGGACTTCGGTGGCTCGCCCCCCGAACCAGCCCCGGACCACCTCGAGGCCCTCCTCGGGACGGTCGCTGCCGGCGAGGCCGACATCGGGATCGCCAACGACGGCGACGCCGACCGGATCGCCGTCGTCACCCCCGAACGGGGCTATCTCGACGAGAACCTCCTCTTTGCCGCCCTGTACGACGCCCTCCTCGCGGGGAACGCCGGGCCGGCGATCCGGACGGTCTCGACGACGTACCTGATCGACCGCGTCGGCGCCGCGAGCGGGGAGACCGTCCACGAGGTGCCCGTCGGCTTCAAGTGGATCGCGGCGGCGATGGCCGACCACGACGCCCTGATCGGCGGAGAGGAGTCCGGCGGGTTCACCGTTCGGGGACACGTCCGGGAGAAAGACGGCGTCCTCCTGGCGCTTCTCACAGCCGTGGTCCACGCCGAGGAGTCCCTCGACGACCGCGTCGACCGCCTGCTCGTCGATCACGGGACGGTCGTCCAGGACAAACGGAGCGTCCCCTGCCCCGACGCCGAGAAGGGACGGGTCATGGCCGCCCTCGAGGGGGCGATTCCGGAGACGGTCGCCGGCCGACCCGTCGAGGACGTAAACACCGTCGACGGCTTCAAACTGCTGCTCTCGGACGGCTCGTGGCTGCTCGTCCGTCCCAGCGGCACCGAGCCCGCCCTGCGGGTGTACGCAGAGGCTCCAGACGGCGACCGCGTGGAGACGCTGCTCGAGGCGGGCGAGGGGTTGCTGGCCGACCAGCTGTAGTCGCCGCCGACCGGCCCGGCGACCGTTCGTGGGACCGAAACGGGGGTGGCGAGGGAGACGGTTGCCGGAGCGACGGCGTTTCGTCCTCGCGAACGCGGTGGGTGACGACGCTCGCACGGTTTGTGGCGACGTTCACGCGAAGTGTGGAGACGTTCACGCGGTGTGACGACGCTCACGCGGTGAGATTGAGCTCGATGACGTTGCCCGCACGTTCGAGTGCCGTCCGGATTCGCTCTTCGGTCCCGCCGGTCGCGACCCTGCTCACGGGTCCGGTGACGCTGATCGCGGCCGGACGCCGGCCGGGCGTCGAGAGCGGACGGGCGATACAGAACATCCCCTCGACACACTCCTCGCGGTCGTAGGCGACGCCCTCGCTGCGGATGGCGTCGATCTCCTCGAACAGCTCGGTCTCGGCGGTGATCGTGTGTGGAGTCGCTCGCGGGAGGCCGTGGACGTCGACGATCGTCTCGATCCGTTCGTCGGGCAGGGTCGCGAGGATGGCTTTCCCGACCCCCGTCGAGTGGAGGTGTGCGTGTCGGCCCGTCTGGGTGTCGATATCGACGGCGTCCTCGCCGCTCGCGGTGTGGACGTAGACGCCCCTCCCACCCTCCTCGAACATGAGGTTCGCCAGCTCGCCGGTCTCCTCGGCCAGGCGATCTACCTCCGGGCGGGCCGTATCGTAGACGCCGTCGTACCGCCGTGCGTAGCCGCCGAACTCGAGCGTCCGGAGGCCGATCCGGTACCGATCGCCGTACTGGACGACGAACCCCTTCGACTCGAGCGTACGGAGGTGTTTGTACACCGTGCTCTTGGCGATAGAGAGGTGTGTCGCGAGCTCGGTGACGCCCGCCTCGCCGTCGAGCTCCACGAGCCCCTCGAGGGCCCTGATCGAGGTCTCCGTCGCCCGAACGCGCTCCTCGCTCATACCGACGCATGCACACGGCCGTGTATAAGGGTTGTTCGACCGACCCGTTCACGCCGTCGAAACGCCGCGGACGGGGGTTCCCGACGGCCGCCGGGGCCGGTGACCGCCAGGAGGCCACTCCCACGGCTCGTCACGTCCGATATCCCCAACCGAGCCCGTTCGTGCCGGTCTACCGGCGTTTCGGAGACGAGAACATAAATTATCCGACATTTTTATACGGCTACGGCCCCTGACTACTGGTGATGGCAACCGACCGAACCCGAACGACCGAACGGATGAGACTCAAAGACAACCCCCACCGCGACGACCTCCGACAGACGACGAGCCCGATCGGCCGCCTCCTCCGGCGGCTGCGATAGTCCGCGGACGTCGACGCTGGCTTCGTGGCGGTTTATCCTCGATAATTCACCCCGAGAGTCCTCAGTCCGTCATCGCCTCGCGGAACCGGCGTTTGACGTGGGCGTAGTCCGCCGGCGGGCGGCTGTCCGGGTCGATCGCCTCGACCCGACAGACGACCACCGCCGCGCCGTCGTGGGCGACGGCCTCCGCGTACCGCCTCTCGAACGCCGCGTCGCTTTCGGCCTCGTAGGCCTCGAGTCCGGCACCCGCGGCGATCGCGGCCAGATCGGCCGTCCCCGAGAGGGTCTCCTGACCGCCGGTCGTCGCGAACGCACGGTTGTCCCAGACGACGATGACGAGGTTCGGCGGGTCGGCTTCGGCGACCGTCGCGAGCGCGCCGAGACCCATAAGCGTCGAGCCGTCGCCGTCGAGGACCGTCACCTGTCGGTCGGTCCCGAGCGCCACCCCGAGCCCGACCGCGGTCGTAACTCCCATGCTGTTCCACAGGTAGAAGTTGAGCGGCCGATCCTCGACCCCGGCGAGGACGTAGGAGGCGACCCCGAGGTTCGAGACGACGGCCGCGTCCGGAGTTTTCGCGAGGACGGCGGCCGTACACGCCACCTGGTCGGCGACCTCAGAACTCATCTTTCACCCCCGTCAGGGTCGGCTCGAGGATCAACACGTACGGCGAGTCGGTGGCGAACGCGCTCTCGGCGGCGAGTTCGGCGTACCGTTCGACGTCGCCGGGATGGGAGAGCGACGCGGTCCTGATCCCGATCGCGTCGAGGACGTCTTCCATCGCGTAGCCAAAGGGCACCTGCGCGCGGTTGAACTCCCCGGGACCGCCCCGCCGGGTGACGAAGGCGACGAACGGGATCCCCGCGGGGACGGCCAGCGACGCGAGCCCGTTGATCGCGGTCGCGAGGCCGCTCGATTGACAGAGCAACGCCCCGCGCTCGCCGGCCAGCCACGCCCCCGAGAGGACGCCGACGGCCTCCTCCTCGCGGGCGACGGGGACGATACGGACGTCCGTCTCCTCCAGCCGGTCGAGCAGCGGTCCGAGTGGCGTGTCGGGGAGGTAGGCGACGACGTCGATGTCGGTCGCCGCGAGCGCCGAAACGATCTCGTCTCGCCAGGTCATGACGGGATCTCACGCCCACGTGGCTTGAAGATTGTCACGGCGTCGACTCGCTCGAACGTCGTCGATCCACGGAGAATCGTGGACTCCTCAAAGGTCGTCGGCCCACCCAAAATCGTCGACTCGCTCGAACGTCGTCGGCCCACCCAAAATCGTCTACCCGACCGGCTCAGTCCTTGCGTTTCACGACGTCGCCGAGGGTGTAACTGCCGGTCGAGGAGCCGCCGCTCCACTCGGTCTCGTCGACACCGCCCTCGCCGGTGAGGCTCACCTCGAGGTGGCCCTCGAGTTTCGACTGGACGGCGTCGCTCGGGAGGGTCTCCCCGCGCTCGAGCTTGCGGATGAGACTCGCTTTCTCGTTGAGCTGGTCGGCCAGCTCAGACTGGCTGAGTCCTTTCTTCTCCCGGCCCCGTCTGATCCGATCGTCGTAGTCGGTGGCGAGCTCGTCGACGTCGTCGAACATGTCCGACCGACGCCGGGAGCCGCCGGTCGAGCCACCGGAACTCGTCGTCCCCGACGACCGGGAGCTCGACGTCGAGTCCGTCGAGTACTTCGTCGAGGTGCTCGACGTCGAGCTCTCCGTTTTCACCTCGGTGCCGAAGCCGGTGCAGTTAGAACAGACCTGCAGCTTCGCGCCCTCGACCTTGATGGTCGTCGGGGACGACGTCTCGGCGCCACACATCTCACACTGGACCATGTGCGATCCTATACCGTGGCGCCTGATAAAGCATGCGCCCGGCCCGGATCGGCGGGAACCGGACCGGCCCACGGTCCGTCGGGCGGGTCGACGACGACTCGATCACACTCCCTCGGACCGTCGCTCCCGACTCGATCACACTCCCTCGGACCGTCGCTCCCGACTCGATCACACTCCCGCTGG
>LKNG01000126.1 GCA_001564115.1 Natrialbaceae archaeon Tc-Br11_E2g8 | reverse complement strand
TCCCTCTCGTCGCTGCTGGCCGGGATGGAGCTGCCCGCCGACGGGGAACGGTAACGGCGGAGCCGCGCCGTCGGTGACGACACAACCGTTATTGTGACCGGCGGCCGTACCCTTCGACGGATGTTCGACGACGCCGTCATCGCCGCGATCGGCGAGACCGAAAAGAGCCGGCCGAGCCCGGACGACGACCAGCCGTTCTCCGATCTGGAGGAGTACTTCCGGATGGCGACGGCGGAGACCCTCGCGGACGCGGGCCTCGAGCTCTCGGCGGTCGACGGGCTCGGGGTGGCCCGTCCGTCGACGGAGACCCCCTACCGGTATCCGCTGATGGTCGCCGACGCGATCGGACTCGCCGACCTCGAGTGGCTCACCACGACCGACCACTGTGGGGGCCAGGCCGTCCCCCTGCTCGCTCAGGCGGCGATGGCCGTCGACGCGGGGGTCGCCGAGACGATCCTCTGTCTGGGCGCGGACGTGCCGAAACGTCCCGACCGCGGCTCCGGGGAGATCTTCCCCCGGGACCCCCGGGGGCTCCAGCGGGAGTACAAGGATCCCTTCGGCGTCCAGGGGACGAACGCCGAGGTCGCGCTCGTCCAGAACCGCCACGCCGAGCGGTTCGGGACGAACCCCGAGGAGCTCGGCCGGCTCTACGTCGCCCAGCGACGCCACGCCGCGGCCAACCCGCTCGCGTACTTCGACGAGGAGGTCGATCTCGATGCGTACCTCGGATCGGCGCCGATCGCCGACCCCGTCCGCCTTTTCGACTGTGTCATCCCCGTCAACGCGGGGTTCGGTGCGCTCGTGACGACGCCGGAGCGGGCGGAGGAGCTCGGAGCCGACCCCGTCTCGATCGCGGGCGTCGGCCACAACCACTGTCCGACGGTCCCCGACGATCGCCGGCTCACCTCGATCGGGATGGCGCCGGCGGCCAGGCGGGCGTTCGCGGCCGCCGGCCTCGACCCCCTGGAGGCCGACTTCTACCAGCTGTACGACGACTACCCGATCGTGGTGACGATCGAGATGGAGGAGCTCGGGCTCTACGAGGCCGGCGAGGCCGGCCGGTTCCTCGCGGAGACCGGGTTCGGGATCGACGGCGAGGTGCCGCTCAACACCGGCGGCGGCCAGCTCTGTGCCGGCCAGGCGGGCGTCGCCGGGGGGTTCCTCCAGCTCCTCGAGGCGGTCCGCCAGCTCCGCGGGGAGGGTGGCGACCGCCAGGTTCCCGGCGCCGAGCGCGGGATCGTCACCGGCATCGGCGGCGTCTCGGCGAACTACGACGGGGTGTTGGCGGCCAACTCCGTGATGGTCGTCGAACGGGGGTGGGCGGCGTGAGTCCGGACCGGCCGCTACCGGACTCCCGCGCCGAGTACGACGAGGCGTTCTGGCGGGGCGCCGCCGAGGGCCGGCTGCTCGTCCAGGAGTGTGCCGACTGCGGGGCCCGACAGCTCCACCCCCGGCCGGGCTGTCGGTCGTGTGGCTCCGGCGAGCTGGGGTGGCTCGAGGCCGAGGGCGTCGGCGAGGTGTACGCCCACACCGTGATCCGACGGGCGACCGAACACCCCTGGTTCGCCGACGAGGTCCCCTACGTCGTCGCGATGGTCGAGCTCCCGGAGGGGCCGTCGCTGTGGACGACCGTCGTCGACTGCCCGCCCGAGGCCGTCGAGATCGGGATGCCCGTGGAGGTCACCTTCGAGGCGGTCGCCGAGGGGATCGCCCTCCCGCTGTTTCGGCCGCGGTAGTTCGTCCGCTAGCCGACCCCGTGGCACCGCCCCCGTCGCTCCGAGCACGGTAGCTCCGGCTCCACGGCTCCGGCCGCGGACCGAAACTGTGAGGTGTCACACCGCACCACTGGGAGTATGGCATCCGAGACCGGCAGCGAGTACGTCCTCGAGGCGCTGGCCGCGGAGGGGGTCGAGACCCTCTTCGGCGTCATCGGCGAGGGCAACGCCCACTTCCTCGACGCGACCAACGACGCCGACCTGCCGTTCAGACAGGCCCGCCACGAGCAGGCCGCGGTCTCGATGGCCGACGGCTACGCGCGGACGACCGGCGACGTCGGGGTCTGTACGCTCACCCACGGCCCGGGGGTCACGAACGGCGCGACCGGCATCGCCGCGGCCGACCGCGACGACGTTCCGCTGGTCGTCCTCGTCGGCGACACGTCCGCGGCGGGCCGTGAGACCTCCCTGCAGTATCTCGACCACCGGACGTTCTCGGCGCCCATCTCCGTCTACGCGAGCCGTATCGAACGCACGGAGACGATCCCCGAAATCCTCTCGCGGGCGTTCGACCGCGCACGGACCCGGAGCGGGCCGGTCGTCGTCGAACTCCCGACGGACGTCCAGGCGGGCGAGCCGCCGGAGGCCGACTACCGGCCGGTCGTTCGAGCCAGCCAGCGTCCCCGTCCCGACGGGGCGTTGCTCGCCGAGGCCGTCGACCTGCTCGAAGCCGCCGACGCGCCGGTGGTCCTCGCCGGCGGTGGGGCGAACCGCTCCGACGCCGGCGACGCGCTCGCGGAACTCGCCGGACGACTCGGCGCGCCGATCGCGACGACGTACTTCGGGCGCGGTGTCCTCGCCGACGCCCACCCGATGGTCAGCGGCATCGCGGGGACGTTCATGACACCCGCGAACGACGAGTTGCTGTGGGACGCCGACGTCGTCGTCGCCGCCGGCGCGCGGCTGTCGGGGAAGGCCACCCGGTACGGGAAGCTGTACGCCGACGCGGACGTGATCCAGATCGACACCGACGCGGAGTCGGTCGGGATCCACCGCGAGCCGGCGGTCGGGCTCGTCGCCGACGCCCGCGAGACCCTCGCCGCGCTCGCCGAACGGGTCGAGCCGAACCCCGACCGTGCGGATCGGGTCGCGGAGACGATCGCGGCGGCGCCCGCCCCGTGGGCCGACGGCTTCGAGGACCGGGACGGGGAGATCGACCCCCGGGAGCTCACCGTCGAGCTGTCCCGGATCGTCACCGACGACGCGATCGTCGCCGTCGATTCGGGGAACAACACCGGCTTCCCGGCAGTGTTCCACGAGATCGGTGCCGACGGACGGATCCTCGTCAACGGCAACTTCGGGACGATGGGGTACGCGCTGCCGGCGGCTCTCGGCGCGGCGGAGGCGGCCCCGGACCGGCCCGTCGTCTGTTACACCGGCGACGGCGCGGCCCTCCAGGTGATCCAGGAGCTAGAGACCGGCGTCCGGCTGGGCTCGCCGACGGTGGTCGCGATCCTCAACGACCGCAGCTACGGCATCATCCGCCACCGCCAGCGCCTCGAGTTCGGCCGGGAGACCGCAAGCAGCTACGAGGGACCGGCGTTCGTCGAGGTCGCCGAGGGGCTCGGCGCCCGGGGTGAACTGATCCGTTCCGCGGAGGATCTGTCGGTCGTCGAGGAGTATCTGGAGTCAGAACCGTCCGTCCCGCTCGTGCTCGACGTTCGGACGATTCCGGAGGTCTCTCGGCCGGGATTCCCGCCGTACTGAGGGGACGATCGAAGACGTATCACTGAGATTTTAGGGGCCGAAACAGTCTATCGAAGCGTCATTTCCGTCACTCCGTCCCGATCAGCCGCGAGAGCGCCGCCTCGGGGAGCACCTCCGAGAGGACGGACTCGGTGTGCTCGCCCAGCTCCGGCGGGCCGTGGCCGGATCGGGTCACGTAGCCCGAAAACTGTACCGGGCAGGTGGGGTAGGGGAACTCGACCCCGCCGATCTCGAGGTCCTGAAGGGTGCCACTCGCACGCAGGTGTTCGTCCTCGAACAGCTCGACCGTGTCCCGGACCGGCGCGCCGGGGATCCCGCGGTCGCGAAAGAGCGCGAACCACTCGTCGTTCGTCCGCTCTCCGAACAGCGGGACGAGCTCGGCGGCCAGTTCCTCGCGACGCTCGACCCGGTCGTTGTTGCGCGCGAATCGCTCGTCGTCGCCGAGCTCCGGCCTGTCGATGGCCTCACAGAACGACTGCCAGGTGCCGTCGCTCCCGATGGCGACCGCGAACCAGCCGTCGGCCGTCTCGAACGTCCGGTAGGGTGCGAGCGACGGGTGGGTCGTCCCGAGACGCGGGTACGGCTCGCCGGTGACGAACGTCCGTCCCGCCCGTTCGGTGAGCCAGGAGACCAGCCCCTCGAACATCGGAACCTCGATCCGGCCGCCCGAGCCGCCGTACAGCGCCGTGACGACGCCGACGACGGCGTACATCCCGCCACAGATGTCCCCGATCGGGATCCCCGGGCGCGCCGGCGGTCCGTCCTCCTGGCCCGTGACGCTCATCGAGCCCGAGAGCGCCTGGACGACCATGTCGAACGCCGGCAGCTCGCGGTACGGCCCCTCGAGAAATCCGGAGATCGAACAGTAGACCAGCTCCTCGTCGACCTCGCGGAGCTCCTCGTAGCCGAGCCCGAACCGCTCCATCGTCCCCGGTCGGTAGTTCTCGACGACGGCGTCGGCGGTTCCGGCGAGCTCGACGAACGCCGCCGCCCCCTCCTCGCTCGTGAGGTCGAGCTCGACGCTCCGTTTGCCACGGTTTAGCGAGGCGAAGTAGGCGGTGATCCCCGAGTCGCCGACGTCCGGGCCGACGCCCCTGGTGATGTCACCCCGTCCGGGACGCTCGATCTTTATCACCTCCGCACCGAGGTCGGCGAGCAGCTGTGTCGCGAACGGGCCGGCGAGCATCTGGGTACAGTCGAGCACCCGGACGCCCTCGAGTGGATAGTTCGACGTTCCGTGATTCATCCGATGTCAGTCCGTCTCGTCCGGGCACACATATTCGTTCCCCTCCGGCGGTTAGCTGTGAGCCGAACCGGACGCCGGCTTTCGGTTCGTCACACGTTCCGGCTCGGGGGCCTAGACGCCGACGACGTAGACCCAGTGGAGCCAGTGAGCCAGCGCCGCGAGCAGCCCGATCGCCAGCACGACCTCGATCGTTCGGACGACGTACGGCGTGACCGTGCGAACCCTCGACTCGACGTCGTCGTAGGCGTCGTGGAGGCTGTCGAGGACGTCTATCAGCCGTTCGCCGATCGTCGGACCGGAGGTGTTTCCGGAGGACATGGTCGTCTTTCAGAACCGGCGGTATTAAATCCACCTCTCGATCCGACCGACATAGGTGAAATCGCTCGACCCCTCGATCCGACCGACATAGGTGAAATCGCTCGACCCCTCGATCCGACCGACATAGGTGAAATCGCTCGACCCCTCGATCCGACCGGCCTAGGTGAAACCGCTCGTCCCCTCGAGGAGGTGCGCGTCGAGTACCTCCCGGTCGAGTTCGACGCCGATACCGGGCTCCTCGGGCACCTCCACGTAGCCGTCCTGGATCACCGGCTCCTCGCGGACGAGCAGGTCATCCCACCACTCGACCTCCAGGGCGTGGTACTCGAGGAGGTCGAAGTTGGGGATCGCCGCCCCGAGGTGGACACAGGCCATCGTTCCGACGGGGCTGCAGACGTTGTGTGGCGAGACCGGGATGTAGTTCTCCTCGGCTCGGTCGGCGATCCGGACCGTCTCGGCCAGCCCGCCGACGGTCGTCGGATCGGGCGTGATCACGTCGACGCCATGGTCGTAGAGCAGCTCGGAGAGCTCGTGGACCCGAAAGCGGTTCTCGCCGGTGGCGACCGGCGTCCGGGTGGCCCGCGTGACTTCCTTCTGGGCGGTCATGTTCTCCGGCGGGACGAGGTCCTCGAGCCACATGAGGTCGAACTCCTCGAGCTCGTAGGCCAGCCGTTTGGCACTCTCGACGGTGTAATCCCAGTGACAGTCGAAGGCGAGGTCGACGTCGTAGCCGATCTCCTCGCGAACCGCCGCGACGATCTCGCGTTTCTCGGCGATCGCCGCGTTCGAGAGCCGGCCGTTGTACGGATCCGGCTCGTTGTCCGCTTCCATATCGAGGTCGAACTTCAGCGCGGTAAAGCCCATGTCGACGACCCGACGGGCCTCGGCGGCGTAGGCCGCCGGCGAGTAGGCCTCCGCGTCCGCGTACTCGGTGTAGCCGTCCTCGACGGCGTACGCCTCCCCGGCGTGGCAGTCACAGTAGATCCGGACGTCGTCGCGGAACTTCCCGCCGAGCAGCTGGTAGACGGGCACGTCGAGGAGCTTCCCCGCGGCGTCCCAGAGGGCGATCTCGATCCCCGAGGCCGCGGTGACGACCTTCCCCGTCGTCCCGCCGTGGCCGGACATCTCCTGGACGATCCGCCGGAACAGCCGCTCGACGTCCAGGGGATTCTCCCCGACCAGAAACCGGTTCGTGTACTCGACGATCTCGGGGACGCCCCCGCCGCGGTAGGCCTCGCCGATCCCCGTCACGCCGGCGTCGGTTTCGACCTCGATCAGGTTCCACTCGAAGTTCCCCTCGACGACGCAGCTGCGGATCTCCGTGATCTCGACGTCCCGTTCGGCCGCCCTGTGCTCCGTGTGATTCGAATAATCCCTCATTGTCTGAACTCCTCTATTGCTCCGTCGTCCAGCCGGACGCCGTGGCCCGGCTCGGTCGGCAGCGCGATCCGTCCGTCGTCGTCCGGCGCGAGCGGCGCGGCGACGACGTCGTCGAACACCTTCACGTCCTGGTCGCGGTAGAAGTACTCGACCCAGAGCCCGTTCTCGATCGCCCCCACGAGCGACGCGTGCAGGTTCCAGTTGTAGTGGGGGGCGATCGGGACGTCGTAGGCGGCGGCGTGGTGGGCGATCTTGAGCCACTCGGTGATCCCCCCACAGACGGTGGCGTCCGGCTGGAGGATCCCCGCCGCACCCGTATCGAGGAGCCGGGCGAAGTTGTGCCGGGTTCCTTCGAGCTCGCCCGTGGCCACGGGATAGGTGATCGCGTCGGCGACCTCGCTCATCGTCTCCACCCGATCGATCATCACCGGCTCCTCGACGAAGTACGGGTCGTAGGGCTCGAACGCCCGGCAGGCCCTGACGGCCTCGGTCGTCGTCTCCCACTTCCCGTTCGCATCGAGCAGGAGGGTCCGGTCGGGGCCGATCTCCTCGCGGACGGCGGCCACCCGTTCGACCTCCTCGGGGACCGACAGCCGGCCGACTTTCATCTTCACCGCGTCGTGGCCCTCCGCGAGATACCGGCGGATCTCCCCGCGAAGCTTCTCGTGGTCTTTCCCCTCGCGGTAGTAGCCGCCGCTGGCGTAGCTCGGAACCGTCTCGGCGTAACCGCCGAGGAGCTTGTGGAGGGGCTGGCCGGCGGCTTTCGCCTTCAGATCCCACAGCGCGATGTCCACGCTCGATATCGCCCGGAGGAAGAGACCGGTCCGGCCCACCTGGACGTTCCCGTCGTACATCTCCCGCCAGAGCCGTTCGGTGTCCCGCGGATCCTCGCCCGAGAGGATCGGCGCGAGCCGGCTCTCGACCGCCCCCGCGATCAGTTCGGCCGTCCCGTAGCCCAGCGAGTAGCCGACCCCCTCGAGACCCTCCGCGGTCCGGACGTAGGTGATCGCGTGGTCGCGATACTCGATCGTCCGGTTGGAGAACGAAACCGGCTCCTCGAGCGGGATGGCTATCGGAACCGACTCGACCTCGGTGATCTCCATGGCGAAACCCCGACAGGCGTTCACAAATAACCTCCTCAGCCGGCAAGTTTCCCCGGCGGGGTGGCTCGCTCGATCGGGAACCCCCCGGAGCCCGCCGTTCAGCGGCGGTACTCCTCGACGGCGTCCTCGTCCAGCCGGACGCCGTGGCCCGGCTCGTCGGCCGGCGAGATGTAGCCCTCGTCGTCGGGCACGAGCGGCTCGGCGACGAGGTCGTCGAAGACGACCACGTCCTGGTCGCGGTAGAAGTACTCGATCCAGAGCCCGTTCTCGATGGCGGCGACCAGCGGGGTGTGCAGGTTCCAGTTGTAGTGGGGGGCGATCGGGACGTCGTAGGCGGCGGCGTGGTGGGCGATCTTGAGCCACTCGGTGATCCCCCCACAGACGGTGGCGTCCGGCTGGAGGATCCC
>LKNG01000125.1 GCA_001564115.1 Natrialbaceae archaeon Tc-Br11_E2g8 | reverse complement strand
GGGAGTCCGGGGCCGTGTTCGTCCTCGAGTTGCCCACGGGCTGACGGGGACCGGTCTCCCGTGGCCCGGGGATCGCTCGGTCGCCGTCCCGTCGGCGAGACGGTCGACGACGTCGCTCTCGTCGGCGATGTCCCGAACAGTCGGCGACTTTATTCCTGAACGCACGTCCACGCCGGCGCGCGCCCGAGGGCCGCAGGAGTTTCGTTCGCGGTTCCGAGTGGAGAATTTACACGAATCGCCGAGGAGGGCAGCCGGGCGACGCATCCGATACTAGGTGTTAAAACACGTTTACGTGTCGTGGTTTTCCGGATTTCGGCCCCCGATCGAGGCGGGGCCGACTACCGGCGTTGCGCCAGATTTATATACGCTTCCGGCCGTCGGATACCGATACAATGTCTACACCAGACAACGGCTCTGATACCAGTCAGGGCGGTCGAGTTCTTCCAGGGCACGTTAGACTCCACTGAAGAGATCGAGCGGGCACGGGTCTTCGATACCACGCTGCGGGACGGCGAACAGTCCCCGGGTACATCGTTCTCGTACGACGACAAACGGCGGATAGCCGCGCTGCTCGACGAGATGGGCACCCACGTCATCGAGGCGGGCTTTCCCGTAAACTCCGACGCGGAGTTCGAGGCCGTGCGTGACATCGCCGCGAGCACGTCCTCGACGACCTGTGGGCTGGCCCGGGTCGTCGACGGCGACATCGAGGCCGCACTCGACTCCGGCGTCGAGATGGTCCACACCTTCGTCAGCACGAGCGACGTGCAGATCGAAGACTCGATGCACTCGACGAGGGCGGACGTGAAAGCGCGGGCGGTCGACTCCGTCGAGCGGATCGTCGAGGCGGGGGCGATCTGTATGTTCTCGCCGATGGACGCCACCCGGACCGACGAGGCGTTCCTGATCGAGGTCATCGAGGCGGTCTCGGAGGCCGGCACCGACTGGATCAACATCCCGGACACCTGCGGGGTCGCGACTCCGGGGCGGTTCTACGACCTCATCGAGAAGGTCGACGGACACACCGACGCACGGATCGACGTCCACACCCACGACGACTTCGGGCTGGCGACCGCCAACGCGCTCTCCGGGCTCGAGGCCGGCGCCGAGCAGGCACAGGTCTCGGTCAACTCGATCGGCGAGCGGGCGGGCAACGCCGCCTACGAGGAGCTGGTGATGGCCGTCGAGTCGTTGTACCAGTGTGACACCGGGATCGACACGACCCGGATCACCGAGCTCTCGCGGGTCGTCGAGGAGCGAAGCGGCGTGCCGACGCCGGGGAACAAACCCGTCGTGGGCGCGAACGCCTTCTCCCACGAGAGCGGCATCCACGCCGCGGGGATCATCGAGAACGCCGACACGTTCGAGCCGGGCGTGATGACCCCCGAGATGGTCGGCGCCGAGCGCCGGCTGGTGATGGGGAAACACACCGGCACCCACTCCGTTCGCAAACGCCTAGAGGAGCGGGGCTTTGCCCCCACCGACGACGAGGTTCGTGCGGTGACCCGCCGGGTCAAAGACCGCGGCGCGGAGAAACGCGACGTGACCGTCGCCGACCTCGAGCGGTTCGCCGAGGACGTCGGCGTCGAACGGGAGCGAGAGGAGGTGCGCGCCTGAGATGCCGGCGGGAGACGACGCGGCCGGACAGCGTCGGCTGTTTCGCCGGATCCGTCGACGCCGGCGACCGTCCGCCGAGAGTCGGCGACGCGCCGGCTACCGTTCGGCCGAAGGACGAACCGGCGACCGGCCGGCCGGGGGCGGTGCTGGCGGCCGTCCGACCGGGAGACGCCGACCGAAAGATTATAATCGTCGGCCGCGCTACCGATCGGACGATGACGCGAGACGTCCCGTCGACGGCCGAGGCGGCCGACAGCGGCGTCCTCGCGACGGTAGCGATTATTGTAGGGGCAGCCTAGCCCCTACACCAACCTATCCTCGACCCGAATCCGCACCGCCTTCAGAACAGCCAGCCGTCCGACCGATGACACACACACGACCGCGAGACCCAGCCAGAGGAAACCGATGAGCGAACGCGCAACGCTACCACCCGAGACGGAGGAACCGGGCCCCGAGGAGGGTGAACCGACCGACGCGGACGGGCCGACGGCCGTCACCAACGGCGCGGAGGCCGTCGTCCGCGCGCTGGAAAACGCCGGCGTCGAGTACGCCTTCGGCGTCCAGGGCGGGGCCATCATGCCCGTCTACGACGCGCTGTACGACTCGGCGATCGACCACGTGACGATGGCCCACGAGCAGGGCGCGGCCCACGCCGCCGACGCCTTCGGCATCGTCTCCGGCGAGCCCGGCGTCTGTATGGCGACGTCGGGGCCGGGGGCGACGAACCTCGTCACCGGCATCGCCGACGCCGACATGGACTCCGATCCGATGCTCGCACTGACCGGCCAGGTGCCGACGGCGTTCGTCGGCAACGACGCCTTCCAGGAGACCGACACCACGGGCGTCACGACGCCGATCACGAAGACGAACACGTTCGCCGCCGATCCGGACGGTGTCGGCACGGACGTCGGCGAGGCGTTCGCGCTCGCCCGGGAGGGTCGGCCCGGTCCGACGCTGGTCGACCTCCCGAAAGACGTCACCAACGCCGAAACCGACCGCGACCCCGGGGAGCCACACGTCCCGGATACTTACGACGTCCAGACCGAGGCCGACCCGGAGATCGTCGAGCGGGCCGCCCGGCGGATCGAGGAGTCGAGCCGGCCCGTCCTCCTGCTCGGCGGTGGCGTGATCAAAGGCGCGGCCAGCGAGGAGTGTCGGCAGTTCGCGATCGATCACGGCATCCCCGTGATCACGACGATGCCCGGCACCGGCGCGTTCCCGGAGGACCACGAGCTGGCCCTCGAGGGCGCCGGGATGCACGGCACCGGCTACGCGAACATGGCGATCTCGCTGTGTGATACCCTGATCGGCGTCGGCACCCGCTTCGACGACCGGCTGACCGGCGGCATCGAGACGTTCGCCCCCGACGCGGAGGTGATCCACGTCGACATCGACCCCGCCGAGATCAGCAAGAACATCCACGCGGAGTATCCGCTGGTCGGCGACGCGGGGACGGTGATCGAACAGCTCGACGCGGCGATCGAGCACCCGCCGGAGGCGGCCAAGTGGCGCGCCCAGTGCCAGCAGTGGAAATCGGAGTACCCGATGCGCTACGACGCCCCCGACGACGATCCGGTCAAACCGCAGTTCGTCGTCGAGGCCCTCGACGCGGCGACGAGCGATCGGGCGATCGTCACCACCGGCGTCGGCCAACACCAGATGTGGGCCTGGCAGTTCTGGACCTGGACCCACCCACGGACGTGGGTCTCGAGTCACGGCCTCGGAGCGATGGGGTACGGGCTGCCGGCGGCGATCGGCGCCCGATTCGCCGCCGACGACGACCAGGAGGTCGTCTGTATCGACGGCGACGGCTCGTTCCTGATGACCCTCCAGGAGCTGTCGGTCGCGGTGCGGGAGAACCTCGACATCACCGTCGCGGTGCTCAACAACGAGTACATCGGGATGGTCCGCCAGTGGCAGGACGCGTTCTTCGAGGGGCGTCACGCCGCCTCCGAGTACAGCTGGATGCCCGAGTTCGACAAACTCGCGGAGGCGTTCGGCGCCGAGGGGTTCCGGATCGACGAGTACGACGACGTCGCCGAGACGATCGAGGCCGCCCTGGCCTACGACGGCCCCTCGGTGATCGACGTCCACATCGATCCCCGGGAGGACGTCTACCCGATGGTGCCAAGCGGCGGCGACAACAGCCAGTTCGCGCTCTCGGAGGACCAGCTATGACCGGGGAGATGGAGGGGCCGGCCCCCGAGAGCCGCCAGCGGCCGGCTGGCAGACGGAACAGCCAGGGGATCCGGATCGACCCCGAGGTCGAGGCCGAACGCGAGCCACGCCAGGCGGTGATCTCGGCGCTCGTCGAACACGAGCCCGGCGTGCTCGCGGAGGTCTCCGGGCTGTTCTCCCGGCGGCAGTTCAACATCGAGAGCCTGACCGTCGGGCCGACCGAAGACGAGAGCCGCGCGCGGATGACGATCGTCGTCGAGGAGCCCGACCCCGGCATCGAGCAGGTGAAAAAACAGCTCCGGAAGCTCGTGCCCGCGATCTCGGTGCGGGAGCTGCCCGCCGACGCGATGCGCCGGGAGCTCGCGCTCATCAAGGTCGACGCCGACCGGCCCGACCGGGTCGCCGCCGTCGCCGACATGTACGACGCGACGGCCGTCGACGCCTGTCCGGAGACGGCGACCTACGAGATCACCGGCAGCAGACGGAAGATCGAGGCGGCGATCGAGGCGTTCTCCCGGTTTGGGGTCCGGGAGCTCTCCCGGACCGGGACGACCGCCCTCGCCCGCGGAAGCGAGTTCACCGCCGCCGAGCGACCGATCGAGACGCAGGTGCACAGCCCACGGATCACATCCCCACAGCCAACAGCAGACGATGACTGAGTTCACGACGGAGATCTACTACGACGACGACGCGGACGAATCGCACCTCGACGGAGCCACCGTAGCCGTCCTCGGCTACGGCAGCCAGGGCCACGCCCACGCACAGAACCTCGCGGACAGCGGGGTCGACGTGCTGGTCGGCCTGCGGGAAGAGTCGAGCTCCCGGGCGGCCGCCGAGGCCGACGGGCTCGAGGTCGGCACCGCGGCGGAAGTCGCCGCGCGGGCCGACGTCGTCTCGATGCTGGTCCCCGACACCGCCCAGCCGGCGGTGTACGCGGAGGTCGAGCCACACCTCGAGCCGGGGAACGTCCTCCAGTTCGCCCACGGGTTTAACATCCACTACAACCAGATCGACCCCGTCGAGGGCGTCGACGTGACGATGATCGCCCCGAAGACCCCGGGGCATCTCCTGCGGCGTAACTACGAGAACGACGAGGGGACTCCGGGACTGCTCGCGGTCTACCAGGACGCCACCGGCGAGGCGAAAGCCCGCGCGCTGGCGTACGCGAAGGCGATCGGCTGTACCCGTGCCGGCGTCGTCGAGACGACGTTCCGCGAGGAGACCGAGACCGACCTCTTCGGCGAGCAGGCCGTCCTCTGTGGGGGCATCGCCGAGCTGATCAAAGCCGGCTACGAGACGCTCGTCGACGCGGGCTACTCCCCGGAGATGGCTTACTTCGAGTGTCTCAACGAGATGAAGCTGATCGTCGACCTGATGTACGAGGGCGGCGTCGGCGCGATGTACGACTCGGTCAGCGACACCGCCGAGTACGGCGGGCTGACCCGCGGCCGGGAGATCATCGACGACGGCGTCCGGGAGAACATGGACGAAGTGCTCGCGGAGGTCCAAAACGGCGAGTTCGCCCGCGACTGGATCGCCGAGAACGGGGCGAACCGACCCGTCTACACCCAGCTTCGCCAGGCCGAGAAGGACCACGAGATCGAAGACGTCGGGGCGCGGCTCCGGGAGCTTTTCGCGTGGGCCGAAGCCGAGACCGAAGACGAGGACCGAACGCGGGTGCAAGCGGACTGATGACCGGGGACACGCGGAACGATCGGGCGGGCGCTGAAACGACGGACGACGAAACGACGACGGGCGAGGAGACGCGGACGACGATGGCCGAGATCAGCCACGCGAACCCCTACACGGGAGAGCGCGTGGGCGAGGCGTTCGTCCGCGGGCCGACCGTGGCCGCAGACGGCGGTCGACGGGAGGCAACCGAGGGAGCAGACGAGACGCGAACGATGGCCGAGGGGACGGACTCGGCACGAACGATGGCCGAGATCGACCACAGGCCACCGAACGGGGCCGAGGGCGCGAACGACGCCTTCGAGCGCGGCCCGGGTGGTCCCGTATGAGCGAAGGAACCCTCTACGATGCGGTCTGGGACCGTCACAGGGTGACGACCCTGCCGACCGGCCAGGACCAGCTGTTCGTCGGCCTCCATCTCATCCACGAGGTGACGAGCCCACAGGCGTTCGGCATGCTCGAAGAGCGGGATCTGGAGGTCGCCTACCCCGAGCTCACCCACGCGACGGTCGATCACATCATTCCAACCGCAGATCAGTCCCGGCCGTACTCCGACGACGCGGCCGAACGGATGATGGTCGAACTCGAGGAGAACGTCCGCGAGGCCGGCATCGAGTTCTCCGATCCGGGATCGGGTGATCAGGGGATCGTCCACGTCATCGGTCCCGAGCAGGGACTCACCCAGCCGGGGAAGACGATCGTCTGTGGGGACAGCCACACCTCGACCCACGGCGCGTTCGGCGCGCTCGCCTTCGGCATCGGCACGAGCCAGATCCGGGACGTGCTCGCGACGGGGACGGTCGCGATGGAAAAACAGAAGGTCCGGAAGATCCAGGTCGACGGCGAGCTACCGACTGGCGTCGAGGCCAAAGACGTCATCTTAGAGATCATCCGACGGCTCGGCACCGAGGGCGGGGTCGGCTACGTCTACGAGTACGCCGGCTCCGCGATCGAGTCGATGGGGATGGAAGGGCGGATGTCGATCTGTAACATGTCGATCGAGGGTGGCGCCCGCGCGGGCTACGTCAACCCCGACGAGACCACCTACGAGTGGCTGGCCGAGACCGACTACTTCCGGGAGAATCCCGAGAAGTTCGACGAACTCGAACCCTACTGGGAGTCGATCCGCTCGGACGAGACGGCCGAGTACGACGACGTCGTCCGGATCGACGCCGACGAGCTCGAACCCGTCGTCACCTGGGGCACCACGCCCGGCCAGGGCGTCGGCATCACCCAGCCGATCCCGGCGCCGGAGGAGCTTCCCGCGGACAAACAGGACACGGCCCGACGCGCACAGGAACACATGCGCGTCGAGCCCGGCGAGACGATGGAGGGCTACCCCATCGACGTCGCCTTCCTCGGCTCGTGTACGAACGCCCGGCTGCCGGACCTCCGGCGGGCCGCGGCCGTCGTCGAGGGACGGCAGGTCCACGAGGACGTCCGGGCGATGGTCGTCCCCGGCAGCCAGCGCGTCCAGGCCGCCGCCGAGACCGAGGGGTTACGCGAGACCTTCGAGCGGGCCGGCTTCGAGTGGCGCAACGCCGGCTGTTCGATGTGTCTCGGCATGAACGAGGATCAACTCGAGGGCGAGGAGGCGTGTGCCTCCTCCTCGAACCGGAACTTCGTCGGCCGCCAGGGTAGCAAGGACGGCCGCACCGTGTTGATGAACCCACGGATGGTCGTCGCGGCGGCGATCAACGGGGAAGTGACCGACGTCCGCACGCTCCCGGAGGTGACCGCCCGATGAGCGCGGAGATCCCGGAAGTCGAGTCGGTCTCGGGAACCGGCGTCGCGATTCGGGGCAACGACATCGACACCGATCAGGTCATCCCCGCGAGGTTCATGAAAGTCGTCACCTTCGACGGCCTCGGGCAGTTCGCCTTCTTCGATCAGCGCTTTACCGACGGCGACGAGGAGAAAGACCACCCGATGAACGAGCCCGCCCACAGGGAGGCGTCGGTGATGGTCGTCAACGCCAACTTCGGCTGTGGCTCCTCCCGGGAACACGCCCCCCAGGCGCTGATGCGCTGGGGGATCGACGCGCTGATCGGCGAGAGCTTCGCGGAGATCTTCGCGGGCAACTGTCTGGCACTCGGCATCCCGACCGTCGAGGCCGACGAGGAGACGATCGAGGACCTCCAGTCGTGGGTCGAGGCCAACCCCGACGGCGAGATCGAGATCGACGTCGCCAGCGAGACCGTCACCTACGGCGACCGGACCGTCGACGTCTCGGTCGACGAGGCCCAGCGACGGGCACTCGTCGACGGCGTCTGGGATACGACGGCGCTGATGAAAGCGAACGCCGGCGAGGTGCGCCGGACGGCCGAGGAGCTGCCGTACGTCGACCTCGACGGGGACTGATCGGGCAGCCCGGGGCGACCGCGACGCGGGACGGATCCCGGAGTGACCGCGACGTGGTGAGGGGCCGTCGTTTTGCCGATCGGGCCCGTCCGTCCGGTATGATTACCGACACGGGAGACCGCCCCGAAGCGCTCGCCGGCGTCGACGACGTCGTCTGTGACGGGCGAACGGCGCTC
>LKNG01000124.1 GCA_001564115.1 Natrialbaceae archaeon Tc-Br11_E2g8 | reverse complement strand
GGATCGTCTCGGTGGCCGCTCTGACGTACCCGGCTTCCGGAACCTGTCGTTCCATGACATACCCTCACCGACGCCGGACATAACGGTTGTGCCGATCGACCCGGGCGGCAACTCTTAGGAGCCTCCCGCCGAAACGCTACGTCATGGTATCACACGGCTACGTGCTCCCGACCCGGGGCGTCGTCCTCGCCTCGGTGGACTCACTCGAGCAGACCGCCCGCGTCGACGCGGAGGTGCTTGGACTCGCCCGGCGGGCCGAGGCCCTCGGCTACGACGCGGTCTGGGCGGGCGACAGCGTCCTGGCGAAACCCCGACTCGAGCCGCTGACGACCCTGTCGGCGGTCGCCGGCGTCACCGACGCCGTCACCCTCGGGACGGCGGTGTACCTGCCAGCGCTCCGCCACCCGGTCCACGTCGCCCACGCGAGCGCGACGGTCGACCTCGTCAGCGGCGGCCGGCTCGCCCTGGGGGTCGGCGTCGGCGTCGGCCCGGACGTGGAAGCCGAGCACGACAGCCTGGAGGTGCCCTACGGCCGCCGTGGAGCCGTCCTCGAGGAGGCCCTCGAGGTGATCACGGGGCTGTGGGACGACGGTCCGGTGACGACCGGCGGCGAGTTCGCCCTCGAGGAGGCCGACATCGGCCTCCGTCCGCCGGGTCCACCGCCGATCTACGTCGCCTCCGCGACCTTCGACCCCCGGAAGGGGTTCCCCCGGCCGATCCGCGAGCGGATCGCGGCCCACGGGGACGGCTGGCTCCCGATCGGGATGTCGACCGACATGTACCGGGGCGGGATCGAGCGTGCCCGCGAGATCGTCGCCGACGCCGGCCGCGACCCCGACGCGTTCGACGCCGCCTACTATCACGACGTCGTGATCGCCGACAGCGAGGCGGCGGCGATCGAGGAGGCACGGACGTTCCTCGATCGGTACTACCCCGCCTGGGGGCCGCTGAGCGACGAGGACATCCGTCGGAAGGGCGCCTTCGGCCCCCCGTCGGTCGTCGCCGAGCACCTCGAGGCGTACGCCGACGCCGGCGTGGAGACGTTCGTCACGCGCTTTACGGCGACGGACCAACGCGAGCAGCTCCGACGGTTCGCCGAGATCGTCGACTGAACCCGACAGCGGTGTACTTATCCCGGTCGGGAGAGCAGTCTGGTGGTATGCGAGACGCGTACCTCATCGGTGCGGGCCAGTCCGACTACGGGGCGTTCCCGGCGGAGAGCTACCGGTCGCTGTTCTCGACGGCGTTCGACGCCGCCGTGGGGAGCGTACCGAAGGGCCTGGAGCCGGGAGCGATCGACGAGGCGTTCGTGGGCACCCTCGGGGTCGGCGGCCGACAGCTCGGCCTCCCCGGACCGGCGGTGACCGAACACGTCGGACTCGACGGCGTCCCGTGCACGCGGGTCGAGAACGCCTGTGCCGCGAGCGGCTACGCGGTCAGACAGGCCGTCGCGGCAGTCCGTTCGGGGATGGCCGACGTCGTCCTCGCGGGCGGCTTCGAGGTCATGTCCGATACGAGCTCGGACGCGACGAAGTACTGGCTCGGGGTCTCGGGTGAGACCGAGTGGGAGCGACTCTCCGGGACGACCTTCTCCGGGGTGTACGCCCAGATGGCCAGCGCGCACATGGACCGCTACGGCACCACCCGCGAGCAGCTCTCCCACGTCGCGGTGAAAAACCACGCCAACGGGGCGAAAAACCCCCACGCACAGCTCGGCTTCGAGTGCTCGCTCGAGGACGCGATGGCGGCGCCGGTCGTCGCCGACCCGCTGAACCTCTATCACTGCTGTCCGACCTCCGACGGCGCGGCGTGTACGATCGTCGCTAGCGAGGACGTCGTCGACGCGTACACCGACGAGCCGATCCGTATCGCGGGTGTCGGCGCCGGTAGCGACCGCGTCGGGCTCTTCCAGCGCGAGGAGTACACGACCGTCCCGGCCTCCGAGCGGGCCGGCGAGTCGGCCTACGAGGAAGCCGGCGTGGGCCCCGACGGCCTCGACTTCGCAGAGGTCCACGACTGCTTTGCGATCGCCGAGTTGCTGGCCTACGAGGATCTCGGCTTCTGTGACCGCGGGGAGGCCGGCGAGTTCGTCGCCTCGGGGGCGACCCGGCCCGACGGTCAGCTCCCGGTGAACACCTCCGGCGGGCTCAAATCGAAGGGCCACCCCATCGGGGCGACCGGAGCCGGCCAGATCGTCGAGGCCTACAAACAGCTCACCGGCGACGCCGGCGAACGCCAGCTGTCGGACCCCCGCCGCGGGCTGACCCACAACGTCGGCGGCAGCGGCGGCGCGGCGGTCGTCCACGTCTTCGAACGCCAGCCGATCGAGGAGGTGGCCCGATGAGCGCGATCGTCGGCGTCGGCGCGTACGCCCCCCGGTTTCGGATCTCCGCGGAGGCGTTCGAGGAGGCCTGGGGCCGGTTCGACGCCGCCGGCGTGAACGGGAAGGCGGTTCCGGCCGCGGACGAGGATCCGCTCACGATGGGCTACGAGGCGGCGACCCGCGCGCTCGAGGCGGCCGGCGTCGAGGGCGTCGACTGGCTCGCGTTCGCCTCCACGACGCCGCCGATGGCCGAGGAGGACCTGACCGCCCGGCTCGGGGCCATGCTCGACCTCCCCGAGGACGTCGGGCGACACGTCCTCACGGGGAGCACGCGCGCCGGGACGCGGGGGATCGTCGCCGCGGCCGACGCGCTGGCGGGTGGCGCCTCCCGGGCGCTCGTCGTCGTCGCCGACGCGCCGAGGGGCGAGCCGGACGGGGAGATCGACCACGCGGCCGGTGCCGGGGCGGCCGCGTTCGTCCTCGAGGCCGACGGGCCGGCGCGGATCGTCGACGTCGCCGAGCACGCGAGCCCGTACCCGGGTAGCCGCTTTCGCGGGACCGGCGAGGCGACGACCGACGGGCTCGGCGTCACCCGGTACGACCGGCGGGCGTTCAGGGAGACGGTCGGCGCCGCCGTCGACGGGCTCTCGGTCGATCCCGACGCGGTCGCGATCCAGGCGCCAAACGGCAAGCTCCCCTACCGGGCCGCCGGCGACCTCGGCGTCGACGCCGAAACGATCGCGTCGGTCGCGACGGTCCACGAGCTGGGCGACCTCGGGGCGGCGAGCGTCCCCGTCACGCTCGCGCGGGCGCTCGCCGACGGCCACGGCTCGATCCTGGCGGTCGCCTACGGGAGCGGCGCCGGCGCGGACGCGCTCGTCGTCGAGGCGGACGGCCCGGTGTCGACGGCCCTCGCCCTCGACGGCGACGACCCCCTCGGGTACGCCGAGTACCTGCGCCAGCGCGGGGTCGTCACCGCCGGCCCGCCGTCGGGCGGGGGCGCGTACGTCAGCGTTCCGACCTGGCAGCGATCGATCCCCCAGCGCTACCGGCTCGAGGCCGGCCGGTGTCCGGACTGTGGGGCCCTCGCCTTTCCCCCGGAGGGCGCCTGTCCGGCGTGTGGCTCCCGGGAGCCGTTCGGGGCGGCGACGCTCACCGGCGAGGGGACGATCGAGGCGGTCACGACGATCTCCCAGGGTGGGGCGCCCCCGGAGTTCGCGGACCTGCAGTCCAGAGCCGGCGACTACGCTGCCGCGATCGTCTCCCTCGAGGGCGAGGACGGCGGGGCGGTAAGCGCTCCCGCGATGGGGACCGACGCCGAGGCCGACGCCTTCGCGGTCGGCGACCGCGTCGAGGCGACGATCCGCCGGATCTACACCCAGGAGGGTGTGACCCGCTACGGGTTCAAGATCAGACCGGCCGAGTGAGCCCTTCGGGGCAGGCGAAGCCCGACGCGACGTCCCGCTTCCCCCGCCCGTCGGGGCGAGCGAAACGCGGCGCGGTGATTTGCCTTCTTCTGCCGGCGCCAACTCACTCCGCGTCGGCGGCCTCGCGGTAGAACTCGCAGTGTTCCTCGTGGGAGAGCTCCTCCCGGTCGTTGCAGATGTCCGCGCGCATCGGCGAGACGAACCCCTCGATCACCCCGCAGTACGCCCGTTCGGTGTCGAAGGAGTGCTCGTCGTCCTCGGTCCGGTAGGACAGGTGTGGACAGCTCATACCCGCCCCAATGTCGGGGGGTCAGGAATACGTTTGGGTGCCGGGCTCCGCCGGCGACGCTCGGATGGTGGCCGATTCCCGGTCGGTTGGGCTCGAACGGCAGGGGTCTCCGGCCGGCGACGATCGGGTGGTGGCCGATTCCCGGCCGGCGACGCTCGGGTGGTGGGCGCTCCCCGGCCGGCGACGATCGGATGGCGGAGGACCCCCCGCTGGAAGCGGCCGGGAACCCCCGATTTCGGCGTCCCTTCGACCGGAGGGGTTTTATTTCGCTTCGCGTAGCTACCTACATGGCCGGAAACGCCGCCACCGGAGCCGGGTACGACTGTGGATTCCTCGACGAGGTGGTATCGGACGGGCGTATCGCCCACGAACGGAGCGTTCGCGAGGAGTACGCCGAGGACGCCAGTCCACACCCCGGCCGACGGCCGGACGCCGTCGTCTGGCCGGCCGACACGGCGGAGGTCGCCGCGGTGCTCGCCGCCGCGAACGACCGTGGAGTCCCAGTCACCCCGTGGTCCGGTGGGTCGGGTCTGGAGGGGAACGCCATCCCGGTCGAGGGCGGAATCGTCCTCAACACCCACGAGATCGACCACGTGGAGGTCTCCCCGGCTGACATGCAGGCGACGGTCGGCGCCGGCGTCGTCTACGACGAGCTCAACGAGCGGCTGGCCCGCGAGGGGCTGTGCTTCGCGCCAGGGATCTCGAGCGGCGACGTCGCCACCCTCGGTGGAATGGTCGCGACGAACGCCAGCGGCTTCAACGCGGTCCGGTACGGCGAGACCCGCGATCACGTTCGGCGCCTCGAGGTCGTCACCGCCGACGGACGGATCGTCGACTGCGGCCGGGACGTGGTGAAGACCTCGGCCGGCTACAGCCTCAAGGACCTCTTCGTCGGCAGCGAGGGTACCCTGGGCGTGGTGACGGAGGTGACCGTCGGCCTGGTGGGGATCCCCGAACACCGGCGGGCGGCGCTCGTGACCTTCCCCTCGCGGGTGGCCGCCTCCCGGGCCGTCTCTGACATCGTCGGCTCGGGACTGGTGCCGGGGGCTCTGGAGTTCATGGACGAGAACGCGATCCGGATGTTGAACCGCTATCACCCCGGGCTCGGCCTCGAGGTGGCTCCGACGCTGCTGATCGAGCTCCACGCGAACAACGACGGCATCGACGCCGACCTCGCGTTCGCCGAGGGGATCTGTGCGGACCACGACATGCTGGGCTGGGAGGCCGCCGGCGAGGGGGAGGTCGACGACCTCTGGCAGGCCCGGCGGGACAAGTACTGGGCCACCAAGTCCTACCGCGACGAGTGGGACATCGCCCTCGTCGGCGACGTCGTCGTTCCGATCTCGCGGTACCCCGACATCGTCGGCGCGGTCGCCGAAGCCAGCGAGGACCTCGATCTCGTCACCTCCTGTGTCGGCCACGCCGGCGACGGCAACCTCCATTTCACCTCGCTGGTCGATCCCGACGACGAGGGGATGGTCGAGCGCGCACACGAGCTGAACGAACGGGTCGTCGAGCGCGCGATCGCACTCGGCGGGAGCGCGACCGGCGAGCACGGCGTCGGCCTCGGGAAACGGAAGTTCATGGCCAGAGAACACGGCCCCGCCCTCGATCTCATGCGGACGTTGAAAGACGCCTTCGATCCCGACGGCATCCTCAACCCCGGCAAGGTGCTCCCCGAGGGTCGGGAGTCGAGCTGAAACGACGGCGACGGCGTCGATAGATTGATTGCCCTCTCGGCTGGAGAGCCGTCTGTATGTACGAGGACTTCGCCGAGCGGCTGGCGGGCGTGATGTGGCCCGACTTCGACCGAACGCCGGCCCGGTCGGGGGATCGACCGGCGATCACCGGACTCTCGACGCTGGTGATCGACGGCAACTTCCCGTGGACGATCGTCACGGTCGAGACCGACGCGGGCGTCACCGGGATCGGCGAGTGTTACCCCTCGCCGGGCGTCCACGAGATCATCACCGACTACTTCGGGCCGGTGCTCGAAGGCGAGAACCCCCTCGACGTCGAGCGGCTGTACAACCTGATGCGTGCGAGTTTCTCCGGGCGGGGCTCTCAGGCGGGGGTCGCGACGATCGCGATCAGCGGCATCGAGCTGGCCCTCTGGGACGTCGCGGGCAAGCTGACGGACCAGCCAGTCTACCAGCTGCTCGGCGGGAAGACCCGCGAGGAGGTGCCGATCTACGCCGACTGTCACGCCGGCGAGGGGATGGTCGAGGCAGCCCTGGGCGACCAGCCGGCGGAGGCCTACGAGGCCGACGCGTACGCCCGCGCTGCCCGGGCGGCGGTCGACGAGGGTTTCGATATCGTGAAGTTCGACCTCGACGTGCCCTCCGGCCGGGAGATCGACACCCTCTCTCGGCACCTCGACGGACCGGAGATCGAGCACAAACGCGGGCTCGTCGAGGCCGTCACCGACGAGGTCGGCGACGACGCCGAGGTGGCCGTCGACCTCCACTGGAACTTCGGCGTCGAGGCAGCCGAGAAGCTCTGTCGAGCCCTCGAACCGTACGACCTCGCGTGGATCGAGGACCCCCTCCCGCCGGAGAACGTCGACGCGCTGGCGACGCTGAATCGCGCAGTGAGCCAGCCGATCCTCACCGGCGAGAACCGCTACGGCCGTCACGGCTTCCGGGAGCTGCTCGAGGCCGAGGCCGTCGAGTTCGTCGCTCCGGACATCCCCAAGACCGGCGGGATCGCCGAGACGAAAAAGATCGCCGAGATGGCCGAGGTCTACTACGTCACCCTCGCCCCACACAACGTCGGGAGCCCGGTCGCGACGATGGCGGGCGTCCACGTCGGCGCGACGGTGCCGAACTTCCTCGCCCTCGAGTACCACGCCCGGGACGTGCCGTGGTGGGACGACCTCGTCGACGGCGAGCCCCTGATCGAGGACGGACGGATCGCGGTCCCCGACCGGCCGGGCCTCGGCATCGAACTCGACTGGGACGTCGTCGAGGCCCACCGCGTCGACTGAGTCGCGTCCAGCCCACCGCGTCAACTGGGTCGTCGAGGACTACTGGGTCGGTCGAGGTATCGCCGGGAACCACCGCGTCGACCGAATCACCGCATCGACCGAATCACCGCATCGACCGAATCACCGAAAATCACCGCGTCGACCGCGGTCTCCGACGATACTCCGGCGACCCCGGCGGCTCCTACCGGGATCTGCCGGCTTTTTTAGGCTGGGCCGTCTCCCGGTAGGTATGACGGACGCGCTGTTCCTGACGAGCGAGGAGATAGATGGGCTCGCGACGCCCGCCGAGTACGTCGACGCGGTCCGGGAGGGGTACCGACAGGTCGGCGAGGGTGCACCGGCGTACCCCCGCCAGAAGTTCTTCCGTGAGGATCCCGGGGGGATGTTCACGAGCTACGCGACGTTGCTCCCGGAGACGGGTGCGATGGGGGGGTACATGTACTCCTCGGGGTTCGGCGGGAAGAACGCCTGGTTTATGACCCCGCTTTTCGACGCGGAGAGCGGCGAGCCGCTTGCCTTGCTCGACGGTGCGAGCATGAACCCGTTCAAGACCGGCGCGGCCGGCGCGGTCGCCGTCGACGAGCTCGCCCGCGAGGACGCCTCGACGCTCGCGGTGATCGGCAGCGGCTCCCAGGCCCGCGGCCAGCTACACACGACGGCGACGGTCAGGGACTTCGAGGAGGTCAGGGTGTTCTCCCCGACCGCGGAGAACCGGGAGACGTTCGCCGCGGAGTTCGACGACCACCTCGGAGCCGACGTGCACGCGGTCGACTCGAGTGAGGCCGCGATCGAGGGCGCCGACGTCGTGATCACGGCGACGAAGTCGGGCGAGCCCGTCTTCGACGGCGAGGCGCTCGAGCCGGGCACCCACGTCACCGCGATGGGCCAGTACCAGGAGGGACGACGCGAGGTCGACGCGACGACGATCGCCCGGTCGACGTACGTCCCCGACCTGCGCGAGCGGGCCACGTTCGACGCCGGCGCGTACCTGGCTGCCCTCGAGGAGGGGGTGATCGATGAAGGCCACGTCC
>LKNG01000123.1 GCA_001564115.1 Natrialbaceae archaeon Tc-Br11_E2g8 | reverse complement strand
GTCGTGCTCTGAGGATACGGTCGCGTCGGTTCCGGCCGTGCTCCGCCAAAGGATGGATTTAAGCGACGTCGCGGATAGCTCCCGCGTATGAGCACTGCAACGAAGATCGTCCTCGGAACGATCGCCGGCTCCGCCCTGCTCGCGATCCTCGTGATGGTCCAGATCCTCTTCGTAGGCGGCTGATGTTCGAACGCCGGAAGCTGCCGTCGGCGGTCGAGGCCGTCAGGGCCGAACACGCCCCCGACACGCTCGTGTTCGACTGCGAGCGGGACTTCGAGACGCTGGAGCCGGCCGTCGCCGAGGAGCTGGGACTCGTCGTCGACGCCGTGGAGCCCGCGACCTACCCCGCCTCGTGGCTGCCGGAGGACGCCCCGGCCCCGCTCGTCCGTTACGCCGGCGGGGAGTTCACCATCGGGATGCCCGAGGACGGCAGCGTCGTCTGGACTCGCCAGACGGACCCGCCCGTCGTGCTCGTGAAACCCCGGATCGAGGGCTCGCCGCCGTCGTTCGTCGCCTTCCTGCTCGCCGAGGCACTCCTCGAGGTCGGCCTCGACGTTCCCGAGCAGTTCCTGGGCTTCTTCGAGGACGGCTACCGCGAGCTGGACGCGGCGACACCCCTCGACCCCGCGGGGACCTACCAGATCGCCGCCGCGCTGTACGACGGCTGGCGCGGCCTCCACACCCGCCGGACGTTCGCGGAGTGGCACGACGACCACCCCGACCTCGCCGCGGCCTGGCAGGACGCCGGCGAGCGCCTCGAGGGGCGGGTCGGCGGGCTCCCCGGTGCGGTCGCCCGCGGGGAGACGACGTTCCCCGACGCCACCGAGCTCGCGTGTGCGTCGATCAAACACGCCGTCGAGCTGCCGGCCCCGTTCGCGGCCCTCGAGACCGACGCCTACCGGAGCCACGGCGCCGAGTACGCGATCCGGTGGGCGGAGAAGACGTTCGGGGCGCTCACCGACTGACCGTCGAGGGGCCCTCGGGCGAGGGCTTCTTCCCGGACGACTCGTCCGGATCCGGTCCGTCCGACGAGGTCTCCACCCGTTCGTCCGCCGGCGTTTCAACCCGTTCGTCTGTCGGCGTTTCAACCCGTTCGTCCGCCGACGCCCCCACTTGCCCGTCCGCCGACATCCTCGTCCGTTCGTCCGCCGGTGCCCCCGTCCGTTCGCCGGCGCCGTCCCGGTCGACGACGACGTCGAACCGGGCGCCTCCGCGGTCGCCCTCCCCGACGTCGATCGACCAGCCGTGGGCGTCGACGATCCGCTCGACGATAGCGAGGCCGAAGCCGGTGCCGTCGTCGGTCGTGTAGCCGTGTTCGAAGACCTGCTCGCGTTCCTCCCGGGGGATGCCGGGGCCGTCGTCGGCGACGTAGAACCCCCGATCGGTCGGGCCGACGACGACGGTGACCCCCTCGCCGGCGTGTTCGACGGCGTTTCGATAGAGGTTCTCGAAGACCTGACGGAGCCGGTCCCCGTCGGCCAGCAGGCCCCTGTCTCCGGGGACCTCGAGGCTCGCGTCGGCCGTGTCGACGCCCTCCCAGCTGCGGCGGGCGATCGCGGCCAGGGAGAGCTCCTCGAACTCGTCGACCGTCCGGCCCTGGCGGGCCAGCGTCAGCGTGTCCTCGACGATCGCGACCATCCGGTCGACGGCGTCGTCGACCGTCTCGACGTGTTCGGCGACGGTCCCGAGGTCGGCCTCGTCGGCGAGCTCCGCCTCGATCAGATCCAGGTAGCCGTTGGCGATGTCGAGTGGGTTCCGGAGGTCGTGGCTGACCGCGGAGACGAACTCCTCTAGGCGGTCGTTCTGCCGTCGCAGCTCGCGGGCCGCCGCCCGGCGTTCGATCTCGTGGCCGATCCACTGGGCGAGCACCCGGACGGTCGAGCGCTGGACGTCGAGGATCGGGTCCTCGCGGGCGCGCTCGGCGCCGAAACAGAGGGTGCCGTAGGGCTCGCCGTCGACGTCGATGCTGGCCCCGACGTAACACCGCAGCCCGAAGCTCTCGTAGGCGGGGTCCTCGGCCATCCCCGCCTCGTGGACGTCCTCGATGACCACCGGCTCGTCGGCGTCGATGGTGTGTCGACAGTAGGTGTCCTCGATCGGGTCGATCCGCCCGGACCGAACGCGGTCGTGGTCGCCAGTCGTCGCGACGATCTCCTGGACGCCGCCGTCGATGCGGGTGAGATAGCCGACGGAGAAGCCGAGGTGATCGGCGCCGATCTCGAGGACCCGATCGAGCTTCGCCTCCAGCTCGAGTTCGCGGTCGGCGGCGACCTCGTACAGCCGGGTGAGCGCGAGGGCGGTCCGCTGGAGGTGGGCCTCGAGGCGTTTCTTCTCGGTGACGTCCCGCTGGATCGCGACGAACTTCTCGATCGTCCCGTTCTCGGTGATCGGCGCGATGGTCTGGTGGGCGTGGTAGCGCGCTCCGTCGGCGCGCTCGTTGACGACCTCCTCCTCCCAGATCTGGCCGTCGAGCAACGCGTCCCAGAGCCGGTCGTAGTAGGCCGCCCCCTGGACGCCCGACTTGAGGATCCGGGGGTTCCGGCCGACGGCCTCCGTGGCCGAGAAGCCCGTCACCTCCTCGAAGGCGGGGTTGACGTACTCGATCGTCCCCTCCCGGTCGGTGATGAAGACGGCGTCGGCGGCGTGGGTGACCGCCTTCTCGGCGCGTTCCATCCGTCCTCTGACCGCCAGGGAGTCGATCGCGTAGGCGACGTCGGCGGCGACGTCCGCGAGCACCTCGCGTTCGTGGTCGTCGAAGGCGTCCCGACGGTCCGCACAGAGCCCGAGCACGCCGTAGACCCGCCCGTCGTGGACGAGTGGGACGGCGGCTGCGGACCGACAGGGAACGTCGGCCGTGGACCCATCTACGACTGGGTCGTCGGCGGCCGTCGATCCGCCGGTCTCGAGCGCCCGGCCGACGACCGTCCGGCGGAGCTCCGGATCGTCGGTCGGTCGGGGGAGGTCGGGCAGCCACCCCTCCTCGCCGGCCTCCGCGTGGATATCGACCGTTCCGTCGACCACCCCGGCGATCCAGACGCGTCGGTAGGGCTCGGCGCCGGCGAGGACCGAACAGACGTCCCGTTCGACGGCCTCGCGGCTGTCGGCTCTGACCAGCGCCCGGTTCACCCGGCTGACGATCGTCGTCGTCCGGTCGAGTCGAGCGGCCTGCCGGCGGGCCCGATGGCGCTCGACCAGCCGTCGGATCCGGGTCGCGAGCAGCGCGTACCCCTCGTCGTCTTTCTCGACGTAGTCGCTGACGCCCGCGGAGATGGCCTCGCTGGCGACCTCCTCTGAGCCCTCGTCGGTAAAGAGGACGAACGGAAGCTCCGGATCGCGCTCGCGGACGGCCTCGAGCAGCGCCAGGCCGTCGGTTCCGGGGAGCCGGTAGGCGCTGACGACACAGTCGACCGACTCGCGGTCGAGCGTCGCCGTGGCCCCTTCGCCGCTCGTCGCCGTGAGGACCTCGACGTCCGCGTCGAGCCGTTCGAGCCGGCGACGAACGCGCTCCCGATCGTCCGCGTCGTCGTCGACGTGGAGTACGACGACGGAATCGTTCATCGTCGGCGGTTCGAAGCCGGCCCGTTTATCTTTTCCGACCATCACCGTTCGACGGACTGTCAGAACGGAGGAGGTGGATCCGGTGGGCGATGGAGGGACTGAATCCGGTAGTCGACGGGCGGGAGGACGGATCGGGCGGCGACGACGTCGCTCACTCCTCGGGGTGGTGGACGGGTTTCACTCCTCGGGGTGGTGGACGGGTTTCACTCCTCGGGGTGGTGGACGGGTTTCACTCCTCGGGGAACTGGACGGTCACGGTTCCGCTCTCGTCGAGGTCGATCACGCCGTCGAACCGGTCGCGAAACGCCGCGACGACCGCCTCGTCGTGGACCTCCTCGGCGAGGTGAAAGAGGCCGACGGCGTCGTGTTCTTCGAGCAGCGCGAGGATCCGGTCGGCGGCCGACAGCGCCGCCTCCTCGCCGGCGTAGTAGGCGAGTTCGGTGAGCGAGTCGAAGCTGAGCCGGCGTTTCCCGTCGTGGCTCTCGAGGAACCGCCGGACCTGCTCTACGATCCCGTCGACGTCGTCGGGCGCGGCGACGTAGTGGACGTTCTCGCTCGACCGTCGGGAGTAGCCCCGTTCGATGCTCAACGTATCGAGGATGACCGCCCGTGACTCCTCGACCTCGTAGTGTTCGAGCTTCTGTCTCACCTCGCGGGCGGTGGTCCGGGTCGAGACGACCAGAAAGCGGTCGGTGTCGGTCTTCAGAAACTCGGTGTCGATCCGGTCGGTCTCCCCCGTGCTCGGGTGGATCAGGAGGATCCCCGTTCCCCCCGGTACGGTCGCCGGCGTCCCCTCGATCCGCAACGAGTACTCCATACCGGAGAGTGTGGTCACGGAGTCGACTTAAGCGTGCGGATGGCTCGCCGGTCACGGGGCGGCCGACCGGCGGCCGTCGACCGGCGGGAACCAGGCGACCCGGTGGTCGGCGGCGAACGCGACGCTCACCAGCTCGTCGAGTGCGAGCCCCTCGGTGTGGTTGTGTTCGGCCTCGACCACCTCTCCCGTCTCGAGTTTCACCCGGTAGAGCACCGTCGGCCCGAGATACCGCCGGTAGATCACCCGGCCGTCGGCGACGCCGCGCTCCGCGGGGGAAGCGACCAGGTCGTCCGGCCGGAGCAAGAGGTCGATTTTCGTCCGGTCGTACTCGTGACCGAGGCCGAACACCTTCTCGCGGGGGAAGAGTCCGAGGGCCGTCCGCACGACGTCGCCGTCGACCCGGCCCCGGAGGAAGCTCGCGTGGCCGAGAAAGGAGGCGACAAAGCGGGAGGTCGGCCGCTGGAAGACGGACTCGGGCGTGCCGACCTGTTCGAACCGGCCGTCGTTCATGACGGCGATCCGGTCGGAGATCGACAGCGCCTCCTCCTGGTCGTGGGTCACCGAGACGGCGGTGACGCCGGTCTCGGTGAGGATCCGTCGGACCTCCTCGCGCATCTCGACTCTGAGGTCGGCGTCGAGGCTCGCGAAGGGTTCGTCGAGCAACAACACCGCCGGTTCGGGCGCGAGCGAGCGTGCGAGGGCGATCCGCTGGCGCTGTCCCCCCGACAGCTCCCCGGGGGTCGACTCCCGGTGGTCGGCGAGGCCGACGAGCTCGAGGAGCTCCTCGATCCGCCGGTCGCGCTCCGTCGCCGACAGCCCGGAGATCCCGTAGGCGACGTTCTCGCCGGCGGTGAGGTGTGGAAAGAGGGCGAACTCCTGGAAGACGAGCCCGACGTCCCGCTCGGTCGAGGGGACGAACCGGCCCTCGCCGGCGACGGGCTGGCCGTCCAGACGGACGACCCCCTCGTCGGGGCGTTCGAGTCCGGCGAGGATCCGCAACAGCGTCGTCTTCCCGCAGCCGCTCGGGCCGAGGATCGTCAACAGCTCTCCCTCGCGGACGGTCAGCGAACAGCCCGAGACGGCGACCTCCTCGCCGAAGCGTTTGGTGACTCCCTCTAGCTCCAAGACGACGTCGTCCTCATTGTGGGGTCCGGGGGCCGATGTGGACGCGTCCGGACGACTCCAGCCGGCGTCGCCCTCAGCCTTCCGTGGATCGTCGGACGCCATCGTAGATCAGGCGCCCACGGGCGCGTCCGCGGCCGGTTTTCGGTCGGTTTCGTTCGGAGGGACCACGCTGTCGTCTACGTGCTCCCGGAGCGATTTACCTCTTCCGTCTCCGTCACGCCGTCCGTACTCCCCCCGCCACGCCGTCCGTATCGCCTCCGCCACGTCGTCCGTACTCCCCCCGCCACGCCGTCCGTACTCCCCCCGCCACGCCGTCCGTATCGCCTCCGCCACGTCGTCCGTATCCCCTCTACCGTACACGTCGTCACCCGTGCCGGACGTGTGTGTGAGCTTATGGTTCCGAAACGCTTACCGTTCGACCGCTCCCAGCCCCGCTGTGTTCACGGCCGTCGGCTGGGAGTGGCAGTTCACGCCGTTCACCCCGATACTGCTCCTCGCGGGGGGTGTCATGGCCTCGATCGGGGCCTACGCCTGGCGACACCGCGAGGTGACGGGCGCGACCAGCTTCGCGGTCCTGATGGCCACGGCGACGCTGTGGGCGGTCGCGTACGCCCTGCAACTGGCCGGGGCGAACGCGGCGACGATCGGCTTCTGGGCGGATCTCAACCACGTCGGCGTCGCGGGCGTGCCGGTCGCCTGGCTCTGTTTCACCCTCCAGTTTACCGGCCGGGACGCTTGGCTGACCCGGCGAACGCTGCTCGCGCTCTCGGTCGTCCCGGCGATATACCTGCTCTTGCTCGCGACCAACGACGCCCACCACCTCGTCAGGGGGCCGATCGAACTCGAGACCGTCGGAACGATGGTCGTCTCCGAGCACGCCTTCGGCCCGGCGTTCTGGCTGCACGCGGCCTACGGCTACGCGCTCATGGCCGCCGGCACCGTGTTGCTCGCCCACCTGCTTTTCTGGTCGCCCGCCGTCTACCGCCGGCAGGTCGGGCTGTTGATCGTCGGCGTGGCCGTCGCCGCCGGGGCGAACGCGAGCTACCACCTCGGGGTGAGCCCCGTCGGCCACCTCGATCCGACGCCGTTCAGCTTCGCCGTCTCCGGGGCCCTCTTTTTCCTCGCGATCTACCACTACCGGCTGTTCGACCTCCGGCCCGTCGCCCGCGCGCTCGTCGTCGACACGCTCCGGGAGGGCGTCGTCGTCCTCGACACGGCAGACCGGGTGGTCGACGCGAACGACGCGGCTCGGCGGCTGCTCGGGGTCGACGAGGTCATCGGCCGCCCGGTCGACTCGCTGTTCCCGTCCGACGTCGACGGCTCGTCCGTGCCGACCGACGGCCGATCGACGGACGGGGGGCGAGACGCGTTCGCTACCGACGGCTCGACCGGCGGCGGGGCGACGAGCCGCGCCGACGGAATCGCGGAGACCGTCGCACCGATCGACGGGGACGGTTCGGCAGTCGATTCGATCGACGGGGGCGGTTCGGCAGTCCTTCCGGTCGACGGGGGCGGTTCGGCAGTCCTTCCGGTCGACGGGGGCGGTTCGGCAGTCCTTCCGGTCGACGGGGCGGACGATCCAGTCGATCGGGAAGACGGGCCGACCGACGGGACGGACGGGTCGGTCGGCGACGGGGAGATCGTCCTCGAGACCGACGCCGGTCGTCGAATCCTCCACCTCTCGGTGACTCCGGTCGTCGACGTCAGAGGCGACCGGCTCGGCCGATCGATCGTCGTCCGGGACGTCACCGAGACCCGTCGGCTGCGCGCGGAGCTAGAGGACACCTTAGAGCGACTCCGGCGGTCGAACGAGGAGCTCGAGTCGTTCGCCGCAGTCGTCTCCCACGACCTCCGCGAGCCCCTCAGAACGACCGAACGGCAGCTGGCGCTGTTCGAGGCGGACGGCGACGAGGCGCTCGTGGCCGCCGCCCGGGAGAACGCCGAGCGTGCCCAGGAGATGATCGCCGACCTGCTCGCGTACTCGCGGATCGGTCGCGACGGCGAGGAGTTTGGCCCCGTCGACTGCGACCGGCTGCTGACCGACGTCCTCGCGGCGCTTCGCTTCGAGATCGAGGATCGGGACGCGACCGTCGAGGTGGGCGAGCTGCCGACGGTCGCGGGCGTCGACCACCAGCTCAGGCGGCTGTTCCAGAACCTCCTCTCGAACGCCCTCGAGTACGCCGGCGAGGAGCCACCCGAGATCGAGGTGACGGCGACGGCGGCCGAGGACGGCTGGGCGTTTTCCGTCCGTGACGCCGGCGTCGGGATCGAGCCGGCGTACGTCGACCGCGCGTTCGAGCTCTTCGATCGCGCCGGCCGGACCGATCCCGACGGCGGCACCGGAATGGGGCTGTCGATCTGTCGGCGGATCGTCTCCGCCCACGGCGGGGAGATCGACATCGACTCGACGCCCGGCGAGGGGACGACGATACGGTTCACGCTGCCGGACGTCGACGACGGGCCACCCCGCGAGAGGAGCCGGCCGGCGGCCGACCGATGATCGCGATCGGCACTCACCGACGCTCACCGGCGAAGCCGGGCGACGACCTCGCCGTCGTCCTCGACCGCCACGAGCCCGTCCTCGGCGAGGTCGGCGAGCAGCTCCCGGAGCCACTCCCGTCCGAACTCCCCGTCGGGGACGTAGTCGACCCGGATCCGGTGGC
>LKNG01000122.1 GCA_001564115.1 Natrialbaceae archaeon Tc-Br11_E2g8 | reverse complement strand
CGATCGAGGTCGACAACCGCGAGGGTGCCGGCAGCATGGTCGGCACCGAGTGGCTCACGACGCAGGATTCCGACGGCTACACGTTCGGGACGATCAACTCCGTCGGCGCTCACTTCACCTGGCGGGCCAACGAGCTCCAAGACCAGTTCCACATCGAGGAGGACTTCGAGCCGATCAGCACGGCCGGCACGTTCGGCTACACCCTGATCGTCAACCGCGACGTCGGCGAGGAGTACGGCATCGACGACTACGGCTCGCTCCGGGACGCCTACGCCGACGGCGACATCTCCGGCTTCGGCTACCAGGGCGCCGGCAGCGACAGCCACCTCGCGACGCTCGTGCTCCGCGATGATTACGGCCTCGAGTACGACACGGCCGTCCCCTACGACGGCGGCGGGCCGACCGCCGCGGCCGTCCAGGGCGGGGAGGTCGCCGCCGGCTTCGCGACCAACACCTCCGCGATCGGCGCAGAGGACAGCGGCGAGGCCTACGCCGTCGTCAACCTCATGGACATCGAAGTCACCGCCCTCGAGGCCGGCGAGGACCTCGACCAGATCACCAACTACGGGGACAGCTTAGGCTGGATCACCGAGTTCGTCCAGACCCAGCTCGCCCCCGCGGGCACCCCAGAGGAGGAACGCCAGGTCATCTCCGAGGCCATCGAGGCCGGCATCAACACCGAGGAGGCCCAGCAGTGGGCCGAGGACACCGGCAACATCCTCGAGTACGGCGACATGGATCACGCCGAGGAGGTCTGGACCGGCATCGTCGACGAGCAACAGGAGCAAGTCGAGGACGTGATCGGCGGCTTCGACGAGTTCCTCGCGCTCGCCGAAGAGGAAGGCTGATCGCGAACGTACCGTAACGGCTTTTATACACCCCTGGACAGGTGCCACAACCAATGATATCACGGGTCGTGAAACGGCGGCGTTTCGAACGCGAGCTCCAACGGCCGATCCGGAGGGACACTCCGGCGGGGCGGACCGACTGAGCATACGATGGCAAAGGATCGACCGATCACAGACGGTGGGGAAGAGGGGGAGGTCAGGGCCGCTCTGAGACCCATACAACGGGTGCTCCGCGAGCGACCGACGATGGAGCACGTGCTCCTGTTGTTGTTCCTGGTCGTCGGTTCGTACATGTTCTGGGAGGCGAGGGAGTTCTCGCCGGCCGCGGCGGAGTTTCCCCGCCTGATGGCCGGCGCGACCGCCGTTCTGGCGTTTCTCATACTCGTTCGGAACTACTTGAAGCTGATGGGACCGGTCGTGGTCGCCGGGCTTGGGCTGTACTGGCTGTACGGGGGCGGAACGGCCTACCTCGAGGCCGGCGAGGGGCTCTTTCGCACCGTCGTCGGTGCGGCGTTGCTCGTCGCCGGCGTCGTCTTCCGGAAGCAGGTCGGGGAGTCGGCCGAGTCGTTCGTCGCCGAACCGATGCAGGTGCTCGGCGAGGAGGACGTCACCGGCGACGTGCCGACCGACGAGGGAGACGCCACCGAGGCCGACGAGGAGGAGAGCGACTCCGGCGCGATGTACGTCTACGAGATCGACGACCCACGCGGCCCGGTCGTCACCGGGGTGTTGTGTGTCGTCTACATGTTGCTTACGTTCTCGATCGGGATGCTGTACGCGTCGCCGATATTCGTCGCAATGTGGGCAGCCTGGGTCCGGATGAACGCCGGCAAGGCCGCCGCGCTGGTCGGACTCAGTTTCGTGACGGCGTACGCGTTCTACGAGTTCATAAGCAGCGACATCGCCGAGGGCTGGATCACCGGCTGGGAGCCGACCCCACCCGACGAGTTGCCCATCTTAGAGGAGTTCCTGCAGGTTCCCGTGGCCGAACTCGTCACCTGGAGCGTGGTGGTCGTATGAGCTTCGAGACGTTCGTCGACGCGATCTTCGCGCTGTTCAACCTCGAGACGATGATCTGGGTGGTCGCCGGAGTCATCATCGGCATCATCGTCGGGGGACTCCCCGGGCTCGGACCGCCGCTCGGGATGGCGATCATCCTGCCGCTGACGCTGCCGTTGAACCCCGCAGACGCGATCATCCTGCTGATCGGCGTCTACAGCGGCTCGATGTACGGCGGATCGATCGCCGCAATCTTGATCAACACGCCGGGGGTCTCCTCTTCGGCGGCGACGATGTTCGACGGTTATCCGATGTCCCAACAGGGCCGGGCCGGAACTGCCCTGTCGATCTCCGCGACCGCTTCCGCGTTCGCCGGGCTGTTCACGATCACCGCACTGTTGCTTTTCTCCCCGCTGCTGATCGAGATGGTGCTGGCCGTCGGCACGCCCGAACGGTTCCTGGTCGCGCTGCTCGGGCTGGCGATGATCACCGTCATCACCCGTGGCTCGTTCGCGAAGGGGTTGCTCGCGGGTGCCGCCGGCTTGCTCGTGACCACCGTCGGCTCGGCCCAGCCGATCGCGCTCGACCGTCGATACTCCGAACACCTGCTGTTACACGACGGCATCGATTTCGTCGCCGTGCTCATCGGGCTGTTCGCGATCGCCGAGATGATGAAACTCGCCGGCCAAGAGGGCGGAATCGCCGAAGGCAACGTCGAGATCAACCGCGAGGGGATCATGGAGGGGATCAGAACGACAATCACCCGCCCCGTGACGGTGTTCAAGTCGGGGATGATCGGCATGATCGTCGGGGCGATCCCCGGCGCCGGCGCGACCGTCTCGAACTTCGTCGCCTACTCCGAGGCCGTCCGCTCTTCGGACGAGCCGGACACCTTCGGCTCGGGGAACGAGATCGGCGTCGTCGCCAGCGAGGCCTCGAACAACGGCACCGTCGCCGGCTCGCTCGTGCCCGCGATCTCCTTTGGCATCCCGGGTAGCTCCTCGACGGCCGTCCTCATCGGCGGCTTGCTCATGCACGGGCTCCGGCCGGGTGCCTCGATGTTCCAGGCCGACGGCGAACTGCAGCTGACCTACACGATCTTGCTCGCGTTGCTCGTCGGCAACGTCATCATCCTCGGGTTCGGGCTGGCGGCGGTGACCCGACTGGGCTATCTCACGAAGATCGACACCGACTACATCATCCCGATGGTCGTCGTCCTCTCGTTTCTGGGGACCTACGCCCTGCGGATCAACCCCGTCGACATCGTGACGATCATCGTCTTCGGCGTCATCGGCTTCTACATGGTGCGGTACAACTACTCGGTGATCGCGTTCGTCCTCGGGGTCGTGCTCGGGGACATCGCCGAGGACAACCTCTACACCTCCCTGCAGCTCTCGGATGGCTCGTATATGATCTTCATCAACCCGTTCGAGTACGGCCGGTGGATCTCCCCGATCCTCTCGCTTATGATCTTCGCGTTGCTGTTCGGCCCGTTCATCAAGCGGGCGGTCGAGGGGATCCGGTCCTGACCGTGGCGAATTCCGAACTCGACGACCGGCCGGCGAAAATCACAAAACACGTATATTCCGGTCCGGGAGTGTGAACGTATGTCCCGCCCGCTGGTCTCCCGCCCTTACGTCGGCGCCTGGCTCGTGTTCCTCTATACGGCCTACGTCGGCCACTCCTCGTATCTGGGATTTCTCGGCCTCGAGTTCTCCAGAGAGGAGGTAAACGGCACCGTCGAGTTCGTGCTCGCGTCGACCCCCGACGACCGCCTCGGGGTCAACTACTACGTCTACCACTACGCCGCCGAGGCCGTCCTCGCCGGCGAGGACTTCTACAACGCCCCGCCACCCGGCGAGAGTGACTTCTACACGTTCCTCTACCCGCCGATCACCACCCTGGTGTGGCTCCCCTCGACGCTGCTCGACCCGTTTACCGCCTACCTGCTCCACACGGCGATCACCGTCGTCGCCTGCGTGGCCGCGACGGTCGCGATCGCTGCTTACCTCGAGCGGTTCGGGGTTACCCTCGGCTGGCTCGACCTCGCGCTCGTCGTCGCCTTTTTCGTCCTCGGTACCCACTCGACGGGCACGTTCAACTTCGGGAACGTCAACCTGCTGCTCGCGGCCGGGATCGTCTTCGGCTTCCTCGCGTTCGAGCGGGGCCGGGAGACCGCCGGCGGGGCGCTTTTCGGCCTGGTCGCGCTGGTGAAGGTGTTCCCCGCGCTCGTCGGCCTCTACCTGCTTCGCCTGCGCTCCTGGCGGGCGATCGGGGCCGCGATCGCGACCGGAGGGGGCGGGTTGCTCGCCTCCGCGATCGTCTTCGGCCCGCGGTCGGTCTACCGGTTTTTCTTCGAGGTGTTGTTCCCCCGCGGGGACACGCTCGCGTTCGTCGGCGGCTACGAGCCCGACGACACCTACTACGTGACGATCCAGCGTCCCCTCTCCCATCTCATCTGGGAGGGGGCGTTGCCCCGGCTGACGATCCACCCCGACTCGGTCGCCCTCGCGCCGCTGTTGCCGATCCTGGCGGCGCTCGTGCTCGGTTCGGTCGTCGCGTACTGCTACGTCGACGTCGAGAACGACCTCGACCGGCTGGTCGCGATCCACGCAACCCTGGTGGCGACCGTCGTCTTCCTGCCCTCGTTGCGGTGGTATCTCGTGCTCGTGTTCTTCTCGTGGATCGCGCTGCTGTACGTCTACGGCGGCGGTCCCGCCTCGCCCGAGCGCGGGATCGCCGTGCTGGCCGGCGTCGCCGCCGCCGGCCTCGCGTACTCCCGTCTGGGCGCGACGATCTGGGAACACTGGCCGCTGGTCGTCCTCGCCGGCGCCGTCGGCGTCGGTTTACTCTACGCCTGGTACGAGGATCCGGTCGGCGTCCTGTTGGTCCTCGGCGGGCTCGTCGCGGCGGTCACCAACCGCCCGAGCGGGATGGTCGCCCGCGCCGGGAACTATCCGGGACCGCTGTCGACGGTCTTCGAGCCGCTGTTTGCGATCGCGACCCTCCAGCTGTACGGCCTACTGTTGACCCTCGCGGCCTGTATCGTCTACAACTACCGGGCCGGGGTCGACCTCGCGAGGCTGCAGGCGACGGCACGGGCACTGCCCGGCGAGATCCGGCTGGCCGTCGGCGAGCTACGGGCGATCGCGGCGGCCGCTCGCCGTCGGCTGGCGGCACGGATCGATCGCCTGGAGTGACGGAGCTGGGCGAGAAGGCGGGACGGCTCATACTGTTGGCTGTAACCGTATCGAGATTCTCGCCATCCCGATGCGGCGAGAATCTTGAAAGACGTACAGCCGAGAGTATCAGTACCGGAGCTTCTCGATGCGCTTTTCGGTCGGCGGGTGAGTCGAGAACAGCGAGGCGAGCAGCCCGCGCTCGCTGTTGAAGATACAGAGCGCGCTGACGCTGTCCTCGACGGTCGACTCCCGCCCTTCGGCGCCTTTCGAGATCTTCTCCAGGGCGCGTGCGAGCGGATCGCCGCTGCCGATCGCCTGGCGGGCGTCGTCGTCGGCGACGTACTCGCGATACCGGGAGATCGCGAGCACGAAGATCATCACGAGCATGTTCGCGATCGAGGAGGCGGCGATCGCGAGCAGGTAGGTGCCGATGTTGCGCTCGCCGCCGAGGAGGATCGCGAAGTAGGCGACGTAACCCACGAGCATCCCGATCGACTGGCCGATCACCATGGTGATCACGTCGCGGTTTTTGATGTGGGCGATCTCGTGGGCGACGACGCCCTCGAGCTCGTCGCGATCGAGGATCGACATCAGCTCGGTGGAGACGACGACGACGCCCGCGCCCTTCCGGCCGACGGCGAAGGCGTTCGGGACGCCCATCTCCATGACCATGAGCCGGGGCGTCTCGACGCCCATGTCCCGGGAGAGCGATTCGGTCATCCGGTGGACCTCCGAGAAGCGGATGCCACCGACGCCACCGTCCTCGGGCATCTCCTCGGCGCCTCTCAGGGCCATCCACTTGCCGAACTTGTACTGGAACGCCGGCAGGACGAGGATCCCGGCGGCGAGCACGAGCCAGATGTTCAAGCCGAGCATCGCCGAGAGCACCGTCGCCGCGACGACGTAGAAGGCAAACAGGATGACGCCCACCACGAGCATCCGTACTTTCAGTCCGAAGTCGGTCATGGGAGTCCGTTGGTGATTCGGACGCATAAATGACGCGGAAAGTGCCCGCCGGCATCGTTTTTTCGCGTGCGACGGCGTCGTCACTCGACTCTGCGGACGGGATGGCGACTCGACCCTCCCGGCCGTACGGGCGAGACGACTCACCCCTCCCGGCTGTACGAGCGAGACGACTCGACGGTCGAAGCAAGTCACAACCGATAAGTTACTCCGCGTCGGCAGGTCGTGTATGCGCCGCGTCGTTCCCTCGATCCGTCGGGCCGCCGGGAGCGACGCCGCCGCCCTTTTCAAACGCAAAAAACGCGCGTGAGCGGCGCTCGAGGCGGGCGTGGCATCCCCGTCCCGGGCGCGTTCCGACCGCGCGAACGGCCCTTCGAACCACCTGCGGACGACCACACGTCCGAACCACCTGCGAACGACCACACCCACACATGACAGCAAACATCGACTTCAGCGGCGTCTTCCCGGCGATGGTTACGCCGTTCGACGCCGACGAACGCATCGACTTCGAAACGCTCCAGGCCGACGCCCGCCGCCTCGAGGCCGCGGGCGTCGACGGCCTCGTCCCCGTCGGCTCGACGGGCGAGTCCGCGACGCTCACCCACGACGAACACGTCCAGGTCGTCGAGGCCGTCGTCGAGGCCGTCGAGGACGTCCCCGTGATCGCGGGGACGGGCTCGAACAACACCCGCGAGGCCCTCGAGCTCTCCGAACGGTCGGCGGCCGCCGGCGCCGACGGCCTCCTCCTGATCTCGCCGTACTACAACCGCCCCGAGCAGCGGGGGCTGATCGACCACTACCGGACGGTCGCCGACGCCGTCGACCTCCCCCAGATCGTCTACAACGTCCCCGGACGGACGGGTCGGACGATCGAACCCGACACCGCAGTCGAGCTCGCCAGCCACCCGAACGTCGCGGGTTACAAGGCCGCGGAGGGCGACCTCGGTGCGATCGGCGAGATCACAGAGCGGACCGCGGGGATGGAGTTTTCGGTGCTCTCGGGCGACGACGCGCTCACGCTGCCGGTCGTCTCGGTCGGCGGGACGGGGACGATAAGCGTCGTCGCGAACGTCGAGCCCGAGCGCACCTGTGCGATGGTCGGGGCGGCCCTCGAGGGCGACTACGACCGCGCCCGCGAGCTCCACCACGAGCTCGGCCCGCTGATGCGGGCGCTGTTCGAGGAGAGCAACCCGATCCCGGTGAAGGCGGCGATGGCGCTTCGGGGCCACTGTGCGAACCGGCTGCGCTCGCCGTTGACCCCCCTCGCCGAGGAGTACCGGGAGGGGCTGGCGGCGATCCTCGAGAGCCTCGAGACGGAGTCGGCCGCGCTCGCGGAGGCCGATCGATGACGGTCCGGGTCGGCGTCACCGGCGCCACGGGACGGATGGGGCGGGAGGTGCTGGCGGCCGTCGTCGACCGTCCCGACTGCGAGCCCGTCCTGGCGGTCAACCGCACGCCGACGGCCGAGACCGTCGCCGGCGTCGCGGTCGAGCCAGCCGGGGAGTTCGCGGCGCTGCTCGCCGACCGCGAGCCGGCCGTCGTGATCGACTTCACCGGCCCCGAGTCGGCGACGGAGTACGCCACGGCGTGTGCCGAAGCCGGCGTGGCGTTCGTGACGGGGACGACGGGCTTCGACGACGACGACCGCGAAACGCTGGCGGCGGCGAGCGAGTCGACGGCGGTGCTCCACGCGCCGAACTTCGCTCGCGGGGTCCAGACGCTCGCGAACGTCCTCGGCGAGGCGGTCCGGAGCCTGCCGGGGTACGACGTCGAGCTCGTCGAGACCCACCACAACGGGAAACGCGACGCGCCGAGCGGGACCGCAAACCGGCTGCTCGCGGAGATCGAGGCCCACGGCGAGTTCACCGGCCGGACACACGGCCGGGCGGGCGAGAGTCCCCGCGAGGCCGGCGAGATCGGGGTCCACGCGCTCCGGGCTGGCGAGGTCACCGGGAGCCACGAGGTGTTGCTCGCGGGCGACGGCGAGGAGCTCCGGCTGAGCCACCGCGCCGGGGACCGGGGGGTGTTCGCCGCCGGCGCCGTCGACGCCGCCGTCTACCTCGCCGGCCGCGATCCGGGCAGATACGAGTTCTCGGAGGTGATCGAGGGATGAGCCTCGAACGGGAGGTTTCGGCTCTCTGGGACCGATACGAGGCGGACGAGGTCGACGCGGCCACCGCCGGCGAACCGGAGCGTTCGACCCTCGAGGCTTTCCTCGACGCCCTCGAGGCCGGGGAGATCCGTGCGGCCGAGAAACGCGGCGGGAGCTGGGAGGCAAACGAGT
>LKNG01000121.1 GCA_001564115.1 Natrialbaceae archaeon Tc-Br11_E2g8 | reverse complement strand
GCCGCTACGGATCGACTCACGGAGCCACACGTCCTCGCCGGCGCGAAAGGCCGGCTGTTCCCCGACGGCGACGAGTCCCGATCGTACGCCGTCGCGGACGTCCAGTTCGCCACGGAGGAGTGGCTCCCCGGCGAACCGATCGAGCCGGCGATCCACGAGCGGCTGGCGCCGTTCAACCGCGTTCAGGTCGGGGCCGGCTACCCGGATCTGGTCGGCGTCCGGGCGCTCGAACCCGAGCTACTCGCTGTCGAGCGGTTCGGCGAGGAGCCGCCGCTGATCGCCGTCGAGGCGAAAGGCCACGCCGGGAGTGGCGTCGACACGACCGGCGGGATCGTCCAGGCGTACGACCGGCTCCACGGGGCCAACGCGGCGTACCTCGCGGCGCCGGCCGGGACGGTGTCGGCGACCGACCGGACGCTCGCCCGGGAGCTGAACGTCGGAATCCTCGCGGTGAGCGCCGACGGAGCGGTCGAGCCCGTCGAACGGCCCCGGATCGTCGGCAACCGGACGAGCGACGAGGCCACCGCGGTGCGGTTCCGGGCGAGTGTGGGCGGCGTCGCCGAGCAGTCGTTCGGCCTCAACCACCCGAAAAACTACCTCGCGTATCCGCTGGCGGTGGCCGGCGACGGGCCGACGGCGGAGCTCGTAGAGCGGTGGGTCGTCGGCGCGACCGACGACGCCCGGCGTGGCGCGGCGTTTCTGGGGCTGATCGAGAGCGGTCGGTCGGCCGTCGACGCCCGCGGACCGCGGCTGACCGAACTGGGTCGCGAGGTCGTCCGGTTCGGGGTCGCCCGCCACGGGAGCCCCGAGCGGGCGCTCGCCGAGTTCGACGGCTGGCGTGGCTCGAGAAAGCGGTTCGTCGACCTCGCGCCGGCGTGGGGACAACTCGCCCGTCGGGTCGTCTTCGCGTATCCGGCGACGGAGCTGCTCGTGACCGAGCTCCAGGCGCTCTTCGAGGACGGCGTCGCCGAGCCGACGCTCGTGACCCTCCTCGAGTACCTCCACGAACTCCACCCCGCGTTCGCCGTCGAGCTGTTCCTCCGGGGCGAGGAGGGAGTCCGCCGGCGCGTGCTCACCCCCGAGGGGGAGCTGCGCCGGGTGCCGCTCGAAGACGGGGAGGTCTACCACGCGCCGACGGTCTTCCAGCTGAAGGCGATGCTCTACCACGCCGGCATCCTCACCGAACGGGGTCGGGAACCCCACCGGCTGGAGCCGACCGAGGACGTCTGGGCGCTCCGCGAACCGGTCTGATCTTCGTGAGGTCGCCGAGAACCGGCTACCCGTCCGGGGCGGAAAAATCGCTCGTGGGCGTTACTTGTGCCGGTCGAGCAGGTCGTAGCTGCGCTCCCACTCGCGGTCGTCGTCGAAGTACTGTTCGACGATCGGGGTGTCGGTCATCTCGCCGGTGGCGATTTTCTCCTCGGCGTAGGTCGGACGGTCGTCGACGTAGTACCGGCCGGTCAGCACCGTCCCCTCGTAGAGGGCGCTTTCGGTCTCGTACATCATCTCGGCGGCCTCCTGCCGGTCGGTCCGGTCGAACTCGTAATCATCCGACTCCTGGATGTCGACGTACGGGACGTACTGCCGGGCGTCCTTGTTCCAGGTCGGACACTGGGTGAGGAAGTCGACGTGGGCGAAGCCGTCGTGTTCGATCGCCTCCTTGATGATCTCCTTTGCCTGGTTCGGATTGACCGCGGCGGTGCGGGCGATGTAGCTCGCGCCGGAGGTCAGCGCCAGCGAGAGGGGGCGAAGCGGCGACTTCGCGCTCCCGGTCGGCTGGGTCTTCGATTTGTGACCTTTCGGGCTCGTCGGCGAGGTCTGGCCTTTCGTCAGCCCGAAGACCTCGTTGTTGAACACGATGTAGGTCATATCGTGGTTCTCCCGGGCCGTGTGGATGAAGTGGTTGCCGCCGATGCCGTAGCCGTCGCCGTCACCGCCGGCGGCGATCACCTCGAGGCCGGGGTTGGCGAGTTTGGCGGCGCGGGCCACGGGCAGCGACCGGCCGTGGATCGTGTGGAAGCCGTACGTCTCGAGGTAGCTGTTCAGCTTGCCCGAACAGCCGATCCCGGTCACCGTCAACACCTCGTCTGGACTCTTCCCGACCTCCGGGAGGGCCTGTTTCAGCGCCTTGAGGACGCTGAAGTCCCCACAGCCGGGACACCAGGTCGGCTGTGGTTCGAGTCCGGGCGTGAACTCGTCGCGGTCGATCTCTCGGCTCTCTCCGATTGCGTTGAATGCACTCATTGTCAGTCACCTGCCGCGGGTTCGATTCGTACCTGTGCGGTCGGTTCGGCGTCGCCGCCGTCGAGGTGGAGCTCGTAGCCTTCGACGATCTCGGCCGGCTCGAAGGGGTTGCCGTTGTACTTCAGCAGGCTCGTCAGCTTCTCGCCGAACCGGCCAAGCTCCTTCTGGATCAGCCCGCGGAACTGCGCGGAGGCGTTCATCTCGACGACCATCGCCTCATCGACGCTCTCTAGGAACTCGGTCATCTCCGTTTCGGGGAACGGCATCATATCGGAGACGGTGACGCCTTTCACCGAGTGGCCCCCTTCGTTCAGCCGCTCGACGGCCTCGGCGACGGCTCCGTGGGAGGAACCCCACGTGATGATGCCGTAGTCGGCCGTCTCGTCGCCGTAGTAGGTCTGGTTCGACGGGTGGTCCTCGTCGAGTGCCTCGCGGATGTGCTCGAGTTTCTCCATCCGGCGTTCCATCTGGATGACCCGGTTCGTCGGATCCTCCTCGATGTGTCCGCCTGGCGAGTGTTCGTTACCGGTCGCGAGGAACCGTCCACCCTTCTGGCCGGGCAGCGAACGCGGGCTGACGCCGGCGTCGTTGTCCGGATCGTGCTGGAAGCGGTGGAACTTCCCGGAGGCGTCGTGAGCGGCTTCCTCGAGCTCCGCCTCGGTGAGCGTCGAGCCCAGCGACGGATCCGGTTCGCGGTCGAAGAAGCTCACGGGGACGTTCTTGTTCTCGCCGCCGAGTTTCTGGTCGTAGACGATGATCGTCGGGATCTGGTACTCGTAGGCGATGTGGAAGGCGAGTCTGGTCTGCTCGTAGGCCTCCTCTATGTCACCGGGTGCGAAGACGACCCGCGAGGAGTCACCCTGGCTCGTATAGAGGACGAACTCGAGGTCGCCCTGCTCGGGTTTGGTCGGCAGTCCCGTCGAGGGACCCGCACGCATCGCCTCGATCAGCACGATCGGCGTCTCGGTCATCTCCGCGAGCCCGAGTGGCTCGCTCATCAGCGCGAAGCCGCCACCCGAGGAGCCGGACATCGCCTTCGCGCCGGCGTGGCTCGCCCCTAGGGCGAGCGCTGCGGCGGCGATCTCGTCTTCGACCTGTTCGGCGATGCCGCCGATGTCGGACATGTTCTGGCTGAGGATGGTGAACACGTCCGTCCACGGCGTCATCGGGTAGCCGGCGATGAACCGACAGCCGGCGTCGATCGCGCCGTAGGCGATGGCGTTCGAGCCGGAGAGTAGCGCCTGCTCCTCGTCGTGGTCGCCCTCGGGGACCCGCAGCTCGTGGTCGAACTCGAACTCCTCGGAGACGAGCTCGTAGGCGTCGTGGAGGATCTCGATGTTCGGCTCGAGGATCTTCTCGGGCATCGCATCCTCCATCAACTCCTCGATGTGATCGAGCTCCATCCCGAGCAGGCTCGCGGTCACCCCGACGCCGGCGGTGTTGCGCATGACCTCTCGGCCGTGTTCTTTCGCGAGCCCGCGGAGGTCGACGGGGTAGACGTGCCAGCCGTTCTCCTCGGCGCGCTCCTCGAGGTTCAACTCGGCGACGTCCTCCTCGTCGACGAACCCGGAGTCGTAGACGATGACCCCACCCTCCCGGAGCTCGTCGAGGTTCTCCGATAAGGGTTTGATCTCCTCGTTGCCGTAGACGGCCGCCTCGTCGGCGTTCCGGGCGAACGAGTCTCCCAGTGCGAGCAGGAAGTTGTAGCCGTCCCCGCGTGACTGTACCTCCTCCGGTGCGGCGCGGATCTCGACGTAGGTGTGGCCGCCACGGATCCGTGACGGATAGTGTCGGTGAGTAAATACGTCGAGCCCCGAGCGCATCAGCGCCTTGGCGAAGTTCTGGCTCGTCGAATCGATCCCGTCGCCGGAACCGCCCGCGACGCGCCAGATAAGTTCGTTATCACTCATGGTGGATACCGCCCTGTCGGGCCAGCGGTACTCGGAATTTGCTCCACCAGAACTAAAGCCTTTGCTATAGATTGACAAGGATCAATCGTGAGGAACTTGGTAGTTCGTATCATTCTATCACGATAATAGTGTGGTGGACTCATTGAATCGAGGGGGATGTCCTCGGTAGGGTTACACCACGTAGGGCACAGGGGAGTCGTCCATCGGAGCGAAGCGTCGTCCGCTGTGGCGAGGGAGTCGTCCATCGGGACACGGGAGATATTTGGCTCAGTCCATCACGACCGGGCCAGCGACGGAGACGCTGGCGGCCACGAGTGACGGCGGCGAAGACGGCGTGGTCCCGGTCCACGGAGCGATCTGGGCGGTCGTGTCGCGGGTCGATCGGATTTCAGCGGTCGTGTCGCGGGTTGCTCGGGTGGTAGTCGGTGTCGTACTCGCCGGGCCGGCCGTCGACCCGGTCCGGGTTGATCCGGCCCGCGAGCAGCATGAAGTCGACCAGCGTCAGGGCGAGCATCGCCTCGACGACGGGCACCCCGCGGGGCGGGAGGACGGGGTCGTGCCGGCCGATGACCTGGGCGTCGTCGATCACCTCACCGGTCTCCCAGTCGACCGTCCGCTGCTCGCTCGGGATCGAGGTCGGCGCGTGGATCGTCACCTCCCCGTAGATCGGTTCGCCCGTGGATATCCCCCCCTGGACGCCGCCGTGATCGTTCTCGACCGGCTTCGGGTCGCCGTCGGGGCCGAACTCCCAGTCGTCGTTTCGTTCGCTGCCGGCGTACTCGCGGGCCTCCCTGCCGAGGCCGAACTCGAAGGCCGTCGTCGCGGGGATCGCCATCATCGCCTGGCCGAGCCGTGCGGAAAGCGAATCGAAGCGTGGCGCGCCGAGGCCGACCGGAACCCCACGGGCCTCGAAGTAGACGCTGCCGCCGATCGAGTCCCCCGCCGCCTGGTACTCCTCGATCAGCTCCTGCATCCGCGCTGCGGTCTCGGGGTGGGCACACCGGACGTCGTTTTCCTCGCTGTGTTCGAGCAGCTCCTCGAAGCTCACCTCGGGGGCTTCGATCCCGCCGATCTGGTTGACGTGGGCCTTGAGTTCGATCCCCTCGAGTGCGAGTAGCTTTTTTGCGATCGCGCCCGCGGCGACCCAGTTGACCGTCTCGCGGGCCGAGGAGCGGCCGCCGCCGCCCCAGTTGCGGGTGCCGAACTTCGCCGAGTAGGTGAAATCGCCGTGGGACGGGCGCGGTGCCGTAATGAACGGCTCGTACTTCCCCGAGCGGGCGTCTTTGTTCCGGATGACCATGCCGATGGGCGTCCCGGTGGTGTACCCGTCCTGGAGCCCGGATCTAATCGAGACGGCGTCGGGTTCGCCACGAGAGGTGGTGATCATCGACTGGCCGGGTTTCCGGCGATCGAGGTCCGCCTGAACGTCGTCTTCGGACAGTTTTAGGCCGGCGGGACAGCCGGAGACCGTACAGCCCATCGCCTCCCCGTGGCTCTCCCCGAACGTGGTCACCTGGAAGAGGCGACCGAATCGGTTGCCGTTCATCGACTCCCCCTCGGTGACGGGGACACTTAGCGGTGAAGGGTGTGGAGGTGACGTGGACGCCGTCCGTTCGGCGGTGGAGAACGCTCCCACCCGCGAACCGTCGGCGTGCATCGACGCCACGCCCTGCACGGGGACGGGACGGCAAGTGCGGAAATCCACGGAAAGCCCCGTCCTCAACGACCGAGCGCACTGCGTGCGCGAGCGAGTAGGGTGGGGTAGTTCACAGGACCGTCGAGATCGTGTAGACGTTCGTCAGGGTGGCGACCGTCCACGGGATCGCCAGCCCGGCCGGCACGATCGGGCGGTACGCCGGCTCGAGGAGGGGCCGACAGCAGAGCGCGACGCCGAGGGCGCCGGCTTTCAGCGCGAACAGCCCTGCCAGCCCCCAGCCGTCGACGGCGCTCCGGGCTACCGGGTTCGCCTCCACGAGCCCGAGGTGGAGCCCGACGAGGGTGGTGGCGACGTCGCCGATCAGCGAGAGGGCGACCACCCCCCACAGGAGACGTTCCAGCTCGTCGGCGGTCGGCATCCAGCTCCCGACTCGCTCCTCGACGTCGTCTACGGCCATAGGCTCCCCCGCCGGAGTCGAACCGGCGGCGGTCCAGCGGGAGCGACCGTCCGTAGCCGGACCGACGGCATTGTAACGGGGGCCGTAGCCCGCGGTAACCGACTGCTACCCGGCGCCTATCGCCGGTAGTCCGGCCCGAACGGTCGGGCATCAACGTTTTGACCGTCGGCCGTGAGGGTCGAGGTGAACGATGTCCTCCGAGCTTCCCGACAGGCTCCTCGGAATCAGCCTCGACGATCCGGACGGCCGCGACGACCGCGAAGGGGACGAACCCGAGGAACGCGAGCGGTTCGTGCTCCTCGAGGTGGGCCCCTACCGGCTCGCGCTCGACGTCGACGACGTGAAGACGGTCGCCGACCCGCCGGCGACGACGACCCGAATCCCCCGGTCGCCGGAGGCGATAACGGGCGTCACCGACCTCCGCGGGGAGATCACGGCCGTGGTCGACCCGCGGGTTCACTTCCCCGCTGACGAGTCCGCAGGCGGGAAGCTCGTGGTCTTCGAGCGCCCCGGCGACCGCCAGCCGGCCGCGATGGACGTCGACGTCGTCCGGGGCGTCGAGTCGGTGCCGGCCGCTCACGTTCTCGGGCCGGAGGAGCTCGAAGGCCCCCTCGAGGACGTCGAGTTTACGGCCGAGGACGTGAACACGCGGCTCCTCGAACACCCACTCGTCGAAGCCCTCGTCGTGACCGTCCGTAACCCGGGCGGGCTCGACGTCGACGACGTCGTTCCGGAGGTCCCCGACCGTCCACTCGAGCCCGAGAACACCGGTGCGGGCGACGCCAGTGACCCCGGGACGATCGACACCGACGCCCTCACCGAGATCGACACCGACGCCCTCACTGACGCCGACGACGCCCTCACTGACGCCGACGATCCCGTGATGGCCGACACCGACGACCTCGCGACTGCCGACGACGACCCAACTGGCACCGACGACCTCGCGACTGCCGACGACGACCTCGCAACGGCCGACATCGACGACCTCGTGACCGAGCCGGGAGACGCGTTCGGCGAGGAGGACGACGTGGGGGCGACGGTGGACGTCGAGACCGCGGGGCTGGTCGACGTCGAGCGGTTCCTGCTGGCCGCCGGCAACGACTCCTGACGACCTTATCACCTCTGATAATCGAGAGACAGCATTTATGTTCGATGTATCGGTAGCGGACGGTGGTGCAACACTGAATGTCGACAGGGGTGCTCATCGTGGACGACTCTCACTTTATGCGGAATCTCCTCCGGCAGATCCTCGAACGGGACCACACGGTCGTCGCCGAGGCGGAAAACGGCGCCGAGGCGGTCAAACTGTACAAAGAACACGGCCCCGGCATCGTCATGATGGACATCGTGATGCCAAAGTGCAACGGGATCAAAGCGACCGCGGCGATAAAGAAGCTCGATCCGGACGCCCGGGTGATCATGTGTACGAGCGTCGGCCAGCGCGAGAAGATGAAACTCGCGGTGAAAGCGGGCGCGGACGGCTACGTGACGAAACCGTTCGAGGAGGAGAACGTCCGGAAAGCCCTGAGGGACGTCGCCACGGTATGACGCTCGCACTCGTCGTCGAGGACTCGCCGTTCATGCGACGCGTGGTCGCCCGCGCCCTGGCGGACGCCGGATACGCCGTGGAGACGGCGACCGACGGCCGCGAGGCGGTCGAGGCCGTCGAGCGCCACGAGCCCGACGTCGTCACGATGGACGTCGAGATGCCCGTGATGGACGGCATCGAGGCGATCGACCGGATCATGTCCTCGCGTCCGACGCCGATCGTCGTGCTCAGCGCACACACCGACGAGGGTGCCGAGACGACGGTGCGGGCCATAGAGAAGGGGGCCACGACGGTGCTTCACAAACCCGACGGCTCGGACGGACGGACGGTCCTCGACCTCGCCGAGGAGGTCGTCGAGACCGTCGACGGGCTGGCGGACGCCGAGGTCTCCACGGCGGCGCTCGCGCGTGCCGCGGCGGCGATCGAGGCGGTGACCGAGGGCTGTCCGCGGACGGCGGCCGCCGGCGCCGGGGCGACGGCTTGCCCCAGGAGCGAGGCGCCGGCGGCT
>LKNG01000120.1 GCA_001564115.1 Natrialbaceae archaeon Tc-Br11_E2g8 | reverse complement strand
CGCCCGCAGTTGCGAAACCGTGATCGACCCGTCTTCATCGCCCGTCTCGGCGCTGTACTCCAGCGGTGACTTCATCTGCTTCATTCTGTTACCACATACATACCACAACAGTATATAAACAACCCAGCGGCTTCACAAGCCGAACAACGGCCACTAAACTTATATACGAGAACTGGTCGACGATATCGTTCCCACTGACGGCGTGGTTCGTGATCACCGCGGAACGGTGATCGGAGAGGGACGATCCGACACCGTCCGCCCGGAGGCGGACGAGCCGTTCCGATCGAATGAAGTCACCTGTCCCTCCGGACGTCGGTACGACGACTGGAGAGATAAACCTCGCCGACGGCTCAGGTTTCGAAACCGGGTCGCTACATTCCCGCCCGACCGTCGAAACACACTACAGGCCTCCGCGAGAACGCCCACCGATGACCTCGACCCGGCTGGTCGTGCTGGTTTCGCTCGTCGCCAGCGCCGCGATCGCCGTCGCGAAGTTCATCGCCTGGCTCGCGACCGGCAACGCCAGCATGCTCAGCCAGGTGTACTACTCGCTTTCGGACGTGGCGAACCAGCTCCTCTTCTTGCTCGGATTCCGGATGAGCGAGACCGGCCCCTCCCCGAAACACCCCTTTGGTCGGGGAAAAGAGCAGTACGTCTTCGCGTTCGTCGTCACGCTGTTGTTGTTCGGCGTCACCGGCTACGCCGCCGTCCGCGAGGGATACGAAACGATCGGAACCGCCGCCCGGGACGTCGACGTGACGATCAACTACGTCGTATTGGGCGTCGCGTTGCTCTTCGAATCGGCCGCGTTTTACAAATCGTTCCAGGCGGTTCGCGAGGAGTCCGAGACGGAGGGGTTCGGCTCGATTCTCGCGACGTTCAAACGGAGCAAGGACGCGCCACTCATCACTGCCGCCACCGAGAACTTCGTCGCCGTAATCGGCGTCCTCGTCGCGCTCGCCGGCGTCTATCTGACTGACGTCACCGGGAACACGACGTACGACGCGATCGGCAGCGCCGTCATCGGACTTCTACTCATGGGCTTTGCACTCGCGTTGGCCTGGGAGAGCCACGGCCTCCTCGTCGGGGAAGGGGTGCCACGCCGCGAGCGCAAACAGCTGCTCGAGGCGATCGACGGCGTCCCCGGCGTCGTTTCGGTGCTCGATCTCCGGACGATGCATCTGGGCCCCGAGTCGGTGCTCGTCGCCTGCGAGATCGATTTCGAGAACGAACGGACGACCGAGGAAATCGAAGCCATCGTCGACGATATCGAAACGGTCGTCAGGGAAATCGTTCCCGAAGCGAAACGGATCTACGTCGAGGCCGAATCCCGCCCCGTCACCGTCGAGCGGCCGTGACCCTACGTCAACTCGATCTCGTCGACGTCGAAATGCCGCCCCACCAGCCGGCGGGCCAACTCGATCCGCCGCCCATCCTTGCCGATCGCGACCCCGTGATCGTCGTGATCCACCTCGGCGTAGGCGACAGTCGTGTCGTTTTCGCTCACCGTCACGTTGTAGACGGCCGCCGGCGCCAGGGCGTTGGCGACGAAATCCTCCGGCGTCGCCGCGTTCTCGACGACGACCACGTCGCGCCCGATCTTCGATTCGATCGCCCGGACCCGATCGCCCCCGGGGCCGATCGCCTGCCCCATCGTTCCGGGCGGGACGACGAAGACGACGCGGTCGTACTCCTCGTCGACGACGCAGTCGGTCGCCGGGACGTCCGTCTCCTCGTCGAACAGCGCGATACACCGTCTCGCTTCGTCGGAAAGAGTGACTGTCATGGAGTGGCGTCGGATCAGTCGTCCGCGGAGGAACCGCTGCCGCCCCGCGTGGCTCCCATCCGCAGATCGACGTCACCGGTCCCGAGCCGGATCGGCTTGCCGACGATGACGTTCTCCGTGACGCCGTCGAGATCGTCGACCTCGCCGTGGATCGCCGCATCGAGCAGGTGGTTGACCGTCACCTCGAAGGCCGCCCGTGCGAGCACCGAGTCCTTGTTACCGGAGATGCCGTGCCGGCCGATCGACTCGATCTCGCCGTTGTTCGTCATGATGTCGGCCACGAGCATCAGGTGCCGGATGTTCACGTCGTCGAGGCCCTGCTCTTCGAGCGTGTTCATCGTCTCCTCGATGATCGCCTCCCGTGCCGCCTCGATCCCGAGGTTGCTGTGGATCTCGTGGATGTTGTTACACGTCGTCCGCGAGGCGTCGACACCTTCGATGTCGAGCACCTCTTTCAGGTCCGACCCCTCGGTGTAGAGGATGAACTCCTCGGTTCCATCGTCGAGTTCCTCCTTCCGGATGACGACCCGGCTGATCTCCTCGATCCCCTTGAAGACGATCTCTCTGAGCTCCTCGACGAGCTGCAACAGCTGTCGGTAGGAGGGCTCTTCCGGGCCGAACTGGATGAGCGTCTCCCCCGGCCGGTCCGTCTCGACGCCGAGGTCGGATTCGATCGTGCCGGCGATCCGGGCGGCGATGTCGTCGACGCTGTCGATCGTCGGCCACCGCTCGGCGAGCGTCTCCTCGTTGAGATCGATCTGGACGAGCATGTCGGCGACGTTCGTCGAGACGTCACCGAGTGCGAGGATCTTCGTCGCCTCGATGTTCCAGACGACCTCGTGGGCCTTCTCTCGATCCGTCGCGTGGACGCCGTCGAGATGGACCGTCATCATCGGGGTATCCGGCGTTTTCCGGGCGTCGACCAGCTCGATGAGCCGCGGCAGCCCCTGCGTCACGTCGATCTCGGCGACGCCGGCGTAGTGGAACGTGTTCATCGTCATCTGCGTTCCGGGCTCCCCGATACTCTGTGCGGAGACGGTCCCGACCGGGTCCAGCGGATCGATCCGGCTCTCGAGATACTGGGACTCGACGGCCCGGACGATGTCCTCGACGTGGGATTCGGTCAGGTTCGATCGGTTGCGTACCGTTTCGTAGACGTTCTCCTTCAGCCGTCGCGGGAGATCGGTGTTTTCGACGGTCGATTCGATCCCGTCGGTTATCTCAGTCATCGGACTCCACCTCCAGGCTGTCGCCCGCCGAGCGCCACGACTCGCCGTGCTCCGAGAGGTTCGTCTTCGGTTCCTGGATGCCGAGGAACTCCTCCTTTGCGTCCTCGGAGGCGAACTCCTCGTCGACGATGCGATCGGTGATCGACTCGATGTCGATGTCGAACTCATCGGAGGAGGAGACCTTGACCGGCGAGGTGCCGTCCTCGCCGAACTCGAACTGGACGACGGTGTCCGAGGTGTCCCGGACGGTGCCGTCGTACTGGGCCTCGAGCTCCGAGAGGGCGTTGATCAGCCGCCGCTGGAGGTAGCCGGACTTGGAGGTCCGGACCGCCGTATCGACGAGCCCCTCGCGGCCACCCATCGCGTGGAAGAAGAACTCCTTGGGCGTCAGCCCGTTCCGGTAGGAGTTCTCCACGAAGCCGTGGGCGTCCGCCGAGAGGTCGTTCGGCTTGAAGTGACTCAGCGTGCGGTCCTCGTAGCCGCGGTTGATCCGCTCGCCTCTGACCGCCTGCTGGCCGACACAGCCGGCCATCTGGGTCAGGTTGAGCATCGAACCACGGGCGCCGGACTGGGCCATGACGACGGCGGGGTTGTCGCCGGTGAAGTGATCGTCGGCGATGTCGCCGGCGGAGTCACGGGCCTTCCCGAGCGTCTGCATGATCTTCATCTCCAGCGTCTCGTCGACCGTCCGGCCGGGGAGCGATTCGAGTTCGCCCTCCCGGTAGGTGTCGATGAGCTTTTCGACGCGGTCGTAGGCGCCGTCGATCGCCTCGGCGATCTGCTCTTCGGCCTCCCGTTCGATCGACTCGTCGTCGATCCCGATCGAGAAGCCGAAATGCATGATCGACCGCATCGCGAGCGTCGCGACCTCGTTGACGAACACCCGGGCACGGGTGTTGCCGTACACCTTACAGATGGTGTCGACGACCTCGCCGCCGAAGGCGCCGACGGCGTCCTCGTCGATCGTTCCCTCGACGAGCTGACCGTCCTCGATGACCACGTCGTCGCCGGCCGAGGAACTGAACGTCAGGCTGAGCCCGTCAGGCAGAAGCTCCGAGAAGATCGCACGGCCGGTCCAGTATTCGAGGCCGTCCTCGTCGGTCCCGTCGGCGGGCGGCAGCTCGTCGATGTTCGTCGCGCGGAGCAGGTCCAGCGCCTGCGTCTCGTTGAACTGCGGGTTCTCGTGAGTCAGCAGGTAGAGCCCGGAGATGTGGTCCTGGATCGCGCCGATGATGTTCTCGCCGAAGCGCGGACTCAGGATCTGCTCTTGGACGCGCATGAGGACGCGCGCTTCGGCGCGGGCCTCCTCGTTTTGTAGCGCGTGCATGTTCATCTCGTCGCCGTCGAAGTCGGCGTTATACGGCGGACAGACGACCGTGTTCAGCCGGAACGTCTTGTACGGCATCACGACGACCTCGTGTGCCATAATGGACATCCGGTGCAGGGACGGCTGCCGGTTGAAGATCACGATGTCGCCGTCGATGAGATGTCTGGCGACCTCCCACCCGGGCTCGACCTTCTCGGCGAGCTCCTCGCAGTTCTTCTCGGTCACCTTCAGCCGGCGACCGTCCGGCCGTTTGACGTAGTTCGCGCCCGGATGCGCCTCCGGTCCGTTGGCGACGTATCGACGAGCGTCGTCGAGGTTTCGGTCGTTGACGTTCATCGTCTGGGTCATCTCGGTCGCGACCCGGTCCGGGACCCCGACCTCGTTCAGACTGAGCGTCGGGTCCGGCGAAATGACGGTCCGTGCCGAGAAGTTGACACGCTTTCCGGACAGCGAGCCACGGAAACGGCCCTCCTTGCCCTTCAGACGCTGACTGAGCGTCTTCAGGGGTCGACCGGAGCGGTGTCTCGCCGGCGGCGTCCCGCTGATCTCGTTGTCCATGAAGGTGGTGACGTGGTACTGCAGCAGTTCCCACAGGTCCTCGATGATCAGCTGTGGCGCGCCGGCCTCGCGGTTCTCCATGAACCGCTGGTTGATGCGGATGATATCGACCAGCTTGTGGGTCAGATCGTCCTCGCTCCGCTGGCCGTTATCGAGCGTGATCGAGGGTCGGGCCGTCACCGGTGGTACCGGGAGCACGGTCAGAACCATCCACTCCGGACGGGACCGTTCGGAATCGATCCCGAGCGTTTCGATGTCGTCGTCGGGGATCGCCTCGAAGCGGTCCCGGACGTTGCTCGGCATCAGCTTGTCACCGCTGTAGGAGACGAGGAAATCCGACGCTGGTGCCTTCTCGAAGCGCCCGCTGAAGGCGCCGTTCGAGGACATCTGCTCCGAGACGATCTGAAGCAGCGAGACGTGCTCGCGGCCGATCCGTTCGCTGTCGCCCGGCCCCTGACCGCTCATCAGACGACTGATGTCCGCGACTCTCAGCGACGCGCTCCCGCCCCAGGTGGCGATGACGTCGTTGACCGTCTCGACGAGTTCGTCGAGTTCGATCTCGGTTCCGCTCGCCTCCTCGCCGCCCTCGAGTGCCTCCGCCAGCAGATCGCGGACGTCGCCGTCGGGAACGGGCCCCTGCTCGAGATACGTCGAGGGTTTCTCGTGGCTGATGTCGTACTGCGCCGTCGGATACCCTTCCCGGTAGTCGTCGTCCTCCGTACAGTACGGACAGTAGTCGGCGTCTCTGGCCTGTCTGATCGCGGCCTTCAGCACGTCGGAGGGGTCCTCGCCGAGATCGCGGGTCCGCTCGAGTTGCTCTTTGAACTGCGTCCGCTTCCGTTCGGCCGCCTGCTCGGCCTTCTCCTGGGCACTTCTGGCGTCCTCGGGACTGACGAACCAGTTCCGCGGCGGGGTGTCCTCCCGCTCTTTGAAATACTCGCGGCGGTACTCCCGGTCCGAGGGGTCCGCGAGCGTCAGCCGACCGCACCCGCGACAGGTGCCGCGAAGCAGCCGTCGGATGAGCTTCGCGTGGCCGACGTGGATGACCGGCGCGGCGAGTTCGATGTGGCCGAAATGGCCGTTACACGACCCGGAGTGTTTCCCGCAGGTCTTACACTCCAGGCCGGGATCGATGACGCCGAGTCTGGGATCCATAAGCCCCATGTCGATCGGGAACCCGTCATCGTCGTAGGTGTCGGCCGTGATGATCTTCGTGGCCGACATGTTTCGGTACTCCTCGGGGTCCATCAGTCCGAAGTTCAGTGAGCCGATCTCTTTCGGTGTTTGTCCTTGCATCATACGGCGTCCTCCAGTTCGATCCGCGGGGCGATCCCGAGCGCTTTCATCTCGTCGAGTAGCAGTTTGAACGCGTAGCTCATCTCGACCTCGTGGACGTCGGTCTCCTCGTCACAGTTCGGACAGTAGACCCGACGTTGTTCGACGTTCTCGACGGCGCTCATTCCGCACTGTCCGCAGACGTAGATGTCCTCGCGGTCGGACTCGTCGAGCAGCCGTTCTTTCAGCGTCATGGCCGCGCCGTGTCCGATGAAGACGTCCCGTTCCATCTCACCGATCCGGAGGCCACCCTCACGGGCTCGACCCTCGGTCGGCTGTCTGGTCAACACCTGCACGGGGCCGCGCGAGCGGGCGTGCAGTTTGTTCGAGACCATGTGGTAGAGCTTCTGATAGAAGATGACGCCGACGAAGATCTCCGCGTCGATCTTCTCGCCGGTGACGCCCGAGTACATGACCTCCTTGCCGTTGGATTTGAAGCCGCGATCGACCAGCGCGTCGCGGAGTTCGTCCTCGTTTTCGCCCTGGAACGGCGTCCCGTCGACGCGGCGTCCCTCGAGCGAACCGACCTTGCCGCCGAGCATCTCGAGGATGTGCCCGACCGTCATTCGCGAGGGGAGCGCGTGGGGGTTCAACACGAGGTCGGGGACGAGCCCTTCCTGCGTGAACGGCATGTCCTCCTGTGGGGCGAGGTGACCGACGACGCCCTTCTGTCCGTGCCGGGAGGCGAACTTGTCGCCCAGCTCGGGGACCCGCTCGTCACGGACTTTCACTTTCGAGAGCTTCGAGCCGTCCTCACCCTCCATCAGGGTGACCGTGTCGACGACGCCGGACTCGCCCGAGCGCATCGTCACCGAGGTCTCGCGGCGCTTCTGGGGGCTCAGTCCACCCATGTCGTCCGGCTCCTCTAAGAACCGTGGCGGGGAGGTCTTCCCGAGCAGAACGTCGTTTTCGCCGACGTCCGTTTCGGGGTTGACGAGGCCGTCCTCGTCGAGGTGCGTGTAGGCTTCCTCGCCGCGTGCGCCCCGAACGTCGTCCTCGGGGATCTCGAAGCGGTCCTCCTGACCGCCCGGGTAGCGCCGTTCCTCGCCCTCGTAGGTCCGGAAGAAATGCGAACGGGCGAGGGCGCGCTCGACGCTGGCTTTGTTCATGACGAGGGCGTCCTCGATGTTGAACCCCTCGTAGCTCATGACGGCGACGACGAAGTTCTGCGCCGCCGGTCGGTCGTCGTAGCCGATCTGTTCGGTCGTCTGGGTCTTGACGATCGACAGCTGCGGGTAATGCAGGAGGTGCTGTCGGGTGTCCGGACGGATCCGGTAGTTCGCGCTCGGCAGTCCGAGCGACTGTTTGATCATCCCCGATCCCATCGTGATCCGGGGGGATGCGTTGTGTTCGGGGTAGGGGATCATCCCCGCGCCGATACCGAACATCAGCTGTGGGTCGACCTCCAGGTGGGTGTGATCCTCGGTCAGTTCGTCCTCGTCGACGCCGACGAGGATGTCCTCTTCCTCCTCGGCGTCGATGAACTCGATGTAGCCGCGATCGACGAGCGACTCGAACGCCAGTTCGCCCTCCTTGACGGCCTCGAGTTCCTCGTCGCTCAGGAGTGGTTCGCCGTCCTCGACGACGAGGAGCGGGCGGCGGGCCCGGCCGGCGTCGGCGTTGACGATGACCTCGTCGGTCCGGTCGCGGACCGAGACGTTGACCATCTCGTCGATCTCGCCGCGTCGGCGCGATTCTCGGATGTCGTTTGCGAGTCTGTGCGGGTCGGGATGGGTGCCGATGAGGCTCCCGTTTACGTAGACTTTGGCTTCTCGTCCCTTGCTCATGTTAGTCGTCCGCCGTGTGTGTTTCGACCGTCTCGATTCCCGGAATGCCCTCGACGCCCATCGAGGCGAGCTCGCGTTTCAACCCGCGCTCGTCCTCGACGTTCTGGGACAGCTCCATCGCCTGTGCGAAGTTCTTCACCAGCCCACAGTTGGGCCCCTCCGGCGTCTCGGAGGGACAGATCCGACCCCACTGAGTGGCGTGGAGGTCGCGGGCCTCGAAGTGCGGCTGCGAGCGCGAAAGCGGCGATCGGAGCCGACGGAGGTGGCTCAAAACGCCCATGTAGTCGGTCCGGTCGACGAGCTGGG
>LKNG01000008.1 GCA_001564115.1 Natrialbaceae archaeon Tc-Br11_E2g8 | reverse complement strand
GCTTGCCCCAGGAGCGAGGCGCCGGCGGCTCGCCCCGGGGAGACGACGACGCAGTCCGGGGGTGTGGTCCCGACGGCTCGCTCCGGGGAGACGACGACGCAGTCCGGGGGTGTGGTCCCGACGGCTCGCTCCGCGAACGTGGCCGCGACGGGCCGTCCCGACGACTGCCGGTTCGTCGACGATCCGACGATCGTCGTCGGCGCCTCGACTGGTGGGCCGAAGATCGTCGAGGCGCTCGTCGCCGGACTCCCGGTCGAACTCGGCGCGAGGGTGCTCGTCGTCCAGCACATGCCCGAGGCGTTCACCGGCCGTTTTGCGGCCCGGCTCGACGAGATCGGCGACTACCACGTCCGCGAGGCGGGACACGGCGACCGGGTCGGCCCCGGCGAGGTCCTCGTCGCACCCGGCGACGCCCACCTCGTGGTCGACGGACGCGACGGGGACCGTCCGCGGGTCAGGACGGAGGCGAGCGAGCGGATCCACGGCGTCCGGCCGGCGATCGACGTCACGATGGAGACTGCCGCCGAGACCGTATCCGGCTCCCTGGCCGGCGTCGTCCTCACCGGGATGGGCCGTGACGGCGCCGCCGGCATCGAGGCGATCCACGAGGCGGGCGGACGGACGATCGCCCAGGACGAGGCGACCAGCCCGGTGTTTGGCATCCCGCGCCGGGCGATCGAGACGGGCTGTGTCGAGCGCGTGGTACCCGCCGACGGGCTCGTTGGAGCGCTCCTCGAGGCGTTCGAAACGGACGGTGAGTGTTATGAGTGAGTACCTGGGCGAGTTCGCCCGCGACGCCGAAGTCCAGATCACGGAGCTGAACAACGGCTTGCTCGAGCTCGAACGGGCCCCCGAAGAGGGGGACGCGATAGAACGGGTCTTCCGGGCGGCACACACCCTGAAAGGGAACTGCGCCGCCGTAGGCCTCGCGGACGCGAGCGCCCTCGCACACGCCATCGAGGAGCTGCTCGATGCCGTCCGCGCCGGCGAGCTCGATGTGACCGGCGAGCTGATGGACGACGCCTTCGACGCCGTCGACGAACTGGAAGCCATCGTCGAGGCCGCCGACGCCGACGAGCGGGCTCCGGACCCCGCGCCGACGATCGATCGGCTACGGGAGCGGCTCGAGGAGGAGGCGTCGATCGCGCCGCCGACGGACGCCGACGTCGATCGGCTGCTCGGGCGGTTCGAGCCGGCCGACGGGGACGTCGACACCTACGTCGTCCGGCTGGCCGTCGAACGCGAGAGCGACGGTCCGCGGGTCGTCGACGCGCTGATCGACGCCTTCGACTATCTCGGCTCCGAGCCGCCACGCGAGGAGCTCGAGGCCGGGGAGTACGGCGGGACGTTCGACGCGGCGTTTCACAGCGCCGTCGACGAGGAAGCGATCGCAGCGGCTCTGGAGCCCGTCGACGCCGTCTCGGCGTTCGAGATCGTCACGGCCACCGATCGGCCGGTCGGCGACGATCCGAGCTCGTCCTCCGAGGACGGTTCGGGACCGTCGGCCGGCGACGATCCGAGCTCGTCGGTTGGCGCTCCCGAGGAGTCCCGGGTCGACGTCGAGGAGCTGTCCGTCGACGAGCTGCTCGAGGAGGTCTCGGAGTTCGACGATCTCGACCGGCTGGTCGAAGAAGTGGAGGTCGACGAGGCCTTCGAGGAGATGGGCGAAGCGGGCTCGTTCGACGAGCTGCTCGGCGAAGAAGGGGTCGGAACCCCCGATCCGATCCTCGGCGACGAACCCACTGACGAGCCGGACCGGCCCGTTGAGACCGAGCCGGGCGACGACGAGGGAGTCGGGCCGGGCGACGAAGGAACCGAGCCGAGCGACGGTGACGAGGACGCCGACGACGAGGGAGTCGACGACGCGAGTGCCGTCTTCGCCGAGCTGAAAGCGGAGGTCGAAACCGTCGAGTTCGACGAGCTCACTGAGGAGCTAGAGGCCCTCGAGTTCGAGGAGTACGAGGAGGAAGTCGGGATGGACGAGTTGCTGGGTGACGACGACCCCGACGGCGGCGAACCCGGCGTGGAGGAGTCGTCAGACGAACTGTCCGCCGAACCCGGCGACGGTAGGGTCGAAGCCGCTACACCGGACTCCGCGGCCGACCCCGACGGGCCGACCGACGGCAGGGTCGAAGCCGCTACACCGGACTCCGCGACCGACCCCGACGGGCCGACCGACGACGGGGCCGCCGCAGAACCGTCAGCCGACTCGATCCCGGCAGACGATTCGACTGCGGAGGCATCCGACGACCCGGCTACAGAGGCGACCGACGACCCGGCTACAGAGGCGACCGACGACCCGGCCGTGGAGGCATCCGACGATCACATGGAAAGAACGGACGACGATGCCGGGTTCGACGGGACGGCGCTCGAGGATCCCGGATTCCAGGAGCCCCCCACCGGAACGTCCGTCGACGGGGAGGAGTTCGACGATCTCGGATTCGACGGTCCCGGGTTCGACGGCCCCGAGTTCGACGACGGAGACGCGGCGTTCGACGAACCGGTATCCGACGAGTCGGCGTTCGACGGCCCCGAGTTCGACGACGCGGACGTGGCGCTCGGCGGACCCGAGTTCGACGACGGAGACGCGGCGTTCGACGAACCGGAACCCGGAGAATCGGCGTTCGACGCGGACGTCGAGGGATCCCGGAGCGCGTTCGGTGAGGTCGACGATCGGACGGCCGGAGGGGACGTCGACGAACCGGAGGCGGTGTTCGGATCGGCGGCCGACGCTCCGACCGGTCGCGGAGACGAGTCGGCGGACGCCGACGGCCCCGGGAGAGACGACGGCGAGGTGACGACCGACGAGCCGGACGTCCCCGACGTCGAGATACCCGACATCGAGGTACCCGAAGCCGACGACCGCACGGACCGTGAGGAAGGTGAGGTACAGTCGATCCGCGTCGACGTCGACCAGGTCGACGAGCTTCTGACCCTCGTGGAGGGGTTGGTCACGAACCGGGTACGGCTGCGCCACGCCTTCGAGACCGACGCCGGTCCCAGGGAGATCCGCCGTGAGCTCGACGATCTGGACGACATCACCGCGGCACTCCAGGAGGCGGTGATGGACGCCAGGCTGGTCCCCCTGGGGACGATCACCGGACGGCTCCCGCGGGTCGTCCGCGACGTCGCCCGCGAGGGCGAAAAGGAGGTCACCTTCGAGGTCGTCGGCGAGGACACCGAACTCGACCGCAGCATCCTAGAGCGGATCGGCGATCCGCTCGTCCACCTCGTCCGGAACGCCGTCGATCACGGCATCGAACCCCCGGATGAACGCGAGACGGCCGGCAAACCCCCCGAGGGATCGGTCACGGTGCGGGCGGACCGTTCGGGCGATCGGGTGACGATCGAGGTCACCGACGACGGCCGCGGACTCGACGCCGACGCGTTGCGGACCACGGCGGTCTCGGAAGGGGTCCTCGAGGAGGGCCGCGAGATCGACGACCAGGAGGCTTTCGAGTTGATCTTCCACTCGGGACTGTCGACCGCCGAGGAGGTGACCGACGTCTCGGGCCGGGGCGTCGGGATGGACGTGGTCCGGCGAACGGTCGAGGAACTCGAGGGGACGGTCGCCGTCGAGAGCGAGTCCGGGGAGGGGACGACGGTGAGGATGGACCTCCCGGTGACCGTCGCGATCGAGGACGTGCTGTTCGTCGCACGCGGCGGCGAGGAGTTCGGCATCCCCACGAAGGCGATCCAGGACGTCGAGACGGAGACGGCCGTCGATCGCGTCGACGAGGACACCGTCCGGATCGACGGCGAGGAACTCCCGCTGATCGATCTCGCGGACGCACTCGATACGGCCGAGAGCGGCGAAGACGAGGGGACGTACGTCCGCGTCCGAGAGGAGGTCCGACCGGTGGCGCTCTACTGTGGCGAGATCACCGGCCAGCGGGAGGTCGTCGTCAAGCCCTTCGAGGGCTTTCTCGGCGACGTCCCGGGGATCGGCGGCGCGACGGTCCGGGGCCGCGGGGAGGTCGTCACTATCCTCGACGTGAGAACGATATGATACGGAGGATCCACCGCACATGAAAGTCGACATTCGGAAACTGAGTCTGATAAACGAGATGGCGAAAGTCGGCACGAACGGCGTCGCCGAGAACATGAGCAAGCTGACGGGCGAGGACGCCCGGATGGAGGTCACGAAGACGAACTTCATCGACGTCGAGGACATCCACTCCGGGCTCGACGCCGGCAAACGCGTCGGCGTCCGGGTGCGGCTGCTCGATCCCCCACACGGACACATCCTCGTGCTCTTTCCGGAGGACAGCGCGAAGAAGATCACCGCGCTCATGCTCAGAGACGTCGTCGAGGACATGTCGGACGTCTCCGGGAAGATGGCCAGAAGCGCCGTCGAGGAGATGGGCAACATGATGGCCAGTGGCTTCATCGACGGCTGGGCGAACGTGCTGGGCCGGGGCATCGACATCGCGGCCCCACAGCTGGTCTACGCGCCGGCCGAGGAGGTCGTCGTCCGGACGGCGGGGCTCGGAGACGACGATCTCGCCTTGTTTTTCGACTCCGATCTCACCGTCCCCAGCTACCAGATCGAGGCCGAAATCTACGCGTTCCCGGAGCTTGCGGAGTTCGTCGAGATGATAAACGCGATGGACGCGCCCACGGCATGAAACTCGACGTCAACGCGCTCGGAACGTTCCACCGGATCGCCCGGGAGGGAGCGACGCTCGCTGCCGGCCGACTGACCAGGCTGGCCGACGTCGACACGCAGGTCGGGGTGACGAAGCTGAACTTCATGCGCGGATCGGAGCTGCGCCGGGAGTTCGAGGACGGCGAGCGAGTCGGCATCAGGGTCGCCCTCAGCGGCGGGCTGGAGGGCCACTCGCTCGTGGTTTTCGACCGGGAGAGCGCACTCCGGATCGTCGGGATCCTCCTCGAGGAAACGGAGGAGTTCGACGGGATGACCGAGAGCGCGATCACCGAAGTCGGCCACATCATAAACGGCGGGCACGTCGACGGCTGGGCGGACGTCCTAGAGACCGTCGTCGACGTCTCGACGCCCGAGTTCGTCGAGGGCTCCGGTCCGGAGCCGTTCTTCGAGGGGATCGACGACGCCCCGACCGGCGACGACCTGGCGATCCTCTTTCGGAGCCGGATCGAGGCCGTCGGCACCGAGATCGGCTTCGATCACTACCTCTTTCCCGACCGGTCGTCGATGGCCACGCTGCTCGATCGCATCCGGACGGGCGAGGGGGTCGCCTACGACAAACTCGAGGGGTTCGATCGGATGGCCGAGCGGGGTGCCGACGAGGTCGCCGAGACGGTGACGACGATGACGGGGATCGAGACGGCCGTCGAGATCCGCCGGCTCAACTTCGTCGCCCTCGAGACGATCCCGCGGACGGTGCCCGACGAGAGGCTGGTCGGGATCGCCTTCGAGTTCGACGGCACGCCGAGTGGCTACCTGCTCTTTCTGTTCGACGAGGAGTCGGCCCACGCGGTCGTCGACGCGATGGTCCCCGGCGGCGCCGACGGCGAGGGGTTCGACGGGATGGCACGCAGCGCGATCACCGAGCTCGGCAACATCATGGCCAGTGGCTTTCTCGACGGCTGGGCGAACGTCCTCGGGACGACGATCGACCACTCGCCCCCGGAGTTCGTCCACGACATCGGCGCGGCCGCGGTCGATCCGATCGTCGTCAAACTCGGCGAGCGCCAGGAGTTCGCGTTCGTCTTCGATACGGTCATCACGGCCGACGGACGCGAACTCGACTGTGAGGTGTACGCGATCCCCGACGAGCGCGATCTGGAACGGGCACTCGACGATCTGGAGGTCGACCGCGTCGAGGAGGCGCCGACGACCGCCGAGTTCGACAGCGTCGAGGGATCATGAAGACGTACGGAACCGAGCCGACGGTGCCGGATCCGGTCCAGGTCGGGATCGCCGAGCTGGCGGTCGTCGAGGGATCCGACACGCTCAAATCATACGGGCTGGGCTCGTGTCTGGCCGTCGCCCTCTACGATCCGGGGACGGAGGTCGGCGGGCTCGCCCACGTGATGCTCCCGAGCGGCGACGACGTCGACGGCGCCGACCGGAAGCCGGGAAAGTACGCCGACACCGCGATCCGGGCGTTGCTACGGCGGATGGTCGAACGCGGCGCCAACTACGTCGACGTCGAGGCCAAACTCACCGGCGGCAGCGACATGTTCGAGTTCGAGAGCTTCGGGGAGAGCGTCGGCCAGCGCAACGTCGACGCCGCGCGTTCGGAGCTAGAAAAGCTCGGCGTACCGATCGTCGCCGAAGACGTCGGCGGCTCGCGCGGGCGGACCGTCGAGTTCACGCCGGCGACCGGCGCCGTGACGGTGCGATCGTCGAGCGAGGGCGGTGAGGTGTGCGAGCTGTGACCGACGGGGTGTGGAGCTGCGGTCTGCGAGGTGTGGAGCCGTGACCGACGGGGTGTGCGAGCCGTGACCGGGGACGCCTTCGAGACGCTGCTCGCGTACGTCGAGGAAGAGCTCGGGTTCGCCACGAGCCACTACAACGACAGCTACCTCGATCGACGGATCTCCGCGCGGATGCGCCGGACCGGTGCCGAGAGCTACCGGGAGTACCTGGAGGTACTCGAGGACGATCCCGGCGAGCCGGAGGCGCTGCTCGATTCGATGAGCATCAACGTCACCGGCTTCTTCAGGAACCCCGAGGTCTGGGCGGGGATCGGGGAGCTACTCGCGGAGCTGTCGGCTGACGGCGGGCGGCTCCGGATCTGGAGTGCGGCCTGTGCGGACGGCCGGGAGGCGTACTCGCTGTCGATGCTCGCACACGACGACGACCGGATCGACGAGGAACGGGTCGAGATCCTCGCGACAGACGTACACGAGGGAGCCATCGAGACGGCCCGCCGTGGCGTCTACGAGGCCTCGCGGACGGTCGACGTCGGCGAACAGCTCGCGTTCCTGGACGAGCCCGACCGGTACGTCGAACGGTCGGGGAACCGCTTTCGCGTCCGGGACGGTCCGAGACGCCCGGTCAGCTTCGAGCGACACGATCTCATAACCGATCCCCCGAAGTCGGGGTTCGACGTGGTCGTCTGCCGGAACCTGTTTATCTACATCGACAACGCCTACAAGGAGTCGATACTGCGGACGATCGCGGCGTCGCTTCGGCCCGGCGGACACCTGGTCATCGGGAAGGCCGAAACCATCCCTCCCGCTCTCGCTCCCGCGTTCGACGTCAGGGAGAGTCGACTCCGGATCTATCGGCTGGCGGAGCCGGTCCGGACGCGGGCCTGAGCCGGCCGGGACCACGCGGACTCTCGGCACGGAAATCGCCGTTGGCGAGCCGGTTCGGCCACCGTTCGGATCGTCTACTGTCTCTCCCCGAACGTGAACACGTCGTCCTCGTGGGGCTGTTCGCCGTCCCCGTCGGCCTCCGTGGCTCGCTCGTCGGGGTCGTCTTCCGGCTCCGTGGCTCGCTCGTCGGGGTCGTCCTCCGGCTCCGCCGTGGCCTGCTCGTCGTCCCCGTCGATCGAGTCCGCCTCGCCGGAGTCGTCCTCCGGGCTCTCCGCGGCCTGCTCGTCGGTGTCGTCCTCCAGGCCACTTCCGTCGCCGTCCGTATCGTCCCCGATCGCACCGTCGGAATCTACGTCCCGATCGGCGTCCCCGGTTTCGGGTCGGTCGTCGTCCGTCGTCGGCTCCTCGACTGCCGTCTCGGCCTCCCGGATTTCCGCCGCCTGACCGCCGTCGTCCGTGCCGGGTTCGATCGCGTGGCCGTCCCCGGTCGTGTCGAATCCGTCTTCCAGGGTACCGAGCGGATCGTCGTCGCCTCTCCTGACGGGCTCGTCGCCACCGTCCTCCCCGTCGCGATCGGTACCGTCGTCCTCGAGGGACTCGGCGTCGAAGGAAAGCTCCGTCACCGGATCGTCCTCCGCCTCGTCGATGGTCGTCTCGTCGCCCTCGGCGTCGAATCCCTCGTCGGTAGCCGTGCCCTCGCCCTCGGCGTCGAATCCCTCGTCGGTAGCCGTGCCCTCGCCCTCGGCGTCGAACCCGTCCTCGAGCGTGCCGAGCGCGTCGTCGGCCTCCGCTCCGGTTCGGTCGGCGCCGTGGTCTTCTTCGGCCGGAGCCGTCTCCTGGTCGTCTCCCGTCTCGAACCCGCCCTCGAGGATGCCGAGCGGGTCGTCGTCGGCCGGCTCGTCCGTTTCACCGGAATCGTCGGCCGGCTCGTCCGTTTCGCCGGAACCGTCGGCCGGCTCGTCCGTTTCGCCGGAACCGTCGGCCGGCTCGTCTGCGTTCCCGGCATCGTCGGCGTCGACCGTCGCGTCGGGGCGGCTGCCGTCCGCGTCGGTCTCGAACCGGTCGAGGGCCTTCGAGAGATGTGTCGCCCGCTCGGTGAGGTCGCTCGCGTTCCCGGTGACCTCGGCGAGCGCGGAGGTCTGTTCTTCGGCGGCGGCGGCGACGCTTTGAGCCTCGGCGCTGGTCTGTTCGGCGATCGTCGCCGCCTCGTCGACCATCGCGACGACCTCCTGGGTCGAGGCGGCCTGCTGTTGGCTGGCCGCGGAGATCTCCTGGATGCCGTCGTTCGTCTCCTCGGCGTAGTCGGCGATCCCGTCTAGGGCGGAGGCCGCGCGTTCGACCGAGGCGGTGTGTGTCGACACCCGCTCGCTGGTGAGTCTGACCTCCTCGGCCGTCCGGTCGGTCTGGGTTTTGATCCGCTCGAGGCGCGTCTCGATGTCCTCTGCGGCCTCTTTGGTCTCCTCGGCGAGCTCTTTGACCTCGCCGGCGACGACCGAAAAGCCCTCCCCACCGCCACCGGAGCGTGCGGCCTCGATGTTGGCGTTCAGCGCCAGCATGTTGGTCTGGTCGGCGACGTCCGCGATGAACGCGAGCAGCTCGTCGATCTGTCCCATCTCCGCTTGGAGCTGCTCGATCTCCTCGACGGCGCGGTCGGAGTCGGCTTCGATCTCGGTCATCCCCTCGATCGCCTCGCGGGCGGCCTCCCGCCCCTCGCGGCCGGTTCTGGCCGTCCGCTCGGCGAGGTCCGCGACCTGGTTCGAGGAGGCGGCGATCTCCTCGATCATCGTCGAGAGTCCGTCCATCTCGGCGGTCACCGACTGGAGGCTCTCGTGTTGTCTGTCCGCACCTTCGGAGATCTCCTGGACCGACTCGGTCACCTTCTCGGAGGCCGACCGGACCTCCTCGGCGCCGGCGGTGACGCCCTCGGAGGCGACCGCCACCTCGTCGGCGAACGATTTGAGCCGCTGGGTGGTGGGCTCGATCTCCTCGAGCATCGCGTTGAAGTCCTCCGCGAGGGTCCGCATCGCCTCGTTTTCGGTCTCGGGGTCCATCCGGACGGTGAAATCGCCGCGGGCACACGCCTGGATGACGCCACAGAACTCGGCGGTCTTCGCCTCGAGCTCCTCGTTTACCGCCTCGGTCCGTTCGCGGGCCCGTTCGGCCTCCTCGCGGGCGCGCTGGGCCTCCTGGATACGGTCGTTCAGCGACCGTTGCATCGCGTCGAACTCCCCGTAGATGGTGCCGACGCTGTCGACCCGGTCGGTGTCGAACTCGACGTCGAGGTTCCCGCTGCCCATCTGCTCTGCCTTCCGGGAGAGCCGGGCGACCGACCGCGAGGTGTTCGCCGCGAGCAGCCCGCCGAGCAGGACGATCCCGAAGATGCCGGCCACCGAGAGGTAGAGGACCGACTCCCCGCTTGCCCCCTGCTCGACGGCGGCGGCGCCCGCCGCCGCGACCGCGAGGGCGGCGATCGACAGCACGGACGTGAATTTTATTACGTAATTTCTCCGGATAAATCCCGGGACGAGCCTCCGAAGCGGACCTGACATACGCGGGAACCGACACGCTCGGCAGATAAATCCTCACCTTCGGTTATCAGCAGTGAGAACGGTCGGACCCGGCGAGCGTCCCCGACGGTCCTCGGCCGTTTTTTCACCTCGGGAGCCGTAGACGGGGTATGGCCGACCGAGACGACGAACTCGCGGAGAGCGTAGCGGAGCTCACGGAGACCGTAGCGGAGCTGCAGGCCGAACTCGAGGCCGTCCAGGAGCGGCGACGTCAGCGGCCGCGGCTCCGGCCGCCGACTCCCGGGGAGTTGCTCCGGCTGGCCGACGAGGTCGCCATCCCGACGCTGGTGGCGATCCTGGAGGCGAACCTCAGGGCCCTCGAGGCGTTCCAGCGGGGGATCCAGCTCGTCCGGACCGACCGGGAGGTCCGCGACCGGTCCGACGCCGTCGCCGACGCGACCCGCTCGCGGGCCGAGCAGTTGCGCCGAACCACCCTCGACGGGCTCGACACCGCCCTGGTCGAGCTCCAGCGGGCGGTCGGCGAAGGCGCCCTGCCACGCGACCGGCGTGCCCAGGAGCTGATCGAGGAGGCCAGGGGGCTCCGCGAGGAGGTCGACGAGCGCCTTCGGGCCGTCGAAGACGAGGTCGCCAAAGACGAGGCCGTCGAGATCGACGTCGCCGACGGCCGCCGGGACGAGGAGGAGGCCGACGAGGACCGCGGGGACGCGACGGACGACGACACAGCGGACGACGAACCGAGCGTCGACGTCGACGCCGAACTCGATACGCTGCGCGACCGGTACGCCCCCGAGGACGAGGACGATCGGACCGACTCGGATCAGTGAGAGTCGAGTCGGTTGGGAGGGGTCGGGTGGAATCGGATCGGGAAAGGGGTCGAATCGGATCGAGCCGGTGAGACGAATCGAGTCGGATCGGATCGAGTCGAATACGGCGGTTAGACCGGCTCGAACCGGTAGCCGTCCCACTCCTGGCTCTCGGGCGTTTTGATCCCCGCCTCGGGGTCCCGGAGCTCCGCGACGTACACCGGACGGACCTCGTCGCCGACCTCGACGTCGCCGGTCGTGAGCCCCCCGATCGCCCGGACGGACTCGCCGTCGACGTCGAACTCGACGATCGCGAGGTGGTTCGGCTCGCGGACCCCCGGCGGCGTCGCGGTGCTCGTGGTCCAGGTGATCACCTCGGCGGTGTACTCGCTCAGATCGACCGTACCGACCGGCTCGGTTCCGCCGGGTCCGACGGGGTGGCCGGGGAAGGTGATCGATCCGTCCTCGTAGCGGTAGGCCTCCATCGTCATGCTCCCACCTCCATGATGGTGGTGATCACGCAGTTCCCGAAGCCGCCGACGTTACAGGCGAGGCCGACGTCGGCCTCTACCTGCCGCGGGCCGGCCTCCCCCAGCAGCTGCTCGTAGATCTCGACCGCCTGGGCGACGCCGCTGGCGCCGAGGGGGTGGCCCTTCGATTTGAGTCCCCCGGAGGTGTTGACGGGGAGCTCGCCGTCTCTCTCGGTGTACCCCTCCTCGACCAGCTGCCAGGCCTCCCCCCGCTCGGCGAAGCCGAGCCCCTCCATCTGGAGGAACTCGAGGATGGTGAACATGTCGTGGAGTTCGGCGACGTCGACGTCCTCGGGTCCGTAGCCGCTCATCTCGTAGGCAGCCTGCCCGCTCTCGACGACCCCGCCCATGACGGTCGGGTCGGGGCGCTCGTGGACGACGTGGGTGTCGGTCGCGCCGTCGACGCCGGCGATCACGACGTACTCGTCGGCGTACTCCCTCGCGACGGACTCCGGGCAGAACAGCAACGCGGCGGAGCCGTCCGTGATCGGACAGAAGTCATACAGCCGCAGGGGGTCGGCGACGATCGGCGACTCGAGGACGGTCTCGAGGTCGACCTCCTTGCGAAACTGGGCGTTCGGGTTGTCCACGCCGTTGGCGTGGTTTTTCACTGCGACCCGCGCGAGGCTCTCCCGTGGCGCGTCGAACCGATCGAGGTAGTGACGCGCCGTCAGCCCGGCGAACGAAGGGAGGGTCAGGCCGTGTTTGTACTCGACGGGGTGGGTGATCGACGCGATGACGTCGGTCGCCTCCGCGGTCGTCTTGTGGGTCATCTTCTCGGCGCCGACCAGCAGGCTCATCTCGCTCGCGCCGCTCGCGACCGACCGCCAGGCGGCGTAGATCCCGGCCCCGCCGCTGGAGCTGGTCTGATCGACCCGCTCGGCGTAGGCGGGCATCAGATCGAGGTCGTGGGCCAGCGCGTTCATCACCCCCGTCTGTCCCTGGAACTCCCCGCTTGCCATGTTCGAGACGTACAGATGCTCGACGTCGGCGGATTCGACGCCGGCGTCCGCGAGACACGCGATACCGGCATCGGCCAGCAGCTCCCGGATCCAGGCGTCCCGTTGCCCGAACTGGGTCATCGAGGCGCCGATTACTGCGACAGGCTCCATGGCCGACCACTCGTCCGTCGGGAATTTATAGTTCCGGTCGGCGGCGATCAGTCCGAGTCGGCGGCCGCGCCCACCGGCGTCGATCAGTCCGAGTCGGCGCCCACGTCCGGTCGGCGGCGATCAGCCCGGGTCGGCGACCGGCGTCGATCAGCCCGAGTCGGCGGCCGCGGCGAGCTCGCCGGCCCGCGAGCGCGCCCGGGAGACGACCGACGGGCGGGCCGAAAAGGAGACGTGGACGTCGTCCTCGCCGTAGGTGACGTCGTCGACGGCGGCGTTGTCGTGGATCCAGGAGACCAGACTCATCGTGTCGTCCGTCATCGGGAGCACGAGCCGTTCGCGCTCCCAGTCGGGTAGCTCCCGGTCGATCCGGTCGCGAAGCCGGTCGACCCCGATCCCGTCGCGGGCGCTCACGGCCACCGGCTCCGGCGCGAGCGCCGACAGCGCCTCGCGTTTCTCCGCGAGTTCGTCCTCCTCGAGCCGGTCGATCTTGTTGAGCACCGTGACGATCGGCGCCTCGTTTCGCTCGTAGAGGGTGTCGTGGCAGGTGACGAGCTTCTCGTGGATCTCCTCGATCGGCTCGCTGACGTCGACGACGAGCAAGACGAGATCCGCCCGGTACACCGAGTCGAGCGTCGACTTGAACGACTCGACGAGCCAGTGTGGCAGGTCGCTGATGAAGCCGACGGTGTCGGTCACGAGCACGTCGCGGACGCCGACTTCCGCCCGCCGGGTGGTCGTCCCCAGCGTGGTGAACAGCCGGTCTTCGGACTCCGCGGTCGCCTCGAGGTCCGGGTGGAGCTCGGCGTTCTCCTCGACGTCGAGTTCCGCGGCGAGCCGGCGCAGGAGCGTCGATTTGCCCGCGTTCGTGTACCCCGCGAGCGCGACGAGGTCGAAACCGGACGCACGTCGGCGCTCGCGGCGCTGCTCTTCGGTCCGCTCGATGCGTTCTAGCTCGTCGCGGATCCGGCTGATCCGGTCTTTGATGTCCCGCTCGCGGCTCTCGTCGTACTCCCCAAGCCCCATGAAGCCGGGGTGTTCCTCGCGTTTCGCGAGGCTCACTTTCGCCTCGACGCGGGGGAGTTCGTAGCGCAACTCGGCGAGCTCGACCTGCAGCTGGGCCTTCCGCGTCCGGGCACGCTGGCCGAAGATCTCGAGGATCAGGGTGAACCGATCGAGCACCTCGACGCCCTCGGGCAACAGCTGCCCGAGGTTGTACGTCTGGTACGGCCCGAGACGGTTGTCGAAGATCACCGCCTCCGCGTCCGTCGCGGCCGCCAGCTCGGCGAGCTCCTCGGCTTTCCCTTCCCCGAGCTGGAGGGCCGGATCCGCGCTGCGGCTCTGGGTTACCTCCCCGAGGACCTCGTAGTCGGCCGCGCGGGCGAGTTCGCGGATCTCCGCGGTGTCCGGGCTGCCTGAATCGACGCGTTTGGCGATGATCGCTCTCATGATAACGGACGCGCCGGCCGTCCGAAGCCGGAGGCTCCTGGCACGGCGTGGACGGACAGCCGGCGGCCGGGGCTACGGACGCCGGCCCGTCACCTCCGTCGGACGCGTGACGCTCACGGCGTCGGCTACGGGACGACACGTCTTGAATCCCGCGGCGTCGTGGGGGAGGGCCGATCGGTCCGGAACGGAACCTCGAGTCACCACCACAGCGGGTTCCGTGAGTCACCACCACAGCGGGCTCTGTGAGTCAGCCTCTCACCGGACTCCGCGAATCAGCGCGTGTTGAGCTCGTCTTTGTCCTTGACCATCCGCGTCTCGGCCTCCCCGCTCGTGACGTCGTTGACGAGGTCGTAGAACTCGTTTTGGAGGCCGGCCGGGAACGTGAGCACGCCGATCCAGGAGCCGTCGGGCTGCCACTCCTCCCGTTCGAGGTCGCCGTACTCGCGGATCTTCGCCTGTGCGCTGCCGGCGTGTTCGGGGGGGATCTGCACCGCGATCGTCACCTCCTCGAACCGGATCGGGATCACCGGCCGGAGCGCGTCCAGGGCGTCGTCGACCTGTTCGCTCACCGGCGTCATCGGATCGACGGTGACTCCCGCCTCCTCTAAGGCGTTCTCGATCCGCTCTGGGGGATGGGGCGCGTCGTCCATCTGGGGGTTGATCGCGTTCCGGACGATGGTGTTTATCAGCTCCTTTCGTTTCCGCTCTTGCATCTCCCGGCGCTGTTCGGCCGTGATCTGGATCTCCCCGCGTTCGATCACCTGGGGGATGATCTCGAGGGGGTCCGTCGAGTCGAAGGCGTCCTCGAGGGCGGTCTCGGCCGGCCGGTCGCCCGTCGAGGCGTCCTCGAAGACGTCCTCGGCGGCGATCACCTCCGCCAGCTCGCCGTCGAACTCCCCGCGTTTGATCGCCAGAGCTGCGTCGGGATCTACGAGCACCTCGAATCGCGTGCCGTGGGATTCGAGTCGCGCCGTCACCGCCTCGTCGAGCGAGATCATGACCGGGGGTTCCCCCGCCAGTTAAAAGAGCCTTTCCCGAGCCCGGCCTCTCGTCTCCGCCCTCCTGCTCGGTCTCCCTACTCCTCGTCTCCGCCCTACTCCTCGTCGTCTTCCTCGCCTTCTTCGCTCTCCTCGTCGTCCTCGCCCAGATCGAGGAGGTCGCTCTCGGCGAGGTACTCCTCGATCCGGTCGGCTTCGAACTGCTCGAAGGACTCGGTCTCGACGTCGACGGTCGCCAGTCCGACCTCCTCGGGGAGCAACGAGCCGTCGTTGACCGACGCGAGCGCCTCGAGCGCGAGGTCGATGCCGCCGTCGAGGTCGGCCTCGGCCTCGTAGTTGTCCTCGAGGTAGCTCTGGAGGTCCCCGCGGTCGGCGCCGACGGCGAGGGCCTTCCACTCGTAGGGCGTCCCGGAGGGGTCGGTCTCGAACAGCCGGGGCTCGCCGTTCTCGATCCCGCCGACGATGAGCGCGACGCCGAACGGCCGGGCGCCGCCGACCTGGGTGTACTGCTGGATGTGGTCGGTGACCCGTTTCGTGAGCGTCTCGACGCCGATCGGCTCGCCGTACCGGAGCTGGTTGACCTGGGCCTGCCGGCGGGCGAAGTCGATCAGCTGGCGGGCGTCGGCGACGTGGCCGGCGCTCGCGACCCCGACGTGGTCGTCGGCCTTGTGGATCTTCTCGACGCTTCTGTTCTCCAAAAGCGGCGAGGGGATCCGTTTGTCGACGGCCAACACGACGCCGCCGGCGGTTTTGATCCCGATGCTGGCGGTGCCGCGTTTGACCGCCTCGCGGGCGTACTCCACCTGATAGAGCCGACCATCGGGGGAGAAGATAGTGATGCCACGGTCGTACGCCTGCTGTTGGGCTTGTCCCTGCATAGTATCACGCTAGATCGAGGTCCGTCGCGTCGGCGGTTTTCACGTCCGGCCCGCCACGATTCGGGTCGATGGCGGGACCGGTGGTTCCGTTTCCGAACACGACGGTTCTCTCTGCCCGACTTTGCCGTCGGCGTCCTAAATAGTTTACTTACTCGGCCCTCCGTCTCCGGTAGGAGAAGCTTCAAGCCCCCCGGAAAGGGGGAGGTCAGCCCGTCAGAAACGTTTCGGTCGCGGCACGGATGGTTCCGCTCACCCCGCGGACGTGGAGGCCGACGGCCACCCCGTCTACCTCGTCGACGCAGGCGATCGACGCCCGGGCCGGCCCGACCTCCCCACGACGGGCCCGGACCAGCATCTCCCCCGAGCCGTCCGAGAACCGAAACCGGACGACGGTCAGGTCCGCGTCGGCGCTCCCGGGATCGCCGAGCAGGTTCTGGGCGGCGTACCACAGCTCCCGCTGGAACGCCCGCCGGCCGACGTCCCCGCCGGCCGTCTCCACGCCGACGGCGAGATACCGCCAGCGGGGCCGGAGGTGTTTGGGAAGGTGTCTCATCGGGCCCGTTCGGCGACGAGCACGCCGATCCCGTCGGTGACGCGCTCGACGGCGGTGAGCACGAAGCCCGCGTCGGTCAACGCGTCGGCAAGGTGGCCGACCGTCGCCGGATCGTCGACCGACGGGTCGTGGGCGGGTTCGTCGGGCTCGGCGAAGTAGATCAGATCGCCGAGCACGAACGCCCGCGGTTCGAGGGCCGCGATCGTCCCGATCGCCTCGCGTTTCCCCGCGTCGTCGAGGTGGTGGAGCGCGTAGTTGGAGGTGACGACGTCGACCGGGCCCTCGTAGGCGGGCTCCCGGAACCGCCCCGTGTCGAACGAGACGGTCCCGACCCCGCGTTCGTCGGCCTTCCGACGGGCACGTTCGAGCATCCCCTCGCTTACGTCCCGCCCGACGACGCGGTCGGCCTCCCCGGCGAGGGCCAGCGCGACCGCGCCGGTTCCCGTCCCCAGATCGAGGAGGACCTCCCCGGAGTCGGATCGCGCCGTGACACCGTCGCCGGACCGTCGGAGCAGCTCCCTCGCGTGGTCGATCACGAGCTCCAGACAGGCCCGATACTCCGGGGAGTTCGAGTCGTCGTAGTCGGCGGCTTTCGCGTCGAACCGTTCCGCGTGTGCGTCGACGTCACTCATACCGGCCACGTTCGACCCCGGGCTCAATGAACGACTCGGAGTCGATCCGCCGGTTCCGGGCGGCGAGGCGACCCCACTCGGCCAGCCCGCGTTCGAGCCACTCGCCGCCGACGCCGATCCGGTCGCCGACTGCGGCCAGCTCCCGCGGAGCCCGCAGCTGGAGGGGGTCGGTCGGCCCCGCGCTCACGACGTACGGGGCGTCGTAGTAGTCGACGAGCTCGTGGAGTTTCCGGAGCGACTGGAGGTGACGGACCCGGCGGCCGCCGCTGGCCCGGAGGACCGGCGCGAGGTCGACCTCGATCCGGACGCCGTTGTCGGCGGCCGCCCGGACGAGAACGTGGTTCAGGTCGCCCCGTCCCGCGGTCGGGCGGGCCAACACGTCGACCCGGGCGTCCTCGACGGCGTACCGGTTCGTCCGGTTCGTCCCGCCGCGGACGACGACGAGCGTCCGCGATCCACGACAGACGTCGACCGCCCTGCGTGCGGCCTCGGGATCCTCCGTGCGCACCTCGACGCCGTCGACGACGTCGATTCCCGGCGCGGCGTCGGATCCGTGGTTCCCGTCGTCGGTTCCTCCGGCGTCGACTCCCCCGGGCTCCCAGATGTCGTCGAGAGGGACCTCCGGGGAGCCCCTGACGACCAGACCCGAGAACCCGTAGCTCGAGGCGGTGGAGGCGAACGCCTCGAGCTCACCGTCGCCGGCCGGGCGGGCGTAGACCGCCTCGTACATGGACGAGCCGACGGGGAGGGGTGACTTGGAGGTTGCGCTCGGCTCCAGGGCGTCGCGGTCAGGGTCGGGCGGGGGGAGAAAGCCGGCGGTTGGATCGAAGGGGACGCCGACGACTGGACCGACGGAGAAAACCGGCAGTTGGACCGACGGAGAAAAGCCAGCGGTCGGATCGAGGGGAGGGGGCTTCCGGGGAGGCGTCGACGGCTCAGTTCAGGATCGACTGGGCGACCGTCGCCAGCTCGCCGTTGTCGGCGTCCCGGAGGCGGTCGTCGCCGATCTTCAGCCGGAGACGGGGACGGCCGACGTCGATGGGGACTTTCTCCGTGTCGAGCAGGCCCATGTCCTCGAGTTTGGTCTTCGTCCGGGAGAAGGTGGCTTTGCTGGCGATGCCGACGTCCTCGCCCCACTTGCTGATGTCGTACAGCAACGCCTCGTTTTTCCCCGCGACGAGCAACGAGATCGTGACCTCGTCGAGCCCGTCGCCGTCGCCGCGGGCGGTCTCCAAGGAGTCGAGGATCGCGGTGAAATCCGCCTCGGCGTCGGGGCCGATGTCGGCGGCGAGGCTCTCTTTGACCGTCGAGATCGGCGGCGTCCGGAGGTTGAACGGCTCGGCGTCCTCCCACCGGCGCGTGTAGGTGTCGAGGGCCGCGTCGACGAACGCCCCGTCGTCGGCGACCAGCCCGCCGACGCGATCGCCGGCGTGGACGACGGCGACGACGCTGTCGTCGGTCACCAGCAGGGAGTTCTCGGGGGACTCCGCCAGGGTTCGAAGCTCGAGGACGCCGTCGGCGACGAGATCTGCTGCGTTGCTGGCGACGATGAAGTCGCCCATCACGTCCTTGAGCGTCCGTTCGTCGGCGAGCATCCGGACCGTCGGCAGCGGCTTCTCGAACGAGCTAGCGACGTCGACGAACTCCTCGATCGCCTCCCAGGAGGGGTTTACCATGTAGACGTCCCCGTCGGCGTCCGCGAGGACGCTCCGGAGGATATCCTCGATCCGTCGATCGAGTAAATTCGAGCTCATGCTCATATAGTACTCAACAACGTATTCGTATTTAATTTTGTTGGACCGCACGGCCGTCGGAAGTTGTAATCGCCGGGAAAACGCGGGTATTTTTGCCGTCAGGCGAACGGCAGTTCCGGCCGACGGGCCGGTTCCGGCCCGACGTAGGGCGACGTCCAGTCCGGGACGGTCGAGCTGGCCCTTGCCGCGGGGGATAGAATCATGCCGTCGGCGCCGCTACCCACGGGGGAGATGGCCCATCATCCGCTCGAGGAAACCCTCGAACTGCTCGATCGATCGGGGGGCGACCACCTCGAACTGCTCGACCTCGAGGGAGCGACCGTCGAGGTCGGACGGTACGCCGCCGGCGAGGACACGCCGAAAAACCCCCACACGGAAGACGAGATCTACCAGATCGTCTCCGGAGCCGGGAAGATCCGCGTCGGCGACGAGACACACGCGGTCGGTCCCGGCGACGTCGTCTACGTCGAACGCGGGCTCGAACACGACTTCTTCGACATCGACGAGGAGATCGTCGCGCTGATCACGTTTCTCTCGACCGAGCCCAGCTCGTACTCGATTCGGGAGCCAGAGACGTGATCGGACTCCGGAGGACGGACGCGTGATCAGACGCTCGCTTTCGCCTCGAGGAGGGCGTCGTGCATCGAGCCGGCGAGCTCCTCGGCACGACCCCGGTCGCGGGCCTCGGCGTAGACGCGCACGAGCGGCTCCGTGCCGCTCGGCCGGGCGAGCACCCACGCGTCGCCGTGGTCGAGGCGGTAGCCGTCGCGGGTGTTGAGCTCCGCGTCCGACTCCTTGGCGTGGTTGGCCGCCGCGTCGAGCATCGCGTCGCGCTCGGCGGTCGAGCCGTACTCGACGTTGTGACGGACGTTCGCGTAGCCGTCGTACGGTGCCACGAGCTCGCTGACCGATCGGTCGGCCACGAGCTCGAGGAACTTGCCGGCGGTGAACGCCCCGTCCCGGGAGAGCCGGTACGCCGGGAAGAAGATCCCGCCGTTGCCCTCGCCGGCGATCGGCACCCGACGACCCTCCCCCTCGAGCTCGCGGATGCGGGTGATGATGTTCGTCGAGCCGATCGGCGTGAGCTCGATCTCCGCGCCGGCGTCGGTGACGACGTCGACGAGCCGCTGGGAGACGTTGACCGCCGAGACGGTCGTGTCGCCGGCCTCGAGCTCGGCCGCCGCGAGCGCGGCCAGCGCCGCGTCGCCCTCGACGTACGAGCCCGACTCGTCGAAGAAGATCGCCCGGTCGGCGTCGCCGTCGTGGGCGATCCCCACGTCGGCTCCCGAGGCCCGAACCAGTCGTCCCAGATCCGCGAGGTTCCCCGACACCGGCTCGGGATCCCGGCCCGGGAAGCGGCCGTCGGCCTGGGCGTTGACCGTCACGACCCGACAGCCGAGCTCCCGGAAGAACTCGGGGCTGGTCAGCGATCCCGCGCCGTGGCCGGGATCGAGAGCCACCGTCAGGTCGGCCGCGGCGATCCGGTCACGGTCGAGCGCCTCGAGGGCGCCCTCGACGTACCGTCTGCGGACGCCGTCGACTTCCCGAGCCCGACCCGTCTCGTCCCAGCGTGCGGTCGCGAACGCCTCCCCGAGCAACACGTCCTCGACCCGTTCGAGCTCCGCGATAGCGAGCTCGACCCCGTCGGAGCCGACGAGCTTCACGCCGTTGTACTGTGGGGGGTTGTGCGAGGCCGTGATCACCATCGCCGGGACGTCCTCGCGTTCGGCGTACAGCTGTGCGGCCGGCGTGGGGACGATCCCGACCCGGTCGACGTCCACCCCGACGCTCGCGAGCCCGCTCGAGGCGGCGTCGGCCAGCATCCGGCCGGTCCGGCGCGTGTCCCGACCGACGGCGACCCGCTCGACCCCCCAGGCCGTCCCCGCGGCCTTCGCCACGCGCAGGACGAACCCGGGTGTCAGCTCCTCGTTTGCGACCCCCCGCGTCCCGCTCGATCCGAACACTTCCATCGTTCCGTACTGTGACTGGATCACCCAAAGGGGTTCCGACCCGGCCGTGCCGTCGGCGTTCGGCCGTCGTCGGTCGGCCTTCGGCGTTCGGCCGTCGTCGGTCGGCCTTCGGCGTTCGGCCGTCGTCCAGCGTCACAAAAGTGCACACAGCTAGTTTACCGGGACGCCGGCCAAAATATCGGAGCGGACAGGATTGCAGAACGCGATGGGGATACGGAAGCTGTATCCAGTACGGAAGTGGCCTCCGTTTTTACGTCGATCGGGTGGAGATACGGGCCACACGACCGACGGGATCCTCGACGGAACGGATCCACGATCAGCACCCAGTGTCGGCAACGAACGACAGCTCCGGATGGTCAGCGTACGGCGGTGAAGCCCAAAATTCGAACTGGAGGCAATACTCCTCCTCGAGGTCGCCGACACCGAGAACGTCGACGCTTCCCGAAAACCCCTCGACGGCGCCGTGTAACGCGACTGGAGTGACGTCTTCGTCCGGTGTGATCGTCGCTTCTTCGGTGCTCCCTGCGTCGACGCGGTGTGATTCCCAGTCCAGCATTCCCCCTTCGGCTTCGAGTGCGGTATGGAACGTCCGCGCCCGGTCATCCGTGTTCGCAAGTTCGACCGTCACCTCCCTGAGAGAGCCGTCGGACCGTAGCGTTCCGAGGCAGCCGGAGAAACCGGATACCAGGGGAGTCACACCGAGGAGGACGTGGCGGCGGTGCATACTTCCGAATACGTCCGGCGACTCGAGTATCTTGTGTCGGCGATCGACCTCCCGGGCGGACGGTATGGTCGTGTGAGACTCGTGTCCTACATCTCGAGGCGGGCCTCGAGACGGTGTGAACTCCCGTGAGGCTCGCCGCCGATCAGCCGTCGGCGTCCTCGACCGAGACGACGCGCATCAGGGGGTAGCCGTCTTCCATCTCCATTCGCGCGAGGACGGCGACGCCGTCGTGTTCGACGCTTATTTCGACCTCGAGAAATCGGCCGGTCAGCTCGGTGTAGGACGCCGGCCCCGCCTCGAGTGCGGCCGCGAGTTCCGCGTCCCGGACCGTCACCGAGACCGCCCGACAGCCCGGCTGGTTCTCGATCGCCTCCTCCATGGCGCGAGCGAGGCTCGCGGCGCTCCCCACGGAGACCGGCGTCCCGGCGAACTGGTGGTACAGCGAGCCGAACTTGATCCCCGCCTCGAAGCAGGCGGTCTGGGCCGCCGTCGGCGTCGATCCGGTCGCGTCCGTCCGTTCGTCGTCCATGTCCGCCGTTGGGCCGCGGCTCGAAAGGCCGTTGCGGTGTCGCTCTCGGCTCCCCCGGGCGAACCGGACGTTACTTATCCGTCCTGTGTCTCGACTCTAGGGAATGGCTCAGTCGGTTCTGCTCACGGGCGCCGGCGGTCGGGTGGGGCGGGCGATCCTCTCGCGGCTGGCCGACGCCTACGAGTGGCGCCTGCTCGACCGGGATCCACCGACCGGCGAGGAGCCGGGCGAGTTCGTCGTCGCCGACGTCACCGACGAGGCCGCCATCCGGGAGGCGGTCGAGGGGATCGACGCCGTGATCCACCTCGCGGGCGACCCCCGGAAGACCGCCCCGTGGGAGAGCGTCCTCCCGAACAACATCGACGGCACCCGGATGGTCTTCGAGGCGGCCGTCGACGCCGGGGTCGAGAAGGTGGCCTTTGCCTCCTCGAACCACGCCGTCGGCGCCTACGAGACCGACGAGCGCACTCCCGAGATGTACCGGACCGACTCCGAGTTCCGCCTGGACGGCACCGAACTTCCCCGGCCGGGCAACCTCTATGGCGTCTCGAAGGCGGCCGGCGAGCTCCTCGGCCGGTACTACCACGACGAGTACGGCCTCTCGGTGGTCTGTGTGCGGATCGGCAACCTCACGAAAGGCCGCCCGCCGGTCGACTACGAACGCGGGCAGGCGATGTGGCTCTCCCACCGGGACTGTGCACACCTCTTCGAGCGCTGTCTCGAGGCCGAGTACGGCTACGAGATCGTCTACGGGATCAGCGACAACGACCGCAAGTACTACTCGATCGGGCGCGCCCGCGAGGTGCTCGGCTACGAGCCACGTGACAACTCCGCCGAACACGCCGACGACGGGTGAGCCCCCGGACGGCACGGGTGCCCCCGTGAGGACGCGCCGTCGTCGGGGAGACGACCTCGCGTTCGTGCGGGCGTATCCCGTCGGCCGGGCTCCCGCATCGGCCGGTCGCTCGCTCGACCGTCCGTCCCGACTGCCAGACGGGCCGTCCGTTCACGATCGCTCGAAGAACGTCGACACTGGACGGCACTCGACGTGTGGACGCAGCAGGAACCAGACGAGGACGAGGCTCGCGCCGACGGCGTTGACGAGGACGTCGGTGAGGAGGAACGGCGTCCGGTGAGCGAAAAGCGCCTGGCCTGCCTCCATGAGGACCCCGTAGGCCGTCGCCGTCGTGACGACGACCGCGGCGTGGTGCGTCCGCGGGAGCTCCCAGTGGTCGGTCGCGTACGCGAGCGACGCGGCGAGGGTGGCGTAGGCGACGACGTGTCGCCAGTGGGAGGGCCGGACGAACGTGAGACGGAGGTCGTCGATCGCCGTCTCCGGCGTCGTGATCAGCGAGCCATAGAAGATGATCCCCGCGACGACCGCGACGGCCGCGTAACGGAGCGAGCGGGGGAGAAGCGGGATCACTGGTCGTCCGGTCACGGGGGAGCCAACATAGAGGTGACGAACCCCCTTCGAACCCCGTCCGCCGTGACGGCCACCGACGACCACTCGAGGGAGACGCCCATCGCTACCCGCACCCACCTGCGGTCGTGAAATGGGTTCGGTCGGTCCCTGAGACGTGTGGGCTCTCTCGAGGTCGCTGTCTGTCTCCTGTTCCCGGATATTGCACGCGAGTGGTGCGTAGGTTCACTGACAAGCCTCGGGGCTTGACCCCGAGGCAGTTGACTTGCTGTTAGACTGTTCGAGTGCAGTCTCGTACAGTTCGGCGGAATTCCGGCCGCGAGGCTCCGAGAGGTAATCGGCGAGAACTGAACGAGCATCGTCGGTTCGCGACCGGAAGCGAGCATCGTCGGTTCGCGACCGGGAACGGGTGCCGTCGGTTCGTGACGGGAAGTTAGAGCAGGCCGGTCTTCTGGAGTTTCATCAGGTCCTCGGTGTCGAGGGTCTCGCCTTCCTTGAACTTCTGGTAGATCTCCTCGGCCTCGGCTTTGGCCTCCTCCTTTTTCTTGTCGCGGGCGGACTTGCGCTGTTTTTCCTCCTTCTTGTCCAGCTCGCGCAGACGCTTCTGGACGCGGACGAAGTCCTCGTGGTGGCGGTCGGCGGCCTCCTGGGCCTCGACGAAGCTCTCGTGCATCTCGTCGGCCTCGTCGCGGATGTCGTCGGCCTCCCGGTAGGCCTCGATCATCATGTTGTGGTGCTCCTGGGCCTCGTCGGCGAGCTCCGTGACCTTCTTGTGGTGTTTCGACGCCTCGGAGCGGACCTCCTCGGCTTCCTCGCGGAGCTCCTCGAGCTCGTTCGAGCCCTCGAGTTTCCCCTTCCGGTCGGCGTACTCCTCGCGTTTGGACTCGATTTTCTCTATGAGCTCGCGTTCCTCCTCGCTGGAGAGAACCTCCGTCTGCTGTTTGAACTCGAGGGACTCGATCTCCTCTTTGAGCTGATCTAAGTCCTTCCCGTCGTCCAGTTCCAGATCGGATTTGAGTCGGTCGACCTCGTCGAACAGCTCGTTTGCCTTCGCGTTGAGCTCGTTTCGTTTCTGTTTGTGCTCCTGGACCTGTTCGTTGAGCTCGTCGCGTTTCTCGCGGTGCTCCTGGGCCTCGTCGACCTTCTCGCGTGTCTTCGCGTTGAGGTCGTCGCGTTTGGAGGCCCGCTCGGAGGCCATCTGGTTCAGGTCGTTCCGTCGGTCCCGGAGCTGGCCGGCTTTTTTGATCAACTGTCCCTTCGAGGCGTTCTCGAGGTGGTCGTCGGTGAGTTCGATGTTTTTCGATTCGTCTACCATGTTAGTAACCCTCTGTGCCATACCCGCACCGGCAGCGTGCGCTCACGATCCGCGGAACCTCGGTGAATAAGATTTCCTGTCATCGATCGTCGAGCGATACACGCCGCGCCGGTGGCGTTCTGGTAACCGCTACTACCGGGGCACACGGTTTAAAGATACCGGTTGCGAGGAGTGTGCAAACCGCTACCAGGGGCCGACTTGCCGACGGTGTGTGGTGACCCGGGTCACGGTACCGTGACAGCCCGGACCACGGGCGCGTGGTCCATCCCGAGCAGGCTGTCGGCGTGGCCCTTTTGCTCCGCCGGCCCCTCGGGTCGGCCGTGCCGACCGTTCGCTTTCGCGGCCGGGAGATCGAGTGCGCGGAGGGGCAGCTCCTCCGGGAGGTGCTCATAGAGGCCGGCGAGACGCCACACAACGGCCGGGCCGACCTGCTGAACTGTCGGGGACTGGGCAGCTGTGGCACCTGTGCGGTCGCCGTCGAGGGCGACTGTAGCGAGCCGACCAAAACGGAGCGCGGTCGACTCGCCGTTCCGCCCCACGACCCCGACGGGGGGCTCAGGCTCTCGTGTCAGACGCGGGTCCGCGGCGATCTGACGGTGGAGAAACACGCGGGCTTTTGGGGTCAGCGCGTCGAGGACGGCGACGGTTGACGGATCCGAGCCGACGACGGTCGACGAAGCCGGGATGACGGCGCCGGCCGCCGGCGTCCCCGCCCGGACGTCCGTGGCTCGGCCGTTTTTCGGTTCTCCCGTCGTGTCAGTCGTTTTTCGGCTCGTCCTCGACGTACCGAACGTCGCCGTCCTCGACGATCGCGAGTATCCACGCACGGGCCAGCCGCCCGCCGGCTCTCACGTGGTGTTCGGGGACGAGCGGCATCGACACCGGCCGGTAGGCGTTCGCCCGCATCGCGGCCACGCCGCCGTAGGTGCCGACCGTCCGTTCGCGATCGAAGACCCGGAAGCGGCCGTCGGACCCGCGGGCGTACCGGTGGCGGAAGGCGCCCGGGTCCGGCCCCGGACAGGTCAGCGACGCGACCGAGGGGAAGGCGGCGACGACCGAACCGTCGGCCTCGAGGAGCAAGGTGGGCTCGTCGGTTCCCGTCCGTCCGGGGGCGTTCACCGACCCGTTCGAGCCGTCACCCGTCGTCGACGGGTCCTCGCGGGTCGCCGACTCGCGCCAGGAGAGCGCTCCGTCCGTCCGCACGCATGCGTAGGTGTCGTCCCGGAGACGGACGCGTTCCGGGATCGAGAAGAACCGACGGCCGCCCTCGCGTTCGTCCCGGAGGAACGGCGGCTCACAGAGGACCTCGAGTGCCCGTCGGGCGTCGTGGTCGTCGGCGACGAGCAGCGGTCGTCGACCGGCCCTCGCGGCGGCCGCGAGGGGGGCGACGGTCGACAGCGGCGTCGGCTCGGCGACTGGTTCGACGGCGAGCGCGGCGTCGGTCGGTTCGCCGAACGCCGCCGCCCCGGCGGCGACCGCCGGCGGCCCGGAGCGGTCGTCGCTTCGGGCGATCCGGTAGCCGCGGTCCTCCAGGTCGGCGAGGACCGCTTCGAGGAGGGGCAGGTCGTGGTCGGTCATCGCCACGGGTAGGGCCGCCGCGGTGATGAGCGTGACGGGCTCAGAACAGCCCCTGGGCGATCTCTAAGGTGTCTTCCCGATCCTCCCAGCCGACGAAGACCGCGACGCTGGTGGCGCTGGTGATGAGATCGTGGATGTTGATGTGGGCGTCGGCGATCGGCTCGACAATCTCGCCGATGACGCCGGGCTGGTTGGGCAACTCGCCGCCGGTGACCCGGATCACCGCCAGCGGCTCGTCCAGGGTGACACTCGAGAGCGCGGGTCGTTCGATCACCTGCCGGTGGAGGATGTTCTCGGCGTACTCGGCGTCCTCGACGTCGACGTAGAAGGTGATCGTGTCGACGCCGCTGGCGACGGCGTCGATGTTGATACCGTTGTCCCCGAGGGCGGTCGACAGCGACTGGAAGACCCCGGGCTGGTTGCGGATCGCACGGCCGGCGACGGTGAGACAGGCCAGCGGTTCCTCGCGCAGGTCGACGAGGTTCTCGAACTCGCCTTCGATGCTCGTCCCGCCGGTCAGCAGGTCGCCGTGCTGGTAGTGGACGACCCGGACCCCGAGCTCGCCGTCCTTGTACGAGAGCGCCGACGGAGCGACCACCTCGGCGCCACGAAAGGAGAGATTCCGGAGCTCGTCGACGGAGATCTCGCCGACGTTGCGGGCGCCCTCGACGACGTTCGGGTCGCCGGTCATCACGCCTTCGACGTCGGTGACGATGACGACCTCGTCGGCGTCCATGTAGTTGCCGAGCATGACCGCGGTGGTGTCGGAGCCACCGCGGCCGAGCGTCGTGATCGTCCCGTCCCGAGACTCGGCGAGAAAGCCGGTGATCACCGGCACTACCCCGTCCATCTCCTCGGCGAGGGCGAGCGCGCGACGGCGGGTCTCCTCGACGTCGACCTCGCCGTGTTCGTCGGTGATGACCGGCCAGTCCTCGCTGCCGGGCTCGAGAAACCGGGCCTCGACGCCGCGGGCGGCGAGGGCGGCTTTCAGCATCCGCACGGAGGTCCGTTCGCCCATACTGACGATCTGGGCGCGGTCGATCTCGTCGGCCTCGAAGGTAATCTCCTCTAAGAGGTCGTCGGTGGTCGACCCCATCGCGCTCGCGACGACGGCGATCTCGTGGCCGTCGGCGACGGCGTCGGCGACCGAGTCGGCGGCGCGGTTGATCCGGTCGCCGCTACCGAGGCTCGTCCCGCCGAACTTCGCTACGACGCGCATGGCCTCACCCCGCGGGCGGGTCGTGGGCCGGTGGATACGCTCATGTGAGGGTCGTAGCCAGAGGGGACAAATAACCCTATCCTTCCGAGTTCCCCGGACCCGCCGAGCGACCGGCGGGGTCCGGCCGGGATTTATATTCGTGGGTCGCCATGACACGATTCGATGAACGTACGGGACGCACTCGAGGCCGACGCCGACGCGCTGGCGTCGATCGCGGACGCACCGACGGACGTGATGCGAAATCTGGTACACGACCGGACGGTACGCGTCGCCGAGGACGGCGCCCACGATCCGAACGCCGACGTCGGGGAGACGAAATACGACGGCTCGAATCCGGAGGATCTTCTGGGGTTTATCAGCTTCGACGCCCAGGCGGAGACGGTTCACGTCACCCAGATCGACGGCACCGAGGCGGCCTGTGAACGGCTGCTCGCCGAGCCGGTGCGCTTCGCCGAACGGGAGGGGATGGAGGTGGAGGTGCTCGTCCCGGAGGACGAAGACGCCGTCGCCGACGCGGCGAGGGCCCTCGGGTTCGAGCAAGCGGGTCCCGGGCCGCGGTTCGGCGGCGCGCGGACGGCGAAATACCGCCTCGAGCCGGGGCCCTGATCCGGCGATCACCGGCTGCGACGGTACCGGTGGCGGACACAGCCGGCGAGCATCACCAGACAGCCCAGCAGCTGTGGCGTAAGCAGGCTGAGGGCGGGTGCGAGGACGACCCACAGCGTTCCGGCGAGGGGGTCGGGCGTCGCGGAGACGACCGGTTCGACCGTCTCGAGGGTGAGCACGACGTTCGCGAGGAGGGCACCGGCGACGAGCAGCCGACGGGAGGGGCCGTCCCGGAGGAGATACAGCGTCGGCACGAGGGTGGCGAACGCGAGCACGTAGTAGAGGGGGTACGAGGGAAAATACAGCAGGATCGAGAGGAGCGTCGCGTGGACGGCCACGAGCCGATCGACCGGCTCCCGGAGGTCGGTGTAGACGTACGCGAGGGCGGGTGCGAGGACGAGCGCCGCGAGGACCGTCATCCCGACGGGATCGAGTTCGGGCAGGAGGACCGAAAGCGGACGTCTGACGGTGAGATACGGGCTGGCCGGATCGAGCCCGCCGACGAACGCCTCGGCGTCGCCTTCCGGGAGCAGGACCTCGAGGAAGTACGTCCGGGTCGTCTCCCGCCCGAAGACGACGGCGCCGACGGCGAGCCCACCGAGACCGGTCGCGAGGGCGGCACCGACGGTCGTCCAGGCGCGCCGGCGTACCAGCCAGAGACCGACCGCGGCGGGGAATACCTTGATCAGG
>LKNG01000119.1 GCA_001564115.1 Natrialbaceae archaeon Tc-Br11_E2g8 | reverse complement strand
CCGCCGCCGAACTTGGCTGAGTTGATGTTTCGTGACGCTCGTCAACCAGAGAGATCACGCGTCTTACTGAACGAACGTGTGGCTGAAGCCTTCGTGAGGCCATCTAATGCTTAACCGAACACCGATGCTGTACTGACCACCCGCGCAGACTTCCATGACAAGTCGGTGTTGGGTTCATTAGACGCGGAGGGCGGTGGTGCAGGATACGTCTCAAGGTCTCATTCGCCGGAGTTCGTTTCAGGGAACTGTTAACGGTACTGTGTAGATGTGGCAAAAACTCGGTTGTGACTCCCTATCGCTCGTTCAGGTGACTCCCAGTTGCTCCGCCCAGAAACCACACGACCAGTCGTCCTTGACCCCGACGTAACAGTTCACTGGCGGTTGATTTGTCCACATCAAGCGTCTCGGCGACATCCACCAGATTACACGCTCGTGGCACCTCGAAGTAGCCCAGTCGAAGCGCTGCAGTCAACGCTTCTCGCTGGCGGGTGGTTAGCAATTCCTCGCTGTCTTCTGCGGGTGTGATCGATAGCAGTTCGTACCAGAGACCGGCTTCGTCCATCCCATCTTGAAGCCTTTCGAACGCCTCGCGAGTCGTTGTCAGACTGAACTCGAAGGAGCCGCTCTCGACAACGATAGGGAACTCCGGCGGTGTTGGGAACTCGTCGAGGAAGGCGTGGATGCCACGCTCGGCGGTCCGGTAGCGAGCCATCGAACGGCGATCCGTCTGCACCAGTTGTTTGTGTTCGACAATCGACGGATGATTGGCAAACGCTTCGGAAACGCGACTGGGGTCCTCGGCAATAACCTCGCCGAGTTCGATAGTTTCATGCTCGGTTTCGAGGCTGCTGAGCAAGCGAAACTGTGCTGCTGGATAGTCCGTTGAGAGGTCGTGCATGTACGTTTCTTCTGGTAACGCAATCTGGAAGCGTGCGGAGATCATGCTATCACCAACATGTTGCCTGAAGAACCGAGTAGCTTGTCCCAAGATACGTGAGTACGATGTTGGATGTGACACTTGACGTACTATTGGCTGCCCACATTTTGGCGGGCGGTGTCGCCCTGCTGGCGGGTGCAGGTGCGATTGTCACCAAGAAGGGACGAACTCGGCACAATCAGCTCGGAAAGTACTACGGGCTCTCGATGGGATTTGTGACGACCTCGGCAGTGCCACTGTCGATCGCCATCGAGTCATGGTTTCTGCTCGCAATTGCAGTCTTTAGCGGCTATCTCGTCCTTGCGGGCTATCGGGTGATCGACCGGCGGCGAAACAGGATCGAGGAGATTGAGGCGATTGACTGGTTGTGTCACGGCTCGATGATTGTCACAGGAGTGGCAATGGTTGGTGGCGGTGGCTGGGCCTCGCTCTCCGGTGATCCGGGATTGGCCCCGGCACTCGTCGTCTTTGGTGCGATCGGTGGGATACTTGCCGCCCACGAGTTGCGAACGCTCTCATCCGAGGGCGGAGATCTGTGGATCGACCGTCATATCACGTTCATGGGCGGTGCCTTCATCGCGACGGTGACGGCCGCGGTTACGGTCAACCTCACAATGCTCCCGCCGCTGGCACGGTGGCTGGGTCCGACAGTTGTTGGAGTCCCGTTGATCCTCTATGCGACCCGAATCTACCGGCCGGTGTTTGCTCCGACCCACGCTAGCACTGCTGACTGATCGTCTTCTGGGAACGTCCGGCGATCAGCGTCCTGTGAATTGACAGTACCTTGACGATGGTGCAAACCGATCTACATGGTGTGGGTTGACGGCATCGTTTCTCGGTAGTGGTAGACGAGACGACCACCCAATCGAGGGCACAGGGCAATGAAGTGATCACGGCTCTTGCCTAACCTGGTGAAACAACAATCAGATTAGCGATATTGTTATCGGTGGGCGTGCAAGGTTGATCGCGCGAGTCTTGCACGAGGGATCGGTCGATTCGTGGTTTCTGTGATCGGTCGCGAGCCAGCGCAGTGCGAGACCGTTCGGCGGAAGCAGTATATTAACGACCTCGACACTCGAACGCCGACGATGTACTTGGTACTACGTGCGATCACGTGTCGCATCAAAGAAAATCCAGCTTGCCTCCTCGTCCTTCGCAAGTGTATTCGGAGCGCCGTACTCGGTTTCGATCTGGAATCCTGCATTCTCCAGTTGCACTCGGGTCGCCTCAGCGCCGGCAATGTACCACTGCATCTCGGTATCAGCGTCTAACCAATCCGGATTCGTTCCCTGCCATTCGCCGGGGCCTTCCGACACGAGTAGGTGACCACCTGGACGAAGCACCCGCGCAAACTCGTCGATGACTGTCTGGTGTTCCCCAGCCGGGACGTGGATCAACGAGTGGTAGGCGAGCACAGCATCAATTGTGCTGTCGCGTAGCGGTAATCGAGTCATATCGCCACGCAGCAAATTCGCTTCCGGAGCGCTGGACTGAGCCATCTCTAGCTGTTGTACAGAAAAGTCGAGCCCGATTGCCCGTTGTGACTGGCTGGTCAGCTGCTGGAGCACTGGCTCTCCCCCTCCACAGCCAGCGTCCAGCACCCGTGACTCAGTCGAAAGCTTCTCAAGAAACGAAGCCAGGGCGTTCTGCTCCGCATCGCTTGGCGATCTCTCCTCGGCATATACATCCGCAATATCCTCGTATCCCTGTAACACCACTTCTTTGTCAACCATATTCTATGTGTACTAAGAGTAGGGAAGAGTGTTTTGAACGTGTGTATACGCATGTCACGTCCCATCGTTGCTCTCCCACGCCCTGAAACCAGTAAATCGGTGGCCTCGGCACTCAGAAGGTCCTTTTAGTGTTGATCAGCGTTGTTTCGTATCCCTAGCTGCTGAACCGCTCGTTCGTTCGTAGCGGTGTGAGAGCAACGGTGACCAACTGCTGACTACATCCTCTGTATACAGCAGAGGCTACAAGAACCGTGAGTAGACTGTTAGTTATCGGTGATGCGCTTGCCGGAGTGCATATGCGGTCGCTGTTCCGGAAATCCGGACGTACTTCTGGGCGGTGGCGAGATCGTGGTTTCCGGGCAGGAGGACCACGTCGTTCGTTCCTGACCGCTCACCGTGTCGCCATCTTCCACTCCCGCAGGCCGAGGATTTCGCCGTCTAACTCCTCCGGATCCGCCTCGGTCGCCGCCCAGACGAACATCCCGGCGACCGACTCCGGTTCCCGGCCGTGACCGCCGGTGAGCTCGGTCGCGATCGTCCCCGGCTCCAGACAGCCGACCACGTGGTCCGTGTCGGCGGCGAAGCCACGGACGACGGCCTCGGCGCCGGCCTTCGAGATCGCGTAGGCGCCGTACCCCGGCGTGGCCTCGCGGGCGACCGCCCCGGTCGGGACGAGCACCCGGGCGTCGTCGGTCAGGTGCGGAGCGGCCTCCCGGAGAGTGGCGAAGACGCCGCGGGTGTTCGTCCGCCAGCTGTCGTCGACCGCCGAGTAGGGCTCTTCCTCGGTCGGTGTCTCCCCCGCCGGGCCGTGGTAGACCCCGGCCGCGGCGAGGACGACGTCGATCCCGGCGTCCTCGCCGAAGCGCGCGGCAGTCTCCATCAGCCGCTCGACGTCGAACTCGTCTCGGACGTCCGTCCGGAGCCCGATCGCCGCCTCGCCCAGCGTCTCGACGACCCCTTCGACGTCCTCCGCGTCCCGTGCGCCGATGACGACCGACGCGCCGGCCTCGAGGTACGCCTCGGCGACCGCCCGCCCGATGCCGCCCGTTCCGCCGGTGATCACCGCGGTCTTCCCGGCCATCGTGGCTTCGTCCATACGTTCCGTACGGGCGGGACGGACAGGAACCCACCGGAGGCGGCAGCCGAGGGAGGTGGGCCTCATTAGAGGCGACGGCCGAGGGAGGTGGACCTCATTAGAGGCGACGGCCGAGGGAGGTGGACCTCATTAGAGGCGACGGCCGAGGGAGGTGGCCCTCATTAGAGGCGACGGCCGAGGAAGCTGGGTCCCATCGGAGTCGGCGGCCGAGAGGGCCTACGCCGGGAGGACGCAGGTTTATCACCGCCTCGTCACTAGAGGCAGGTATGAAACCGTTAGCGGGCGAGTCGGTCGTCGTGATCGGCGCCGGCGTCGGCGGGCTATCGACGGCCTGTTATCTGGCCGACGCGGGCGCGGACGTCCACGTGATCGAGAAAAACGAGGGACTGGGCGGTCGGGCGTCGGTGCTCGAGCGGGACGGATTCCGGTTCGACATGGGACCGTCGTGGTATCTCATGCCCGACGTCTTCGAGCGCTTTTTCGACCACTTCGATCGAACCCCATCGGAGTACTACGGGCTGACCCACCTCGACCCACACTACCGGATCTTCTTCAAGGACGGCGATCGGGTGGACATCACTCCGGATCTGGAACGGACCAAACGCCTCTTCGAGGAGTACGAGACGGGCGCGGGCGAGGCGCTCGAACGCTACCTCGAGAAGGCGGAGCTGAACTACGAGGTGGGAATGGAACACTTCGTCTACGAGGATCGCGAGCGCTTCCGGGACTACATCGACCTCGACGTCGCCAGACAGGCCCGCGGGCTCTCCTTGCTCGGTTCGATGCAAGACCACGTCGAGGGCTACTTCGAGCACCCGAAGCTCCAGCAGATCATGCAGTATACGCTCGTCTTCCTCGGGGGCTCCCCGAAGAACACCCCCGCGCTCTACAACCTGATGAGCCACGTCGATTTCAACCTCGGCGTCTACTACCCTGACGACGGGCTGGGCGGGGTGATCGACGGCATGGCCGAGCTCGGCGAGGAGCTCGGGGTCAGCTACGACGTCGAGCGGCCGGCGACGGAGATCAAAGGCCGGGAGGGGGCGTTCCGCGTCGAGACCCCCTCCGGCGGCATCGAGGCCGACCTCGTGGTGAGCAACGCCGACTACGCCCACACCGAACGGGAGCTTCTGCCACCGGAGAAACGCGGCTACGACGACTCCTACTGGGAGTCGAAGACGTACGCGCCCTCGGCGTTCCTGCTGTATCTCGGCGTCGAGGGGTCGGTCGACGAGCTGGCCCACCACACCCTCGTCTTGCCGACCGACTGGGAGCCTCACTTCGAGACGATCTTCGAGGAGCCGGCCTGGCCCGACGATCCCGCCTACTACCTCTGTGTGCCCTCGAGGACCGACGACTCGGTCGCCCCCGAGGGCCACAGCAACCTCTTCGTGCTGGTTCCGATCGCGCCGAATCTCGAGGACGGCCCCGAGATCCGCGAGGCTTACCGCGACCGGATCCTCGCCGACGTCGCCGAGAACACCGGCGTCGACCTCCGCGAACGGATCGTCGTAGAGGAGTCGTTTTCGGTTTCGGAGTTCGCCGACCGGTACAACAGCTTCGCGGGAACGGCACTCGGGATGGCCCACACGCTCACACAGACGGGGCCGTTGCGTCCCTCCCACCGCTCGAAGGAGGTCGACGGGCTCTACTTCGTCGGCTCGTACACCACGCCCGGGATCGGCGTTCCGATGTGTCTGATAAGCGGCGAGCTGACGGCCCAGAAGGTCCTCGCCGATTTCGGCCGACCGGCCGGCTGGGACGGCCGGTAGGGGACGCGGTCGCCCGAGGAGGGTTCGGGCCGACCGCGGGAACGGAGCCATCACCCCGACTGCGGACAACCCCTCCACCCCGACGCGAGGACGAAAGCACTACCCCGACGCGAGGACGAAAGCACTACCCCGACGCGAGGACGAAAGCACTACCCGGAACTCACAGCGAATATCGACCGCGAGCGTGGGGTTGATAGCCACGGACCTCGAAAGGGGACCCGAAACGGACGCCGACACCGGCGACACGATGGCACGGAACTCGAATCCGGCACGATGACCGAGAACCCCCTGCGTCGATCGGACCGCACGACGACGGACCTGCTCGTCTACCTCCTCGTTCTCTCCCGGCCCCGCTTCTGGCTCTACCTCGCGGGACCGGTCGCCGTCGGCGTCGCCTACGGCGCCTCCTCGGTCGGGGAGCTTTTCACCCCGGTGACCGTCGGCCTCTTCGTCTACTTTCTGGTGCCGGCGAACGTCTTCCTCTACGGGATCAACGACATCTACGACCGGGAGATCGACCTCGAGAACCCGAAAAAGGAGGGCCGCGAGCGCCGGTATCGCGGGGAGCCGATCGTCCCGATACTCGTGACACTGACCGCGGCTGCCGGCGTCGCGAGTCTCGCCGTCCTCCCGACTGCGGCCTGGCCGTGGATGGTCGTCTTCCTGACACTCGGGGCGGCCTACAGCGCACCACCGGCGCGGCTGAAGACGACGCCGCTTCTCGACTCGCTCTCGAACGGGCTGTACGTCGCGCCGGGGGCGGCCGCCTACGCCGCAGTCGCCGGCGCTCAGCCCCCGGCGGCGGCGCTCGCCGGCGCCTGGCTGTGGGCGATGGGGATGCACACGTTCTCGGCGGTCCCGGACATCGAACCCGACAGGGCGGCGGGGATCCGGACGACGGCGACGGCCCTCGGCGAGGCACGGACCTACCTCTACTGTGGGCTGTGCTGGCTCGGTGCGGCCGTCGGCTTCGCCCTCGTCGATCCCCGACTCGGGACGATAATGCTCGTCTATCCGGCGCTGATCGCCGTCGTCGCCCTCACCTCCGTCGGCGTCTCCCGTGCGTACTGGTGGTTCCCCGCGATCAACACCGTCGTCGGCGCGCTGTTGACGATGGGCGCACTCCACCTCCTCGTTTACGGCTAGAAGGAGACGTCGGTTTCCATCCCCTCGGTTGCGTCCTCCAGCCCGTCCTCCCGGACGTCCGTCGCCATCCGCGTGGTCAGCGCGCTGTCCCCGAGGAGGTCGTCGAACTCCTCGCGGTAGCGGTCGTTGGCCGCCCGTGACCGCTCGCGGGCGGCGGCGATCCGGCGATACCGCCGGATCCGGTCGACGTCGACGCCGTGCTCCGCCGCGAGTCGTTCGTCGTCGCCCTCCCGGTCACGGAGTGCGGTGAGGTCGACACCGTCGGCGTCTTCCTCGCCCACGAGGTGCAAGGCGAGCCGGGCCTCGAAGACCTCCCTTGCGTCGACGTCGAGCGCGTCGGCGATCGCGTCGTCGTCCTCGTCGGCGTAGAACCGTTTCGCGACGGCCACCAGCTGCCCGGTCTCCAGTTCGACCTCGAAGCCGTACCGCTCGTGCATGCGCTCGATGAGGGCCTCGAGGCGCTCGTCGATACTCCGCTCGTCCCGTTCCAGGGATCCGCGCGTGTCCTCCTGGGACTCGGTCACCGACTCCTCGTCGGTGACGCTCGTGAAGATTTCCCGGAGCTGCTCGGTCTTCTCGTCCATGGGTCGACACTCCCGACGGACGTGGTAATAAGACTGTTGCTGACGGACGTGGCGTGTCCTCGACCGACGACCGACGCGGCGTAAACTCGAAACTGGGTTTCAATTCCCGGGAGACTGCACCGGGGCCGATTCGGCCCCGGGTAAGAGTTAAGTCACGGCTGGACCGCAGGTGACACATGATAGTCGCGCAGGCGGAGATCACGAGGGAGACGTACTGGGGGATAAGCAGCACCGGGAAGGCGCTGTTTTACTACCTCGCGGCCGTCGCCATCCTGATCTTTCTCTACGGCGTCTACCGGCGGTTCGCGCGGTACACGGAAGGCGACGAGGACCCGTTCGAGCGGCTGAGCGGGCTCCCCGGACGGATCTCCGCCGCCGCCAGGATCGTCTTCTCGAACGAAAAGCAGTTCGACCGGGACATCTACGGCGGCCTGATGCACGCGTTTATCCTCTGGGGCTTTCTGACGCTTCTCATCGCCACCACGATCCTCTTTTTCGACGAGTACGCCTACCGGATCCTCCTCGGGGACAGCTTCTGGGTGGGCGAGTTCTACCTCGCCTATCAGTTCATGGTCGACGCGATGGGGCTGTTGTTCGTCGTCGGGGTCGGGATGGCGATGTACCGACGCTACTGGGTCCGAAACGAACGGCTCTGGGGGAAACACACCTCCCTCGAGGACGACGTCTTCATCTGGACGCTCTTTTTCCTCGGCGTCGGTGGCTTCCTCCTCCAGGGGTTGCGGATCTACGGCACCGGCATGCCCGAGTTCGAGGTCGTCAGCTTCGTCGGCTACGGTCTCGGGATGGCCTTCGGCGCGATGGGAATGTCCGAATCCCTCGCCGCGTCGCTTCACTGGTGGGCGTGGTGGTCTCACTCCCTGCTCGCGTTCTTTTTCATCGCGTGGATCCCCTACGCCAAACCGTTTCACATGCTCTCCTCGTTCGCGAACGTCGTCACTCGCGATCCCGACGCCGGCAGACGGCTGCCGAACGTCCCCGCGGACCTCGACGCCACGAACGCCGAGTCCCTCGACGACTTCACCTGGCGCGAGCTACTCGACCAGGATGCCTGTACCAAGTGTGGCCGGTGTTCGTCGGTCTG
>LKNG01000118.1 GCA_001564115.1 Natrialbaceae archaeon Tc-Br11_E2g8 | reverse complement strand
GCCGTCGTCGACACCGGTCCCGCCGTCCTCGCCGTCGTCGACACAGATCCCGCCGTCCTCGCCGTCGTCGACACCGGTCCCGCCGTCCTCACCGTCGTCCTCGCCGTCGTCTCCAACCGTCGGCCGTGCGGTCACGATTCCGGCGGGGGTCTCCATTCGGATCGGTCCGGGTTCGACCGCCCCGGCCTCGACGAGGACGGTGCCGAGGGCGACGATCCCGTGGCCACACATCGTGCTGTAGCCGTCGTTGTGGGTGAACAGGACGCCGACGTCCGCGCTCCCGTCGGTCGGCTCGGTGAGGATCGCGCCGTACATGTCGGCGTGACCACGGGGCTCGTACATCAGCGCCCGGCGGTACTCGTCCAGCTCCTCGCGGGCGTGCCGGCGTTTCTCCAGAATGCTCGCCCCTTCCGGATCCGGGAAGCCGTCGACGACGATCCGCAGGGGTTCCCCGCCGGTGTGGGCGTCGATCGTCTCGATCCGTGGCCACCCCTCGGGGGCCGTCCACTCGAGGTCGTCGATCATCGATTCCCCCGTCGGGCCGGACGGACAAAGAGGTCGTGGTCACCAGCCGTCGTCCGGCCGGATGCCCGACCTCCCGAATCGACGATCCCGAACTGATACTCCCGAACCGATACTCTCGAACCGACAACCCCCGAACTATCTAATCATATTTCGGGAACCTCTGAATCTTCTCCGGATAGTATCGTTTAAGTAACCGAGGTGGGTAGACGGCGTCGATGACCGAGACGCGAGGTGCGACCCCGACGATCCCGCAGGTGGCGCTGATCGGCCTGTTCGTGACGGCGCTCGCGACCGCACAGCTGACGGCGGCGAAGATCCTCGCCTTCGACCTCCCGTTCGCGTTGCCGATCGCGGGGCCGGAGCTCGTCCTCCCGGGTGCGGCGCTCGCGTACGCGCTCACGTTCCTCGCCAGCGACTGCTACGCCGAACTCTACGGGCGGCGGGCCGCGGCGGTGGTCGTCAACGTCGCGTTCGCGATGAACTTCGTCGTCTTGCTTCTGGTGTGGTCGACGATCCTCGCACCGGCCTCGGAGGCCTCGCCGGTCGACCCCGGCGAGTTCGCGGCGGTCCTCGGCCCGGCGGCGAACGTCGTGATCGGGAGCCTGCTCGCGTACGTCGTCAGCCAGAACTGGGACGTCTGGCTCTTCCACGAGATCCGCGACCGGACCGGTCCCGAGCTGCTGTGGCTGCGCAACCTCGCCTCGACGGCGACGAGCCAGGCGATCGACACGGTACTCTTCGTGAGCGTCGCGTTCTTTCTCGCCCCGACGCTGCTGGGGATCGAGGGAGCCCTCCCGCTCGCGGCGATCCCCGCCCTGATCGTCGGCCAGTACCTGCTGAAACTCGCGATCGCCGTCCTCGATACGCCCGTCGTCTACCTCGTCGTCGGGCTCGTGCGCTCCCGGGCGGCGTGACCGCTCACTGCAGACCGTCGGGACGATCACGATCGGCGAGCCCCCGGAGCTTTAGCTCCCACGCTCCGAGTTCAACCATGGACGAACGCGTTCGCGAACACGCGGCGATCCTCGTCGACTGGAGCGCGCGGGTCGAGGCCGGCGACGACGTCGTCGTCTCGGTCGGTCCCGACGCACACCAGCTGGCCGTCGCCGTCGCCGAGAAACTCGGCGAGCGGGGAGCGACCCTCCTCACGACTTACGACTCCGGGGAGCTTCGCCGGGCGTACTTACACGCTCACGACGGCGAGTTCGAGGAGTCGGGCCACGAGCGGGCGCTGCTCGAGGCCGCCGACGTCTACCTCTCGCTCGGCGGCGGCCGCAACCGGAGCGCGACGGCCGACGTCCCCGACGAGCGCCGCCGGGACCATCGGCGGGCGAACCGGGCCGTCCGGGAGGCGCGCTACGACACCCGGTGGATCTCGACCGTCCACCCGACGCGGGCGCTCGCCCAGGCGGCGAACATGGCCACCGAGGAGTACCGCGAGTTCGCCTACGGCGCGATACTCAGAGACTGGGAGGCGATGGCCGAGGAGATGGCCCGGATGAAACGGCTCCTCGATGCGGGCAGCGAGCTCCGGCTCGTCTCCGCGGGGACCGATCTGCGGGCGTCGATCGAGGGACGGAGCGCGGTCAACAGCGCCGCCTCGGTCGCCTACGACTCCCACAACCTCCCCAGCGGCGAGGTGTTCACCGCTCCGGCGGCGGCCGACGGCGAGGTCACCTTCGACGTCCCGATGACCCTCCGGGGTCGGCCCGTCCGGGACGTCCGGCTGACCGTCGAGGACGGCGAAGTCGTCGATTTCGAGGCCGCCGAGGGCGAGGACGTGATCGCGGGGATCCTCGACACCGACGCTGGCGCCCGTCGGATCGGCGAATTCGGAATCGGCATGAACCGCGGTATCGACCGCTACACGGACAACGTCCTCTTCGACGAGAAGATGGGTGACACCGTCCACCTGGCCGTGGGCCGGGCGTACGACGCCTGCCTGCCCGACGGCGAGTCGGGCAACGAGAGTGCCGTTCACGTCGACATGATCCTCGACGTGAGCGAGGCGTCCCGACTCGAGGTCGACGGCGAGGTCGTCCAGCGAAACGGCCGGTTCCGGTGGGAGGAGGGGTTCGACGGCTGAGCTCACCGGGGCGACGGAGACGCCGATCGCCGAGGTTCCGTGTTCGTCCCGTCTTCCCGGCGCGGTCAGTGGGGGGTGAACGCCGCCGGCGTGAGCGTCGCGGCACAGATCGGACAGCCGTACTCCAGCGTGGCCACGCGCATCTCCTCGTCGGCCTCGAACTCCCGGCCACAGGCCGGACAGCTGGTGAGATACTCTCCCATGTCACGCTCGTACGTCCCGGATCGGCGAGTAAACCGGCCCCAAATTTGGAGGGGAACGTCGACGCTTCCCTCGACGGCCACGGTGTGGGGTCGATCACGGCCTATGGGATGGGTCGATCACGGCCTATGGGATGGGTCGATCACGGCCTATGGGATGGGTCGATCACGGTCACGGCCAGGGTGGATCGACTACCGGAGAGGCCCGGTTCCCGGACCCGGGAGTTTTGATCCCATCGGCCGTAGACTCCCCATGCGCGAGGCGCTGCGTGCCGGCGTCGCCATCTACAACGACGGTCACTTCCACGCCGCCCACGACGCCTGGGAGGATCGCTGGCTCGACCTCGAGTCGGGGACCGACGACGAGCGGCTGCTCCACGGGCTGATCCAGTTCACCGCCGCGGTGTACCACGCCCACGAGCGCAACTGGGAGGGTGCGACGGGGCTCGCCGGGAGCGCCGGCGAGTATCTTGCACCCCTCCCCGAGGGGTATCGCGGGATCGACCTGCCGCAGGTCCGGCGGTATCTCGCCGTCCTGGCCGCCGACCCCGAGGTCGTCGACCGTCGGCCGCCCGTCCGGCTCGTCCACGAGGGAACCACTCCGCGTCTCGAGGACCTCGACGTCGGGGAGACGGCGATCGCCGCGGGGATCCTCGCCGAGGAGTTCGGCTACGACCGCGCGCCCGTCGAGGCCGCGATCGAGTACGCCCGGACGGATCTGGAGGCCGGACGGACGGACAGCCGGTTCGTCTCGTTGCTCTTCGCGTTCGTCCGGGAGGACGACCGGCGGGCGACGGTCCACCGCCGGCTCGCGGACCACGTCGACCGCCGCCGCGCCAGGGAGGGGGACGTCGACGGGCTGTTCTGAGTTCGGGGACGTCCACCCGCAGTCGGTTCGAGCGCCACCGTCCGAACTCCGCTCAATCGGTCTCCATGGGGAGGGCGCTCTCGCCCCACTCGGCGAGGGAACCGTCGTACACCGCGACGTCGTCGATCCCGACGAGCGTCGCCGCGAGGGCGGCCTTGCTGGCGGCGATCGCACCCCCACAGTAGGTTATCAGACGATCGCAGTCGAACGCACCGACGTCGGCGAACCGGCGATGGAGCTCGGGAACCGGCAGGTATCGGTGGCTCTCCGGGTCCACGATGGCGTTCTCGCCGACGGCCGGCAGGTTGACGCTGGCGGGAATCCGTCCGGGCCGGCCGTACTTCACGAGGCCAGTCCCGGCGAAGTCCTCGGGCCGCAACGCGTTGAGCAGCAGTCGGTCGGGGTCGTCGATGCTCGCACGGACCTCCGCCCGGTCGGCGAACAGCCCGGGGCGGGGATCGGGGGTGAACGTCGTCGGTGTCCCTCCACTCGCCGATTCGGATACGTCCGCTCCCGACCCGGAGCCGTGAGTCACCGACCCGGATACGTCCGCTCCCGACTCGGAGCCGTCCACCGCTGATTCGGGTCCGTCGGTCGGCGGTTCCGAGCCGCTAGCCGCCGTCGAGATTGGCCGTCCACCCTCGATCCAGCCGACCCAGCCGCCGTTCAGAACTCCCGCGCGGTCGAAGCCGAAAGCACGGAGCAGCCACCACACCCGGGCGGCCCAGCCGCCGCCGGCGGCATCGTAGAGAACGACGCGGCTGTCGTCTCCGACGCCGAGACGCTCCATCGCCGTCGCGAACGCCTCGGCCGTCGGCGCCTGGTAGGGGTACGCCGGCTCCTCGGTCACCGAGAGCGTCGTCGGGACGTCGACGTGGACGCTCCCCGGGACGTGCGCTCGCTCCCAGCCGGGTCGACCGGAGTCGGTTCGCCGGGCGCCGGTCTCGGGGTGAAAGTGCAGGTGGGCGGTGCAATCGAGGATCCGGAGCCCCGGCTCCTCGAGCCGGTCGGCGAGCCAGTCGGGCTCGACGAGCGTCGGGACGGCGTCGCTCATCGGATCGATTCGGGGCCGCCCGCCAGGTAAACGTGTCGACGGTCGTCGGAGCCGACGACGTCCGCGATTCCGGCAAGCCGTCGGGGGACCGGTGATCTCTTGACGATACCGGGAGTATCGGAGCTATGGCAGCGATCACGCTCTACGAACTGTCGGGCTGTCCGTTCTGTGCGAAAGTGCGGAGCAAACTCGACGAGCTCGGAGTCGAGTACGACAGCGTCGAGGTTCCGAGGGCACACGCCGACCGAACGGCGGTAAAGGAGTTAAGCGGCCAGACCGGCGTGCCGGTCATCGTCGACGAAGAGGGCGGCGTCGACGGGATGGCCGAGAGTGCGGACATCGTCGACTACCTCGAGGCGACCTACGGGGGCTGAGAGCGCCCCGTCGAGCACGGGCCCACGGCGGGAGGGTTCCGTAGCGGCACCGGCTGACGGCAGTCCTGGAGCCGGCGGCAGTCCTGGAGCCGGCGGCAGTTCTGGAGCCGGCGGCTACGCGTAGTTCTCCAGTTGCCAGCCGACGAACTCCTCTTCGAGTTCGATCCCGAGGGCACGGAGCACGTGGGCCAGCGAGACGTAGTAGCCGGCGAGCATCGCCAGACCCGCGACCGTGCTGTCGTCGTACCGTTCGGCGACGCGTTCGTGGAGCTCGTCGCCGACCTCCCCGGCGTTCTCGACGTACGCGAAGGCGTACTCCACGAGGAGCCGTTCGGGATCGGCGAGCGCCCCCAGCTCTTCGGTCGCGATCGAGCGGATCGTCCCCTCGGAGAGTTCAGTCCGTTCGACGGCGGCGATGGCGTGGTCGTGCCACTCGTACTCCGAGCCGATCGCCCGGGCGATAGCCAGGATGACCGATTCGAGCTCCTCCCGGCTGAGCCCGGTCTCGGTCCACAGCTCCGTGTTCATCCGGACGTGTGCCTCCCCGAGTTCGGGATTGTTAGAGAACGTACGGACCGTCGGCTGATCGTTCCAGAACGACGAATCGACACCGTCCGGGAGGTCGGCTCCGATCCGTTCGATCGACTCGTAGCGTTCGGGGAGCTCCTCGCGGTCGACGTACGGTATTCTGGGCATCGGCGGGGGTTCGAGCCGGCCGTACTAATAGACCTACACCGCCTCGCGTTCGGCCCGCTCGCGGATCATATCGCGTAGCTCCTCGGCCTCGCGCATCTCCGCGAGCTCCTCGCGCTCGACGAGCGCGGTGCCTTCGATCGCCTCCCGTCTCGCACGGTCGACGAAGTAGACCGATCGCGTGCGGGCGACGTCGCCGATCGAGCTCATGATCCGTGCGCGTTTCTCGGCGGCCTCGGTGAACTCCGAGTGGCCGGTGAGCACGACGCCGTCGCCGTCGTCGCGGCTGACGGCTTTGAACGGCGAGCGAACGGTGGGGTGGACCCGGAAGCCGGCCCGGGTGAGCGTCGCGACGATCACCTCGTCGTCCGGGTCGGCATCGGGTGCCTCGGGTGTCGGATCGGCGTCGTGGACCTCCTCGGCACCGTCGAGGACGTCGACGGGGCTGGTCAGGGAGGCGTCGAACAGCTCCTCTAGGGCCATCGCGATCTCGACGGAGGCGTTCATCCCGTCCTCGTACTTCGAGACGGTGCGCCGGGAGACGCCGAGCTCGCCGGCGAGTCGGCCGAGGCTCCACTCCCGGTCTTTCCGCTCGTCGGCGAGCACGTCGCCGTCGATGTTGACGTACAGCCCGCCGGGGGCGGCGTAGATCAGCGGCGGAACTCCCTCGATAAACAGGTTGTACGCGGTGTCCGGGCTGAGGACGGGGACGCCGTGACGGAAGTAGACGACGTCGGGTTTGAGGTCCTCGTCGCGGCTGCGCAGGCCGATCACGAGCGGCGTCGCCTCCAGGTAGGTGCCGAGCCGTCGCATCTCGTGGCCGGTCGCTTCGGTGAACGCGTCGATGTTGCCGAGGATCTTCACCAGCAACAGGTTCTCGCCGCGTCGGGCGGCGACGTCGAAGCTCTTCGGGCGAATCGCACACCGGTCGCTCACCGTAAAGCCCGCGTCCTCGAGCATCGCGGTGACGTTGCCGACCAGTGCGGATCGGGACATAGAAGAGGGTAAGCCACTCCTCGTATAATAGGTTTTCCCCGCCGTCGCGGTCGCGTCGGCGGATTCCGGCCCGTTGTATAGGCGGAGCAGGGCGAGATCCCGACCCTCGTGGTCGGGGTTGTTCACGGCGTTCGAAGCCGTCCGACGCGGATCGACTCGAAACCCGTTACTGGCTCGAGGGCCTAGGGTGGTCGATGACCGTCGTGGGCGTAGACGACACCGACTCCCGCGAGCGGGGGATGTGTACGACGTACGTCGCGAGCCGGATCGCCGACCGGCTGTCGGGCGTCGAGCGGACGCTGCTCGTCCGGCTCAACCCCGCCGTCGAGTACAAAACGCGGGGGAACGCGGCGCTCGCGATCCACGCCGACTGCGATCCCGACCGGGCGTTCGCGGTCGCCCGGGAGACGATCGAAGCGCTCGCGGAGGTCGCCGACGACCGGACCAGCCCGGGGCTCGTCGTCGCCGAGGGATCCCCGGAGGAGGTAGCCGAGGAGGTCAGGGCGTTCTCCCGGGCGGCGATCCGCGATCACCTGACGATCGCCGATTGCGAACGGCTGCTCTCCGCCCGTGGCTACCGACACTGGGGCGTCGGCGAGGGCCGAGGGCGGATCGGTGCGCTTGCCGCGGTCGGCGCCTGGGGGGCCCTCGGGGAGTGGACCTACGAGTACATCAGCTACCGCGAGCCCGACCGGTGGGGGAGCCCCCGGCGGATCGACCGCGACTCCGTCTTCGCCGCCGCCGACCGGGGCTACCCCGAGGTGTGGGACACCGTCGACCGCGGGGAGGGAGAACCCGTCTGTGTCCCCCACACCCCCGGGCCGATCCTCCACGGGATCCGTGGGGACGACCCCGGGGCCGTCCGCGAGGTCGCCGCCGCGATCGAGGGCGAGCCCGTCGCCGACGGCCGGCTGTTCGTGACGAACCAGGGGACCGACGTCCACCTCCGGGACGGGACGGTCGCCGACGCCCGCGACGGGCGGGCCTACCGGCTCGACGGCGTCGTCGACGGCGAGCCCGAGAGCCGACGGGGCGGTCACGTCTTCGTCCCGCTTTCCGACGGCGACGACCGGATCGAGTGTGTCGCGTTCGAACCAACGAAACGGTTCCGCGATCGCGTTCGCGCGCTCGTCCCCGGCGACAGGCTCACCGTCTGTGGCGAGCTCTCGAGGGGGGTCTGCAAACTCGAGAAGTTCGCTGTCCGCGAGCTCGTCCGGACCGAGCGGGTCACACCGACCTGTCCCGACTGTGGACGACGGATGGAGAGTGCCGGCCGCGAACAGGGGTACCGCTGTCGGGACTGTACGCGGACGGCCCCGGGGAGAGTCGAGGTTCCCCGCGAGCGTACGCTCGAGGAGGGCTGGTACGAGGTTCCCCCCTGTGCGAGACGTCACGTCGCCAAGCCACTGGTGAGAGGTGGATTCGACGCGCCGATCCACCCGGAGCGATGAGCCGGCCCGTCGGCGGGGGTGAGCCGGCCCGTCGGCGGGGGTGAGTCGGCCCGTCGGCGGAGGTGAGTCGGCCCGTCGGCGGGGGTGAGTCGGCCCGTCGGCGGGGGTGAGTCGGCCCGTCGGCGGGGATGAGCCGACGGCGATG
>LKNG01000117.1 GCA_001564115.1 Natrialbaceae archaeon Tc-Br11_E2g8 | reverse complement strand
GCCGGTGACGCTCGGCCGGGCGACGAGCTCGGCGAGCAGCTCACACAGCCACCCCTCGTGGTCGCGGATCCACTCCCTGCCGGCCGTCAGAACGGCCCGTTCGGTTCCCGAGAGGGGCTCCGGCCCGGCCCGTTCGGTCCCCGAGGGAGACTCCGGCCCGGCCGAGGACTCCTCGCCTGTCATCTCCGTCGAGTCGACGGACCGGGGGGAGTTGGGGCTGTCGGTTCGGGCCCCACAGGTTCCGAGACGGGCTCGACGCCCCGGACGCGGGGCGTTTCAGTTGTTTCGACGGTGTGACGGCCGGTCGGCCCGCGGCTCAGAACACCCGGGTGAGGTAGTCGGCCTCCCACTCGCCGTCGTCGTCGACGGAGGCCTCCCACTCGCTGCGTTTGACCTCCAGGTAGGCCGTGTGGAGGGATTCACCCATCGCCTCCCGGAGGAGTGTACACTCCTCTAAGGCGTCGAGGGCCTCCGCGAGCGTCGCCGGCAGCCGCTCGATCCCGCGCTCGGCGCGTTCGGACTCCGAGAGCTCCGCGGGGTCGACCTCGAGGGGGTCACCCGGCTCGAGGCCGCGCTCGACGCCGTCCATCCCCGCGGCGACCAGCCCGAGGAGGGCGAGATAGGGGTTTGCCGTGTTGTCACAGGACTTGTACTCGAGCCGGGTCGTCGCCGCCCGATCGCCGCGCGTCGCGGAGGGGATCCGGACGCAGGCCTCCCGGTTGTCCGGCCCCCAGGCGGTAAACGCCGAGGCCCACATCCCCGGCTTGAGCCGGTCGTAGGAGCCGACCGTCGGCGCGGTGAGCGCCACGAGCGCGGGGGCGTGTTCGAGCACGCCGGCGACGAAGCTCCGGCCGACGTCGCTGAGGCCGTATCGCTCGTCGCCGGTCGGATCCCCGAAGAGGTTCTCGCCGTCGCGCCACAGCGAGAGGTGGACGTGACAGCCGCTGCCCGGCAACCCCTCGAAGGGCTGTGGGGCGAACGTCGCGTCGACGCCGTGGCGGTTGGCGACCGCGTTGACGGTCGTCTTGTAGAGGACGTGGTTGTCCGCGGCGGCGACCCCCTCGTCGTGTTCGATCACCAGCTCCTGTTGACCGGGGCCGTACTCGGGGTAGTAGTTCGAGAGCCCGAGCCCCTGGGCTTTCAGCGCGTCGATCGTCTCGAGGACGATCTCGTGGGCGCTGTCCATCCCGTCGACGGCGAAACAGGCGCTGTCGTCGAACGGCTCGGGGCCGTCCTCGCCCTCCCGGAGCAGGTAGTACTCGCCCTCGAAGGCGGCCCGGACGGTCAGCCCCTCGTCGGCGAGAGCGGAGAGTTGCTCGCGCAGCCGCGAGCGCGGGTCGGCCGCCCACGGCTCCCCGTCGAGCTCGTACATGTCACACAGCATGGCGGCGGTACGGTCGGCGTACGGCAGGACGGTGAACGTCTCCGGATCGGGGACGAGCCGGATCTCGCCGACGGGGCCGAACCGGCCGCCGTCGACGAGCGCGTCCAGGGCGGTAAACGACTGCATCCCCTTCGTGAGGTTGCCCCCGTCCTCGAGGATCGACTCGAGGTCGCCGGCGTCGAGCACCCGCCCGCGTGGGACGCCGCTGTTGTTGACGAACAGCAGCCTGATCAGCTCCACGTCGTTCGCGTCGATCTCCCGTTCGATGGTCGTGGCGTCAGTCATGATAGGTCACCGAAAGGTGTCGGGTGAGAGCACGGCCCAGGAGCCCAAAACGGTATCCCTTCGCGACCGGCGGCTGGCGTCGGTTCACCGGATGGGGGGCCAGATCGTCAGGTGAACGCTCCCGAGGGGGTTCACAGCGGCACGGGGAGCCACTCGAGGTGGGCCAAAATCCCCGTCGGATCGAAAAGCGGGTCGTGGAGGACGAGCCAGTCGAGCAAGACGAGACCGGCACCGTGGGCGATCACCGACGGGAGAATGGAGTTCGACTTGTAGTCGACGGCGCCGAAGAGGACGTCGGTCGGCCCCGACAGCAGGAACTCGATCGGCGGCTTCCCCCAGTGGTGGAACATGTAGACGACGGGGCTGATGAAGACGGCCTTGAATCCGATGTCGCTGACCCCGACACAGAGCAGCCCGCGGTAGTAGGTCTCCGCCGCCAGCGCGAGGAAAAAGAGCTTCGCGGCGTGGGGGAGAAACTCCGCGGGTGCGGTCGAGGTCTCCCACATCGGGTAAAACGCCCGGATCGTCGGCAGGGTGGAGCCGATCAGATAAAAGGGGAGGACGAACATCGCCAGCAGGACACCGTTGCGGATCGCGAGCCGGTTTATCCGCCAGCCGATCCGTCGGCCGTGTGTCACGGCGAGCACGAGCGGGCCGGCAAACAGGAACAGCCCGTCGAAAAACAGCCGGTTGTTCAGCCCGGACTGGACGAGGTTCGTCCACAGGACGGTGATCAGGGCACCGGCCAGCAACGACCGCTGGACCCAGCTCAGCCCCAGGAGGCGGTCACGGAGCCAGCGGACGCCGGCACCCGCCTCCTCGGTCGCCACGGGCTACTCGTCGGCGGTCGGGATCGGGCCGGTCCCGATCACCTCACGGACGTTCGCCTCGAACTCCCGGCCGGTCGAGAAGTACGTCTCCTCGACGTCTTCCAGCACCGCCGAGAGCTGCCGTGGTCCGTCGGGCGTACGGATCACCGTCTCGCCCTCGAGCCGGTCGATCTCGCTTCGCTCTTTGGGCCAGGTCAGTCTGGAGCTGACGCGTGCCAGCGGTGCTCCGTCGACCTGACGCCGTTCCCCGAGGGCCAGCCCGTCCTCGTCGCTCATGCCACTGACTTTGCGAGCGTCGCGATTCAAGCTTTCGCTTGCCCGCGAGCCGTAGTCGCGGCGTCACACCCACCACACCGGTGACATGTGTCTGACGTATCGTTTTGTGGACGGAGCCCGAACGACCCTCCATGACCAGCCTGGCGGAGGTGTACGACGGGAACGCCCGGGGTGGGACGAGCCTCCGGCGGCTGTACGCCGGGACGACGCTCGTCCTGGCCGGAGGGCTGCTGGCGGTACTCGCCGTCCTCGTGGCGGCGACGGACGTCTTCGTCGCCGACCGGCTCGTCGCCCGGGAGTACGGGGGGATCCTCGGCGGGCTCGCCGCACCGGTGGTGCTCGTCGGGGTGTTCGTCGTGTTGCCCGCGAGCCGACGGGTCCAGGCCGCCGCGGCGATCAGCGCGAGCATCTGCCTGCTCGGCGTCGCGCTGTTCCGGTATGCCTACCCGTCCCACTGGGACGGCTACGGCCAGGACCTGACGCTTTTCGTCTCGGGGGTGTACCTGCTCGGGTTTCTCAGCGCGATCTGGTGTCTGTTCACCGCCGTCGCCACGTTCAAAACGCGAAACGACCCGGGTGGCGCCCTCGAGATGAACGTCACCCGGCTCGGCCGGACGAAAGTCGTCGAGGTCGAGGGTGACGGCGGACTCGGGAGCGTCGGCTTCTTCGGTGGGACGCCCGACGGCGAGGTCGAGACCCAGACGAACGAGCCGACCGCCGACGAGCTCGCCGACGCGTCGGCCTCCGGTGGCCACGCGGACGCCCCGACCGGATCCGGTGGCCACGCGGACGCCCCGACCGAATCCGGTGGCCACAGGGATGCCTCGACCGCCTCGGATGGAACCGCCGTCGACGCGTCGACCTCGTCTACGGCTGCCGGCTCGTCGGCCGGACGCCCCTCCCGGACCGGCGCGGCCCCGTCCACCGTCGGCTCCCCGACCGGCGACGGCGGCTCGGCGACGGGCGAGCTCCGCTCGCCACCCCAGCGCGACGGCGGCGGGGTGATCGTCGCCGACCGGCCGGGCCCCACGGAGACGACCGATCGTTACTGTGGCAACTGCACCCACTTCGAGTACGTCCGGTCGAGCTCCGGGATGACCCCCTACTGTGGCCTCCACGGCGAACGGATGGAGGACATGGACGCCTGCGAGGAGTGGACGCCGAACCACGACTGATCCGAACGGCTCCACTACGTTCTTCGGATCGCGGCTGAGCCGATCCAACCGACGACGCCACGTTCTTCGGACCACGGCTGGTCCGACCGGCTCCGCCACGTTTTTGATCCGAGCGGGCGTCTCCGGGCACATGGACGGAACGCTCGATCACGTCATGATGCGCGTCGAGGACCTAGAGGAGTCCCTCGAGTGGTACGGCGAACACCTCGAGTACGAGGAGAAAGACCGCTACGAGGGCGACGGCTTCACCATCGTCTACCTCGGCCCGGAGGAGATGGGCGAGGAGGAGGCGTTCCTCGAGCTCACCCACAACGAGGGTGCAGACCTCGAGATGGGCGACGCCTGGGGACACATTGCCGTCCGGGTGCCCGAGGGCGAACTCGAGGAGCACTACGAGCGACTGATGGCGGGGGGTGTCGAGGACTACCGCGACCCCGAATCGTGTGGCGGCCGGTACGCGTTCGTGAAAGATCCAGACGGACACGAGATCGAACTCGTCCAGCGCGATCAGGGGACGACGTGGTCGCTCGATCACACCATGATCCGCGTCGAGGACGCCGACGAGGCACTCGGCTTCTGGGCCCGCAAGTTCGGCTACGAGGGCGCCGGCCGCTGGGAGTCGGACACGTTCGCGAACTACTACGTGAAACCCGAGGACGCCGCCCCCGAGGCGATGGCGGTCGAGCTCACCTACAACTACGACGGCCGCAGCTACGAGATGGGCGACGCCTGGGGGCACCTCTGTGTCCGTGTCGACGACCTCACGGAGGACTGGGAACGGCTGATGGTCCGGGAGGCCGAGGACTACCGCGACCCCGAGAGCAACGACGAGATGTACGCGTTCACGAGAGACCAGGACGGCCACGAGATCGAGCTCATCGAACGGGACCTCGAGGCGGAGTCGATGTTCCCGTTCTGAGTGGAACCGAAACCGGTAAAAGCGCAGACCGGGTACGGACCGACGGGCCGAGATAGCCTAGCCCGGCCAAGGCGGCAGATTCGAAATCTGCTGTCCTCACGGACACGGGAGTTCAAATCTCCCTCTCGGCGCTCCACCGATTCTTTCGTCCCCGACGCCCTGAGCGTACCGTTCGTTCACGACTCCCCGAACGTGTCGTTCGTCTCCGACTCCCCGAACGTGTCGTTCGTCTCCGACGGCCCGAGCCTTTCGTCCACGACTCTCTGAACGTACCGTCCGTCGTTCGGAGGGTGTGACCGTCGAGGAGTCGCCACGGCTTTGCCCCGGGGGAACGACGGTCGGGGTATGGAGGTCCACCACGTCACCGAAGGCGCGGAGACGTTCACCTGCAACGCCTACCTGGTGGTCGGCGAGCGGACGACGCTCGTCGACGTCGGCAGCTACGACGGCGTCGTCGACCGGATCGGCGACCACGTCGACGACGTCGCGGCCGTCGTCCTCACCCACCAGCACCGCGACCACGTCGGCGAGCTCGAGGCCGTCTGCGAGGCGTTCGACCCCGAGGTCCACGCCTACGCCGACCATCCGTTGGGGAGCCACGCGATCGACGACGGCGACCGCCTGACGATCGGTGACGAGGCGTTCGAGGTGGTCTACACCCCGGGTCACGCCGACGACCACGTCTCGTTCGTCTCGGAGACGACGCTGTTCTCGGGGGACGTCGTCGTCCACGACGACGGCGCGTTCGAGTACGGCAGCTTCGGGCGCACCGACATGCCCGGACAGTCCAGAGAGCGGCTCATCGGGAGCATCGAACGGCTGCTCGAGACGCTCCCCGAGGGCGTCGAACACATGTACGCCGGCCACGGGAGCGTCTTCCACGGCGACGTACACGACGTCGTCGAGACCGCCCTGGAACGGGCGAAACGGCGCGAACCGAAGTACCCGGAGTGAGCGCGGCCGGCGGACGCGAGGTCACACGTAGCCCAGCGCGTCCTCGATCCGGCCGAGTTCGGGACCCGTGGTGTCCTCGCCGACGACGTAGCCCGCGCCGTTTGCGAGAAGCCCCGAGCCCACGAGCGGGGCGCCGTAGTTGACCGTGCCGACGTCCGCGCGCACGTCGAGGACCGCCTCCAGGTGATCGAGCTCGGCGTCGGTCGCCTTGGGGTGACAGAGCACGCCCTCGTTGGTGGCGACGGCCGCGGTGCCGACCGTCCGCACGCCCGCGAGGTCCCCGCGTTCGACGGGCACGTCGAGGAGCTCCCCGACGACCTGGATCGCCTCCCGCGGGAGGTCCGGATGGACGTACGCGCCGTAGTCGTTCGCGAGCACGACGTTGCCGGCGGCGTTGACCCGTCCGGGAAGCTCGGCGACCGGGAGGTCGACGGCCTCCTCGAGGCGCTCGCGCTCGTACTCGAGGGATCGGCTGCTGACCAACAGTCCGTTCTCGTTGCCGGTCGCGAGCGCGCCGACCGTCGAGGAGCCCCCGACGGTCGTGGCGACCGCCGGCACCGCGAGCTCCGCTTCGAGGGCAGCGACCGCGTCGTCGTCGGCGTCCGGCCGGACGAGCACGCAGTCGTCGGTAGCGCGGGCGAAGACGCCGACGTACGCCGAGCCGGCGAAGGAAAGACGCTGCAAGTTACTCCGCGAACTCGGCTTCGACGACCGACTCGCCGGCCTCGTCGAAGCGCGCTGCGCGAACCCGGAGCTTCCGTGGCGGGTTCGAGCGACCGTTCGCCCAGATCGCCTCGTTGATCGACGGATCGAGACGGACCGCCTCCGTCTCGACCGAGAAGTGTTTCGCGAGGTGCTCGCGGACGATGGTCATCGCCCGGTCGGCCGCCTCGTGGTTCGCACCGGCTTTCACGTCTCGGAGCGGAACGGTGACGACCCGCTCCTCGAAGTCGCTGGCGCTCATTATTCGTCGGTGTCGTTACGCCGCCAGTTGCGTCGCTTCGGGTTCCGGACGACGTTCATGTCGGTCTTCAGCATGACCCAGGCCGGCACCCGGCTGTTCTGGTTCTCGAGTTTGGCCAGTCGCTTCTTTTTGCCCTTCGACTTCTTGCCCATAGTGGCCCCAGATTGGCCACGCTGGCTTAAAATCCTGTCCATCCGGCCGCCCCGTCCGGAGCGAGACACGGACCGACAGCGGCGGACGGTCGGGGAAACCGGGATGCGGACCGACAGCGGCGGACGGTCGGGGAAAACCGGGATACGAACCGACAGTCGCGAGCGGTTGGAACAAAAGACCGGGATGCGGACCGACACGGCGAGCGGCCGAAAGGCCGACGCGGCGGACGGTCGAAAAAGATCGTCCGTCTACCGTGGGCCGGAGACGAGTCCGTCTAGCCGACGTTCATGGCCCGGTCGAGGACGTCCTCGCCGTACATCTCGGCGAGCTCCTCGTGTTGGTCCGGACGGTGCTCGTAGACGTCCTGGAAGAGGGCGATCGGGGTCATCGCGGCCTGGTAGGTGGCCTCGTCCCACATCCGGTCTTTGCTGATCTCGACTTCGACGCCGTCGATGGAGACCGTCGCCGCCTGGGTCATCGCGATCGCGCCGCGGCCGGCCTCCTTCGCCGCCTCGAACTCCTCCATCGAGTCGACGATGTCGGTCATGCTCGGCACGTAGGCGGTCAGATCGAGCAGCTCCTCGCGGAGCTCCCCCTCGTCGAGGACGAGCTCGTCGCCGCCGACGGTCAGCCGGTAGCCGTCGTCGGTCTCCTCGAGTCCGACGCGGTCGCCCTCGTAGACGTAGACGCCGCCTTCCTCCTCGAGTTCGACCTCGCGGCCGCCGGCCTCGAGCAGCCAGCTTCCCTCCTCGGGGGGCAGCGGCGACCGGTTGGCCTCGACGACCTGTCCGGGGGTCAGAGACCAGATGCCGAGCATCCCCATCGCCTGGTTGGCCACCATCCGGTCGTTGTAGCCCTCGACGTCGCGGATGTCGTCGAACGGGCCGTCGATCGAGATACAGCCCGCCGCGCTGGCCGCCCGGGAGGTGTTGTGACGCAGCTCCTTCCACTCGGGCTGGCCGCCGGTCGGCGTGATCGCGCGCATGTCTTTCGTGTAGTCGACCTGGCCGTCGACGAGCAAGAAGAGCCGCTCGAGGTTGTTGTCGGCTTTCCCGATCTCGTCGGGGAGTTTCTCCATGTCCTGCTCGGCGACGCCGCTCTCGATGATCACCGACATCGCGAGGCTCCCCTCCTCGAGGCCGTGTTCGGTCTCGACGATGGTGAGAAACTCGTCGGCTTTCTTCCAGTCGTCGATGCCGCCGACCTCGGGGATCACGAAGCCGTCGATGTGTTCGACGGCGCCGTTTTCGGGGTCGGCGATCTCGAGCATGTGCTGGAAGCCCTGGTAGCGTGTGCTGGGGCTGTCCCGGTGCCAGACGATCCGGGGGTGGATCTCGCCGGGGAAGTCGCCGCCTCCCTCGGAGACGACCTCGACGATGTTCGCGGCCCCCTCGTCGCGCATCGACGGCGCCGTCGCGTCCTCGTTGTCCGGCACCCAGACGTCGGGCGCCTGCATCCCGCGGAG
>LKNG01000116.1 GCA_001564115.1 Natrialbaceae archaeon Tc-Br11_E2g8 | reverse complement strand
GGGGGAGCCGGTCGAGCTCGCGGGCGATCAGGCTCCCGTACTGGACGGCCTTCTTCTCCCTTTCGGCGACCGTCGCCGGCAGCCGACGGGCGGCGATCCGCCGGAGTCCGACCTTCCGCTCCTCGCCGTCGACGAGCAGCGCCTCCGGCAGCTCCAGGGCCGCCTCGACGACCGCGTCCTGGAGGTACGGGGCGACCGGCTCGACGCCCGCGGCCTCGATCGCGAGGACGTCCCGGGGGAGCTGTGTCGGGAGGGTCGCGAGCTGTTCGCGGACCGCCCCGCGGACGGTGTCGGCCGCGACCCGGTCGTCGAGCCGGGCGACCTTCTCGTAGCCGCCGAACAGCTCGTCGGCACCCTGCCCGACCGCGAGGGCGTCGAAGCCGTCGGCGGCGACCCGCTCGGCGGCAAGAAAGAGCCCGAGTGCGATCGAGACGGCCATCGCGTCCGTCCGTCCGGTCGCCCGGGCGACGATCGGTACGGCCCGCGTTACGTCGGCGTGGTCGACCGTCACGACCTCGAGGTCGGCCCCCATCGCCGCGGCCGCGGTCCGTGCGGCCTCGACGTCGTGACTGCCCGGGAAGCCGACGACGTAACACGGCGCCTCGAGGGCGGCGGCGACCAGCGCCGAGTCGACGCCGCCGGAGAAGGCGACCGCGACATCGGCGTCGACCGCCGCCGTGGCCACGTCGAACGCCCGCTCGAGCCGATCGAGCGCCCGACCGTGGTCCCGCTCGGGCTCGGGGTCGGGGAGCCGCCAGCGTCGCCGGAGCCCGTCGCCGTCGGCGATCGATCCGGCGGGGAAGAGGGCCGGCTCAGCGAGCGCTCTCGGCGAGAACGCCCACGTCCCGGCGTCCGCGGCGTCGGCCGGTGTTTCGAGGCCCGCGACGTCGGCCGATTCTCGAGTTTCTGCGGCGTCGATCGGTGTTCCGAGGTCCGCAGCGTCGGCTCCCAGGGCGTCCCGTTCGACGTAGAGGGGGACGCGTCCGAGGACGTCCCTGACGAGCCGGCCGTCGACGGCGCCGGCGAACCCCGACGTCCCGGGGAACGGATCGGCGTCGTCGATCGCCGCGTGGACCGTCGACGGCGTCGCCCCCCGAAGGCTCATTCGAGCAGCTCTGTGACCCGGGTGGCCACGCGCCGTTTCGCCCCGCCGGCGGCCTGCCGGAAGCTGATCCGCCAGGGCGTTCGCTTCCCCTCGACGGAGGTCCGTCCGTCGGCGATCGCCGCCAGGATCGCCTCGACGGTCGGCTCCTCGGCCCCGACCCGGGTCACCGCCTGGCCGACCATCTCGCTTATGTGTGCGTCGCTGCCGGCGGTCATGGGGAGCCCGTGGGCCCGGGCGAACCGTTCGGCCTGTCGGTTCGCCCGTCCGGTCAGCAGCCGGGAGTTGTACACCTCGATCGCGTCGGCCATCGCGAGCTCCTGGCGGCCGATCCGGGCCATCACGCCGTGTCTCGACTCCTGGAACGGGTGTGGGACCACCGCGAGTCCGCCCCCCTCGCGGATCCGGGCGAGCGTCTCGTCGTAGGGAAGCCCCGGCGGGATCGCCTCCTCGACGCCGAGCCCGAGGACGTGGCCCGCCTTGCTCGAGACCTCGATGCCCGGGATCGCCACGAGGCCGTACTCGGGGGCCAGCGAGACGGCCTCGTGGGCCGCGTCGATCTCGTCGTGGTCGGTGATCGCGATGGCGTCGAGGCCGACGGCCCGTGCCTGTTCCAGGATCAACGGAACCGGGTCGCGGCCGTCGTAAGACAGCGCCGTGTGGACGTGGAGTTCGACCGACAGCACGCCAGCTCGTTGGGGCGAGCGGGCCAAAAGGCTCCCGATACCGCCCCGTCGCCGGGACCGGTCGGTCACCTGCTCCCGAGACGAGCCGCAAGCTCGTTGGGGCGAGCGGGCCCCGTCGGTTCACGGAACGACGATGTCGGCCGAACGTGTTACCCCGCTTCTGGGGCTCACTCGAGCGTCGGCGGCCCGTCACGCCCGAGGTGGATCTCGTGGGCCTCGACGTCCTCGAAGGCGGCGACCCGTCCGCCGACGGTCACCTCGCCCTCGTCGGTCTCTACGGTGAGTCCCGCCACCTCCTCGCTGAGCTCGAACTCGACGTCCCGGATCCGGCCACGGACGATCCGCGGGCTCCCGGTCTCGACGTCCCGACCCTCGATCGTCGCGTAGAACTCCCCGCCGGCGTCGATGACGTCTTTCACGCAGCGCCGGATCGACGCGTACCGGCGTGGGTACGGCCGGTCGCCGTCGTCCTCGGCGAGGTGTTCGCCCGCGGTCGTCCAGAGGACGGTGCCGAAAAAGCCGGAGACGAGAAAGCCGAGCGCCGACCGATCGAAGATGACGCCGTACCGGTCCCGGTCGTCCCGGAGGGCGTCCTGAGTCGCGTACATCGAGTAGCTCCCGTCGGCGACGGCGACCACCGGGGTGGTGATCCCGCGGCGGGCCCGCGCGTTCGTCGCGACCGCCGTGTAGTCGAACGACCCGGGGTCGGGCGCCTCCGCCGCCGGCGTGACGATCAGGTCGACGCTGACGCCGGCGTCGACCGCCCGCCGCAGGTCGTCCTCGAAGCGGATCAGCAGGTCCGGCGTCACCGCGAGCGCGAGCTCGTACTCGGCGTCGACGATCACCTCCTCTAGGTATCGGAGGATCGTCGATCGCGACTTCACGAGGGAGACGGCCTCGGGCTCGCGCGTGGGGGCCGTGTACCGCTCTTCTAACCCCTCGACCATCGCGTCGATCGACGACCGGACGTCGTCGAACGCCTCCGTCGGATCGATCGCGGCGACTTTCATCGGCCGGGACTCACGGAGGTCGACGAGCCCCCGGTCGCCGAGCCCGCGGACGGTGTCGTACACCCGCGGCTGGGGGATGTCGGTCCGGTCGGCGATCTCGCTTGCGGTCAGCTGGCCGTGTTCGAGCACGGCGAGGTAGGCGTCGATCTCGTACTCCCCGAGGTCGAGGCGGTCGCCGACGCGTGCGACGGTCGAACGGACGTCGTCTTCGCTCATGGATCAACCGAGGGGAGGGAGGGACAAATAATTTATTACATCTCGAGTAACACTCTGGACCGGTCGCCGTCGGCCGGTCGCGGCAACCCCGGGTGGAGCCCGAAACTATAACGGACGGCCAGAAGTGGGTCATCCCATGGGCGTGGCCACGGCGTCGAGGGTCGGTACGACCGTCGCGGACCGGGTCGAGGGGCTCTCCCCCGTCCCGATCCCCGGCTGGCTCCTCGAGTGGACGATTCTGACGATTCAGGTCCTCCTCGTCCTCGCTGCGGGCTGGTACCTCTCGCGGCTCGCCGTGCGCCTCGCCGGTCGGACGGTCGCCCGACGGATCGCCCGTCCGAGCCTGACGCGGACGGTGCTCCGGGCGGTCCGAGCGGTCGTCCTCATCGTGACTCTGACCGTCGTCGCCGTCTTGCTCGGCGTCGAGAGCCCCGAGATCCTGCTCTCGGTCGGGGTGTTCTCGGCCGTCGTCGGTATCATCCTGGCGCCGCTGGTCGCGAGTTTCATAAACGGGATCTTCATCCTCTCGGATCGGCCCTTCGAGATCGGCGACATGATCGAGGTCGTCGACGAGGGCCACCGCGGTTTCGTCGAGGACATCACGATCCGGTACACCAAGATCTTCACCCTCGAGAACACCTTCATCGTCATCCCGAACTCCGAGATCCACGAGCGGGACGTGATCAACTACTCCGCGGAGGACGAGCGGACCCGGATCCCGGTCCGGTTCGAGATCACCTACGAGAGCGATCTCGATGCCGCCCGACGACTCGCCGAGCGGGCCGCTCGCGACGCCGACGGCGTCATCTCCGGCGGACCCGACATCCGGATCGGTAGCGCCCGGTACGCCGCCTCGCCGGTCTGTGACGTCGAGGAGTTCGCCGACGACGGGATCCGGCTGATCCTCCGGTTCTGGGTGACCGAGCCGTACAAGCTGTTGGGCGCCCGCTCGGCGGTCCAGGCCCGTATCGACGAGCGCTTCGCCGACGCCGACGTCGAGTTCGCCTACCCACACCGCCACCACGTCTTCGACGAGACGAGCGGCCGTCTCTCCGTCGAGGGGGCCGGCCCACCCCGATCCGACGGCTGGGTCGATCCGTCGACGTCCGACGGAACGGCCGGCGACCCCTCACAGTCCGCCACCCCTCCGGAGGACGACCCAGACTGATAAACTCCTCCAGGAGACGACCCAGACTGATAAACTCCTCCAGGAGACGACCCAGACTGATAAACTCCTCCAGGAGACGACCCCGACGGATAAACTCCTCCAGGAGACGACCCAGACTGATAACCGCGATCCGGCGTCGACGGAAACGAGTGCAGTTAAGACGTCCCAACGAGAACGACCGGCCATGGCAGACTCAACCGGGTCGGCGACCGACAAGGGGCTCGGTCTCACGCTGGGACTCGCGGCGCTGGCGACGCTCGGGGCACTCGCCATGCTGATCGGTGCACCCGAGATCGAGGCCGCCTGGGGCTTTGGCGCCGCCGTGATCTTCGCCGCCCTCGCCGTCGTCGCGATCCACGTCTGGGACTGAGACGGATCGGCAAGACCCGTTACCGGTGATCGCTTCCCGTTCGAGCGACCGCCGGTGACGAATCGAAACGGCCGTGTGGGACGCCCCGACCTCCCGTCACCGTCCCTCGAGGACCTCGTAGGCGACGTCGGCGTCCCGGAGCGTGTCGGTGATCCGGCCGACGACGCCCGTGGTCGCGACGACGCCGACGTCGAGTCCCCGCTCGGCGGCGGCGACGGCGACGTCGTCGGCCGCGACGGTGACCGCGGGGTCGACGCCGGCCCGCCTGAGGGCGACGACGGCCTCGACGCCCGCGGCGGCGACGAGGTCGACGCTCCCACAGCCGTCGGCGATCCGCTCGCGGTCGACCGCCCGGGAGCCACCGTCCCGGACCGCCGGCACCTGCCAGACGGTGACCGTCCCCGGCTCGAGATCGATGACGCCCTCGAACCCCGTCACGCCGACGTCGGTGCCGGCCTCCGCGGCCGTGGTCGTGACGCCGGTCGCCGGCCCGTCGGCGCCAGGCTCGGCGCGTAGCAGGCCGTCGACGACCGACAGCGAGACGTCGGCCCCTTCCGGGAGGTCGGCGCCGGCGATCGCGGCGTCCTCGCCCATCGCCCCGAGCACGTCCTCGGTGACGTGATCGGCGAAGTGACGGACGTCCGCCGCCGCGGTCAACAGCCAGTCGACGCCTTCCTTGGTGACCCGGTACCGCGACCGTCCCTCCTTCTCGACGAGTCCGTCGTCGACGAGCCCGCGGATGTACTCGCTTATCGCCTGGCTCGTGACGCCGACCTCCTCGGCGATCTCGCCCTGACTCACCGCGGGCTGGCGCTCGGCGATCTCCACGAGGACGCGAAACCGCGTCGCCGACCGCTTGTTGTCGAGGACGTCGACCATACCCCGCAGTTGGGAGAGGGCCACAAAAAGCTACGCGATCCGGTTGGTGGGGGCAGTCGCGGGACGACGGGTCCCGTCGGCTACGCGGACGGATCGGGCAACGTCCCGTCGGCTACGCGGACGGATCGGGCAACGTCCCGTCGGCGCGGACCAGGGGGACCCCCTCGCCGTCGCGGCACCGCTGGAGAAAGCCGTGTGCGCTCCATCTCCGCTCGCCGTCCGAACAGGGGTAGACGCCGGCGAGGTCGCCGTCGGCGTAGACGGCCAGACACATCACCGGCGTTCGCAGCTCCGTCCGGCGACCGCCGAGCAGCGACCTGACGGTCCGCCGCTCGAACGCCGGCCGGACGCTGAGCCCGTGTTCGTTCGCCCAGCGCTCGAAGGACTCGAACCGCTCGATCACGTCGGACCGTCCCGTCGGCTCGTCGAGGATCACCTTCTCCGGCCAGCGGATCACCTCGAAGTCGTCGATCCGGCCCCGCGCCCGGAGATGCGAAAGCGCGTCGAGGGCCTCCGTCGGGGTGCCCGCGATCGGTACGCTCGATCGGATCATAAATTCGAGACTGATCGGAGCCGTCTCGTCGATCCGGCTTCCGTCGGCACTCCGATCGCCCTCGTCGATCGGATCCCCGTCCGTCGTTCGACCGGCTCGATCGATCCGGTCGCTGTCGTCGGGATCTATACGCCCCTCGGTCCGGCTAGCCACGTCGTCGGTTCGCGTGTTCGAAACCTCCGTCACTGGCGGTCACTGTTCGTTCCGGATCCGCCCAGTGACTTACGGTTTGTCCTCTTACACCCATTAAGTCTACCGGAGACCTTAGTTGTGTACCGAAAGGGTGGGCACACGTCTGACTTTCTTGCGTATCGGCTTCGGTTCTTCGGACACGGATGGTGGAGGTCCGACCGGTCGGAGCGACGGATCGCGGCCGGGGTGTCGCCGACCGGTCGGGGCTACGGACCGACGCCGAGGTGTCGGTCGAGTCGCTCCCCGTCGTCGGCGAGCGCCTCGCTCGATCCCTCGTGGACGATCTCCCCGCTGTCCATGACGTACACGTACTCACAGACCTCGAGGGCGACGTGGACGTTCTGTTCGACGAGGAGTATGGTGAGGCCGTCGTCTCTCAGCTCCTCGACCGTCTCGACGACGTCGTCGACGATCCGTGGGGCGAGTCCCTCCGTCGGCTCGTCGAGCAGGAGGGTGCGTGCGTCGCTGACGAGCGCCCGGCCGATGGCGAGCATCTGTCGCTCCCCGCCGCTCAGCGACCCGCCCGACGCGTGTTCCCGCTCGCCGAGGTTCGAGAACCGCTCGAGGACGGCGTCCGTCGTCCACGCCGGTTCGGTGCCACGGTCGCCACCTCCCGCGTTCCCCCCGATCCGGGCGAGGTCGAGGTTCTCGCGCACGCTCAGCCCGTGGAAGATGCGTCGCTCCTCGGGGACGAGCGCGATTCCGGCCCGCGCCGTCGCCTCGGGGCCGGCCGCGGTGAGGTCCCGGCCGTCGTATCTGACCGTACCCGCCGTCGGCTGGAGGAGGCCGGCGACGGTCTTCAGCGTGGTCGTCTTGCCGACGCCGTTCCTGCCGACGAGGCCGACGACCTCGCCGTCGCCGACGTCGATGCTGACCCCCTCGAGGACCGTCGTCGCGTCGTAGCCGGCGACGACGTCGTCGACGCGAAGCAGCGGCTCGTCGAGTCGGCTCCGGCCGTCCGTCCGGTCCCGCCGGCTCGGGCCATCCGTCCGGTCCCGTCCGCTCATCGGTCGTACCCCCCGAGGTAGACCTCACGGACCGCCCGGTTCGACGCGATCGCCTCCGGCGAGCCGGTCGCGACGACCTCTCCCCGGTTGAGCACCGTGATCCGGTCGGAGAGACGCATCACGAGGTCGATGTCGTGTTCGACGAGCAACAGCGTCTTTTCGGCGAGGACGTCCTCTACGAGCTCGATCGTCCGGGCCGTCTCCTCGCCGCTCATTCCGGCCGTCGGCTCGTCGAGCAGGACGATCTCCGGATCGACCGCCAGCACGAGACCGATCTCCAGCCGCCGGCGATCGCCGTAGGCGAGCGTGCTCGCGCGGGCGTCGGCCCGTTCGGCGAGTCCGATCCGATCGAGGACGGTCCCCGTCCGTCGGTTCACCGTCTCGAGCGAGTCCGTGTCCGCGAACCACCGCTCGGCCCGCGAGAGCTCCCCGAACGTCGCCGCCTGTGCCGCCAGTCGGACGTTCTCGCGGACCGAGAGGCCGTCGAAGACGCTCGTGATCTGGAACGATCGCGCCAGCCCGCGCTCGACCCGCTCGGCCGGATCGAGCGCCGTGATCTCCTCGCCGAGGGCCGTGATCGTCCCCGCCGTCGGGGCGATCGCGCCGCTCAGCAGGTCGAACAGCGTGGTCTTTCCGGCCCCGTTGGGGCCGATGACGCTCCGGAACTCGCCGCGGGGGACGGCCAGATCGACCCCGTCGACGGCGGCGACGTCCCCGAACCGTCTGGTGAGCCCTTCGGTCCGCAGGACGTCGTCGCTCATCGGTTCTCACCGCCGGCGGTGTCCTCCGCCGTCGCTGGATCGGCCGCCGATCGGCCGCCGACTGCCGTCGCGATCCGCGTCGGTAGCGAGACGAGCCCGTTCGGCAAGAAGAGCACGACGAGGACGAACGCGACGCCGAGTAAGAGCCGCCACCACGGGACGAGCGAGCCGACGCGGGTCTCGAACACGGTGAACACCGCGGCGCCGACCATCGGTCCGTAGAGCGTCCCGGAGCCGCCGAGGATCGCCATGAGGATCACGTCGCCGCTGTTGATCCAGTGGAGGACGGCCGGGGCCGCGTAGCCGTTGTGCAGGCCGAACAGCGCACCCGAGAGACCGGCCAGCCCGCCGCTGAGAACGAACGCGCGGCGTTTGATCGACTGGACGCCGTAGCCGACGAAGCGTGCGCGGGGTTCGTTCTCGCGGATCGACTGCAAGACGGTGCCGAGGGGGGCGTTCAGCACCCGCCTGACGAGGAGGTAGGCGGCGACGACGGTCCCGAGCGCGAGGTAGTAAAACAGCGCGTCGCCGGTGAACGCGAGCGGCTGGAT
>LKNG01000115.1 GCA_001564115.1 Natrialbaceae archaeon Tc-Br11_E2g8 | reverse complement strand
CCCTCGCCGGTCTCGATCACCGCGCCTTTGGTGACGATGTTCCGTCGCACGTAGTTGGGGTTGGCGTCGTTCTCGACGACGTCCTCGATCGTCGTCGCGACGGTCTCGCCGTCGACGCTGACGTTCGCGACGTTCGTCGCGAGCGCACGGACCTTCCGACCGGTGCCACGGACCTCGATCTTCCGGAAGCGGGGCTCGCCGACCTGCGTCTCGGCGGCCTCGCGGCCGAGTTCGTACTTGCGCCGGTTCCGGAAGTGTTTGAGTCGTCCGCCCGTCCGCTTTCGGGTCGAGCCTCCCTGATCGTTCATACCCGGCTACAGTCCGGGCGCGTACTTGAATGCAGCCTTTTAGTTTTGCTGGGCGTCGACGACGGCCACGCCGGCGAGGTTGACGATGTCTTTTACCTCGTCGCCACGCTGGAGGACGTGGACGGGCTCGTCCATGCCGACTAGCATCGGGCCGATCGCGTCCGCCCCGCCGAGCCGCTGGAGCAGCTTGTAGGCGATGTTGCCCGCCTCGAGGTTCGGGAAGACGAGCACGTTCGCGGGCTCTTCGAGCTCGGAGAACTCGTAGGTGCCCTGGAGGATCTCCTCGACGACCGCGGTGTCGGCTTGCATCTCCCCGTCGACGGGGAAGTCGACCGCCGGATCCGCCCGGAGGCTCTCGGCCGCCTTCCGGGGTTTACGGGTCCCCTCGTTGTCGACGCTGCCGAAGTTCGAGTACGAGAGCAACGCCGCCCGCGGCTCGACGTTGAATCGACGGGCGAGCTTCGCCGTCTGGGCGGTCACTTCCGCCAGCACCTCCTCGTCGGGGTTCTGGTTGACCGTCGCGTCCGCGACGAAGATGACCCGGCTCTGGAAGGTCAGCATGTAGACCCCGGCGGCGTACTCGACGTCGTCGGCGGTGCCGATCACCTCCAGAGGTGGACGCAGCGCCGAGGGGTAGTGGTGGGTCAGCCCCGTCAACATCGCGTCGGCGTCGCCGCGTTCGACCATCACGGAGGCGAAGTAGTTCGAGTCGCGCCGAACGAGCTCCTCGGCTTCGCTTCGGGTGATCCCGTTTCGCTTGCGCAGCTCGTGGAGGCGATCGGCGTACTCCTCGTGGTCGCCCGCGGACGGGTCGGCGACCTCCGGGTCGAACTCGAGGCCGAGTCTCGTCGTCGTCCGGTCGATCTCCGCCGCGTCGCCGACGAGCACCGGCTCGGCGAGCCCCTGTTCGGCGAGCTGGTAGGCCGCACGGATCATCTTCTCGTCGCCGCCCTCGGCGAGTGCGACCCGTTTTGGATCGCTCATCGCCTTGTTGAGCACGACCCGCATCAGCTCGCGGGACTTCCCGAGGCGGGCCTCGAGACGCTCGCGGTAGGCCTCCGGATCGATCTCGCTGCGGGCGGCGCCGCTGTCGATCGCCGCCCGGGCGACCGCCGGCGCGACCTGGAACAGCACCCGCGGATCGACCGGCTTCGGCAGGATGTACTCGGGGCCGAACTGGAGGGGCTGGTCGCCGTAGGCTTTGAGCACGGCGTCGGGGACGTCCTCGCGGGCGAGGTCGGCGAGTGCCTCCGCGCAGGCGACTTTCATCGCCTCGTTGATCTCGGTCGCCCGGACGTCGAGCGCCCCACGGAAGATAAACGGGAAGCCGAGGACGTTGTTGACCTGGTTCGGGTAATCCGAGCGACCGGTGGCCATGATCACCGTATCCTCGCGGGCGGCTTTCGCCTCCTCGTAGCCGATCTCCGGGTCGGGGTTGGCCATCGCGAAGATGATCGGATCGGCGGCCATCGAGGCCACCATCTCCCCCGAGACGATGCCGCCCGCCGAGAGCCCGACGAAGACGTCCGCTCCCTCCATGGCGTCCGCGAGGTCGCCCTCTGGAAGATCCCTGGCGAACTCCCGTTTGTACTCGTTTATTTCGGGGGCACGGCTTTCGGTGATGATCCCCGTCGAGTCACACATCGTGATGTTCTCCTTGCGGGCGCCCAGGGAGACGTAAAACCGGGCGGTCGCGATCGCGCTCGCGCCGGCCCCGGAGAAGACGATCTCGATCTCGTCGATCGACTTCCCGGCGATGTCGACGGCGTTGAGCAACGCGGCCCCCGAGATGATCGCGGTGCCGTGTTGGTCGTCGTGGAAGACGGGGATCGACATCTCCTCGCGCAGGCGCTCCTCGATGACGAAACACTCCGGGGCCTTGATGTCCTCCAAGTTGATCCCGCCGAACGTCGGCTCCATCATCTCCACCGCCTCGACGAGCTTCTCGGGGTCGGCCTCCTCGAGCTCGACGTCGAAGACGTCGATGTCCGCGAAGCGTTTGAACAGCACGCCTTTCCCCTCCATCACGGGCTTCGAGGCCGCCGCTCCGATGTCCCCGAGCCCGAGCACCGCCGAGCCGTTCGAGACGACGCCGACGAGGTTCCCCTTCGCCGTGTACGTGTAGACGTCGTCTTCCTCGTCGTAGATCTCCATACACGGGGCGGCCACCCCCGGGGAGTAAGCGAGCGAGAGGTCCCGCTGTGTGTTCGTCGGCTTCGTCGTCGATATCTCGATCTTGCCGGGCGGGTCCACCCGGTGATACTCCAGTGCGTCCTCGTCGAGTCCCATACCGGCGTCCACAGTCCGCGATATAAAAAACGATTCGAAAGGGGCATTAGACGATCGTCGAACCCCCTGCCGGACGATCGCGGGAACGGGGCGTGGGGCGACCGGCGAGTCGACCGTTTAATAACCCCTGCCACACTGTGGAGCGTATGGACGTCGCGATCGGTGGGACGTTCGATCCCGTCCACGACGGACACCGCCGGCTGTTCGAGCGTGCCTTCGAGCTCGGTGACGTGACCGTCGGCCTGACCGGCGACGAGCTCGCGCCGGCGACCCGCCACGTGGACCGATACGTCAGACCCTACGAGGAACGGCTCCGGGACCTCGAGGCCGAACTCGAGCCGATCGCCGCCGAACACGACCGCGAGTTCGAGATCCGGACGCTCAGGGAGCCGACCGGGATCGCGACCGAACCCGGCTTCGAGTATCTGATCGTCTCCCCGGAGACCGTCGCGGGTGGCAAGCGGATCAACGAGCTCAGACGCGAGCGGGGCCGGGATCCCCTCGAGCTCGTCGTCGTCCCCCACCTCCGCGCGGAGGACGGGGAGATCGTCTCCAGTACGCGGATCGTCCGCGGCGAGATCGACGAACACGGCAACCTCACCCCCGACCGGGAGGGCCGGCCGGCGAACCGACCGGCCGAGCGCTGATCGGCGGGTCCGTCCGACGTCTGCTCGATCCCCTTTCCCTCGACCGTCCCCGACTCCCTCAGCCCGACCCTTCTCGACCCCGTCGCCGTTCACCGACGCAGTCGGTGGCGTCGGCTACCAGCCCGGCGTCTCGAGGCCCGCGGTCTCGAGACGGCCTTTCCACTGTCCCTGGATCGACAGCCGCGAGACCCCTGCCGCCTCCGCGACGGCCACCTGCGTCCGGCCGTCGCCGGCGACGAGCGAGCCGGCGTAGACGCTGGCGGCGAGGGCCGCCGGCTTCGACCGGTCGGCCTCCGGGACGTCGGCCAGAAAGAGATCGAGCGCACACGAGCGTGCCTCCGTCGAGAGCCCGAGCCGGTCTGCCACCCGCTCCAGTTCGACGATCCACCGCTCGTGTTCGATCCGGTCTCGCGCCCGGTGCATGCGCCGCATATAGCCCGTCAGGCCGAATATACTCTGGGGTCGTCTGAGGGTCGTGCCGTGGCGATGACTCTCCGATCAACGGATGGATACCCGCCGTAACGGTTCGACACGGATCCACACGGCCAGCGGCCCCACGGCTCCCGAGCGGATAGGTCGTGACTACTAATTATCACTCGACCCGGAGGGGGTGACGACGCCAGCCACCGGACGTCGGCGTTTCCCGATGAACGAACCAACCTGCAAACTCGTCTGTACCGGGTGCGGCCTCGAGATGCCCTACCGCGATCGGTCCCTCGCAGAGCAGGCCGGCGAGCTCCACCAGCTGCGCGGCGACGAGCACGTGACGTTCGTCGTTCCCCTCGAGTGGACCCCCGAGGAGCCCGTCACCCACGAGTGACCGGTCGGACCGACAGCTTCTTTGCCGATTCGACGGAATCGAGTGTCGAGCGCGGGTAGCCAAGCGGTCAACGGCGCAGCGCTTAGGACGCTGTCCCATAGGGGTCCGCAGGTTCGAATCCTGTCCCGCGCATACCGTCTCGAACGCGCGTGAGAGACGTGTCTGCGCGACGAAGGGTTCGGAGGAGAGAAGACGCGCGCAGCGAAGCGAGCACCTCTTCACGTGGTTCGAATCCCGTCCCGCGCACTCGACCTTGCTCGAGTCTTGCAGTTTTGCTTGTGCCAACAATCATGACAACTAAGCAAAACGAGCGCCGTGCCATTCAAATCGAACCCTCGCGCAACATCAAAATCGTACCCGAACCGAACGAAAAACACCTAATTCAAATGACTATCATTCTGATCGTCTTAGCCATCATCTCGTCTGTATTGGGGATTTATAACGGTGTTACACGACCCGTACCTGTGTGGCTCCGTGGTGTAGCGGTGATCCTGATTATCGGTGTGGTAGTCGTGTCAGGATTGGCTACCCAAACTCATCGCGCTATCAGTGATCTTCGAGAATGGCGTTGACCCAAGGATTATACGGACAAAAGGGAGTATGTCCGAATATGGGTGCACGCGAAGAGGAGGAACAGTCCGACCGAGAGCGGGCACGTGCAAGCCTGCTTAGTGGCGGAGAACGAGTTGCCAAAGGACGCCAACGCGACGACGATGGTGAGGACGGGTAGCTTTCAGCTACCGGAACACAGCTGTTACCGGAATATTTGAGCCCGAGAACGGATTTGCGGACGTAGCTTCTGAGTGGGATTCCGGGCTGGATCGCGCCGGGTGCCGTCAGGACCGGCGGCCCAACCTCCGTCTTTCCCGGCCAGCCCCGGCTCAGCTAACCGGCAACCTACCTCGCAGACAGCGGTGGATCGAATCACTGCTGACGGCGTGTGTTGCTCCGATATTTTGCGATAATCACTCCCAGCATCGGTCGGAGCGTGTGTTGCTACGTTATCGATACCCGGCTCGGAGAGGATGGCCTCCGTGCTCCGTCGGAGCATCCGGTCCGGAGCGTCCGCCGGTGCGATCGGTCGCCGTCGCCGGCGGGCTGGCGGGTCGCCGTCGCTGGCGGGCTGGCGGGTCGCCGTCGTTGGTAGGTCGACGATGGCCGTCGCTGGTGGATCGACGATGGCCGTCGCTACCGGGTCGCGGTCGCGCGAGAAGGACCGACGGTCAGACCTCCAGTTCGGAGGTCGCCAGCATGATCCGCAGCGCCTGCTCCGGCGGGACGTCCTCGTCCAGCTGGTCGGCGTACCAGGTCAGCAGTTCGACGAAGACGTCCCGGACGTCGTGTGAGGTGACCCGGTGGGAGGCCACCTCGCCGTCGGTCTTCGCGGTGATCGAAACCCCGTGTGGTTCGGGAGCTGACGCGAGCGACTCCGCGACCGACCGTTCCGTGGGCGGCGCGTCCGCAGCTGGCTCCCCGGCGTCTGGGGCCGCCGTCCCGTCGGGGGGCACGGCCGCGTCCGGGCCCGTCGCCCGGGCTGCCGTGGTGCCGGCCGCCGTGGCGCCGGTCGCCCCGGCTGCCGGCTCTCCAGCCGTGTCGGCTGCCGTCCCTCCGACCGTGTCGGTTGCCATCTCTCCAGCCGTGTCGGCCGTCCCCTCCCGGGTATCGGGTCGGGACGGCGATCGGGTCGCCGGATCATCGCCGTCGGCCAGCGCGTTCAGGTGGGCCTTCAGCTCCGCGGGCACCGCCTCGAGCTCGTCGCTCCCGGCGGGCTCCTCGGGCCGGACGAGATACCGGTTGTCGTCCAGCCGGTCGACGGGGTCGCCCTCCAGGCGCAGCTCCTCGGGGGCGAGCACGCCGGCGTCGGTCGGGTCGGGGGTCATATAGTAGTGTGATTAGACCTGAGCGACGGATTGGTCGCCGCTCACCGTCTGGGGCATCGTCACGCCGTAGCTGAACTGGGCACCGGACTGGTCGACCAGTTCGATCGTGACGCTGTCACCTGGCTCGAGGTCGGACGGCTGATTATTCTCATCTTCATCTTCGATCCATGCATCGCCACCGTCTTCGTCTCCGATAAGCGGAATTATGACGTTTGCTCGGTCGCCAGTATCAGTTAAGCGTGTTGTCGCGCTATCTCTGTCGTCAGCATCTGTCGTGACGAAGAAGGCATCGACGTTATTATCTTCTGCACTGGGATCACTTTCACCTGTGTTCTCCGCTTCGTCCACGTGAACCATCGTAATTGACTCATCGCTGCTCGTGTACTGGACTGTCATCGATTGGAGATCGATCACGTCCGAGCCAGCCGACTTCTTGACGGTTAACCGAAGCTCGTTGAAGTCAGTATTACCTTCGTCATAATTACCTGCCGTTTCCGGGATGTCGACGCTATCTATATCGCCATCATCATCTCGGTCTCCAACATCATCATCCCACTCGAACTGATCCTCAGCCACAGCGTTGGTCACTTCGATCTGGTTGGCCACCGCCTGCTGGGTTTCGGTACCGGTGTCGGAGGCCTGACTCTGCAGGTCTCCGGCCGTGTTGATCAGGACGCCGGCGGCGATCGCCGCGACCAGGACCATCGCGATGAACACGATGAGTGTGCCGATCCCGACCTGTCCGCGGTCGTCTTCGGAGTGAATTGCTTCGAACATTGTTACACCGTCACCACGTCTTTGCCAGCGAAACTCGGTGGCGTCGTGACACCGTAGCTGAATTGCGCACCGGACTGGTCCGTCATGACGATCATTGCGCTGTCACCGGACTCGACTGCGTAGGGATCCTCGATCGAATCGACGTCGATGCGGACCAGAATACGTTCGTCGGTGGTGGTCATCGACGTACCTGACTCGTCGATGTTGAGGTCTTCGTCGGACGTGGATTCTCCAGCGTCTATCGTAGCGAACGTGCTGTCGCTGTCGTCGTCGCTATCGAAGTCGTCTAACGTGTTAGACTCACCTCCATCTTCGAAGTCGTCGTTGTACCGGAGTGTCGCATCTGACGTCTCACTCGTGTACTGGACCGTCACGTCCGTCATATCGATCACGTCCGAGCCAGCTGATTTCTTGACGATCAGATCGATGTAGCCGATCTCGTCGTCATTCTCAGTGTGATCTACAACGTCGCCGCTGCCGACGTATCCGACGGCGTGGGTGACTTCGATCTGGTTCGCCACTGCTTGCTGGGTTTCGGTACCAGTATCGGAGGCTTGACTCTGCAGGCTCCCGGCGGTGTTGATCAGGACGCCGGCCGCAATCGCCGCGACTAGCACCATTGCGATGAACACAATCAGTGTCCCGATCCCGACCTGACCACGGCCGTCCTCGGAGTTGATTGCCTCGAACACGGTTAGACCTCTACGATGTTCGCGTCGTCACTCGCCGTTGCCGGCATCGTCACACCGTAGCTGAACTGCGCACCGGACTGGTCGACGAGTTGGACCGTCGCACTGTCGCCGAGCGAAAGTGCTTCGGGTTGTTCGTCATCCCCGGTTAGCGCGATGCTTACTTCGATTCGATCACTCGTATCGGTGAGGGAATCGTCTTGAGATTCTTCGGTTACACCGGTGGTAGTAAATTCAGGGTCGTCGGTACCCGCGTCGTGTGCGAGTGTCACCGAATCCGATTCACTCGTATATTGTACGGTCAGTGAAGTCATATCGATGACGTCAGATCCGGCGGATTTTTTCACTACTAGGTTGAGCTCTTCGAAGTCTTCATCGTCCCGGTTGTCCGCGTACGCGTGCACGACTTCGATCTGATTCGCCACCGCCTGCTGGGTCTCCGTGCCGGTGTCGGAGGCCTGACTCTGCAGGTCCCCGGCCGTGTTGATGAGGACGCCAGCGGCGATCGCCGCGACCAGGACCATCGCGATGAACACGATCAGCGTCCCGATCCCGACCTGCCCGCGATCGTTCTCTGAATTATTGGTTTCGAACATGGTTAGACCTCCACGACCTCAGAATCGTCACTGAACGTGGCTGGGACGGTCACGCCATAGCTGAACTGTGCACCGGACTGGTCGACCAGTTCGATCGTCGCGCTGTCACCGGGGTCGAGCGCGCTTCCATCTTCGAGGTTAGTATCGAGGTCTATGCTGAGCTCGATCCGGTCGCTGGTGTCGGTGAGGGCTTCGCCTTCACCGTTCGTATCAGCCAAACCATCAGTTGCGAACGCTCCATCGGTGGTTACGTCGTCACCAGCCTCGTATTCGAGCGTTTCGGAGGTCTCCTCACTCGTGTACTGGACGGTCAGGGACGTCATGTCGATCACGTCCGATCCAGCTGACTTCTTTACCACGAGATTGAGGTGGTCAACTTGGCTTGCTTCGGTAGTAACATCGCCGTTTTCGTCGAATTCAACATTCGTCTCACCGTACGCGTGTACCACCTCAATCTGGTTCGCCACCGCCTGCTGGGTCTCTGTACCGGTGTCGGAGGCCTGACTCTGCAGGTCCCCGGCCGTGTTGAT
>LKNG01000007.1 GCA_001564115.1 Natrialbaceae archaeon Tc-Br11_E2g8 | reverse complement strand
TCGACCACGCCGACGACCGGGAGCCCGTGCTCGCGGGCGAACGCGTGATCGCGCTCGTTGTGGCCGGGGACGCCCATCACGGCGCCGGTGCCGACGTCCTCCAGGACGTACGGGGCGACGTACACCGGCAGCTCCTCGTCGGTCAACGGGTGGGTCGCCGACAGCCCCGTGTCGACGCCGTCGTAGCCCGCCTCGCCGGGTCGTCCCTCCCGGAGCGCGTCGACGGCGTCCGCGAGCGCCCGGTCGTCGTCGGTCAGCTCGCCGACGAGCTCGTGGCCCGGCGAGAGCGCGAGGAAGGTCGCCCCGTAGACGGTGTCCGGCCGGGTGGAGAAGACGTCGACCTCGCCGTCGGGGAGCTCGAAGCTGATCTCCGCGCCCTCCTGGCGGCCGATCCAGTTGCGCTGGATCTCCCGGACGCCCTCGGGCCACCCCGAGAGCTCCTCGAGGCCCTCGTGGAGCTCCTCGGCGTAGTCGGTGATCGTGAAAAACCACTGGTCGAGTTCGCGCCGTCCGACCGGGCTCTCACACCGCCAGCAGACCCGTCCCTCGGCGACCTGGGCGTCGGCCAGCACCGTCTCGCAGTCCGGACACCAGTTGACCGTCGCGGCGGTGTACTCGACCAGGCCGGCCTCGTACAGCCGGACGAACAGCCACTGGTTCCACCGGTAGTACGCCGGATCGCAGGTCGTAACCTCCCGGGACCAGTCGTAGCCGAAGCCGAGCGATTCGAGCTCCTCGCGCATCCGTTCGATACACGCCCGAGTCCACCGTTCGGGGTCGGTGTTGCGCTCGAAGGCCGCGTTCTCCGCGGGGAGGCCGAAGGCGTCCCACCCCATCGGATGGAGCACGTCGTCGCCACACATTCGCCGGTAGCGGGCGTAGGCGTCCGTGATGGCGTAGTTGCGGACGTGACCCATGTGTAACTCGCCGGAGGTGTACGGGAACATCCCGAGTACGTAGGTCGGGTCCGTGGCGTCCGCGGGGAGGGTGTAGACGTCCTCTTGCTCCCAGACGTACTGCCAGAACTCCCGGACCTCGGCGTGGTCGTAGCCGCTCATGGTCGTCTCCTCTGCGCGGCGAGCATATGACTGTTGGGACGATCGGTGGCCTCGGATGGGGACACAGCCTGGGATCGGTGGACGGAGACGACCGGTGGGTCCGGATGGGGGTGCCGGTTGGAGGATCGGCGGATCGCCGGGTTTCCAGCGCGTCCCTCCTCGACCGTGTACTCGCTGTGCTCTCCCCGACCCGGATCCCCGGTACGTTTATGTTTGCAACCACGAGCCGTTAGGTATGGCAGTCGATCTCAGTCAGTTCGATCACCCCTCCTGGACGGCGATCGTGGGAACCGGCGTCGGCTATCTGTTGATCCTGGTCGTCATGACCGTGATCTTGTTTCTGATCCCGTGGCTGCTGTTCGTGCTCCTCTAGCGCGGGCGTCGAGACGGGGAGCGTCGAGATGGGGGGAGGCGTTCACGAAGTCGTTCGGTCGGATCGGCCGGACCGACTCAGGGCCAGAGCCCGCGGGCGCCGTGGGCCTCGGCGACCCGCCGGAGGGCGACGATGTAGGCCGCGTCGCGCCAGGTCACGTCCCGGCTGTCGTACTCGGTGCGCATGTCCTCCCAGGCGCTGAGCATCTCGGTCTCGAGTTCGTCGTAGACCCGTTCGAGCGACCAGGCTCGCCGGTTTATGTCCTGGAGCCACTCGAAGTAGCTGACGGTCACGCCACCGGCGTTCGCCAGGATGTCCGGGATGACCGGGATCCCCCGCTCCTCGAAGATCCGGTCGGCCGTCGAGGTCGTGGGGCCGTTGGCACCCTCGACGATCAGGTCGGCTTGGACCTCGTGGGCGTTCGTGGCGGTCAACACGTTGCCGATCGCCGCCGGGATCAGGACGTCGACGTCGAGGGTCAGAAGCTCCTCGTTCGACAGCGACTGTGGGGCGTCGTAGCCCGAGACCATCCCCGGCGTCTCGTCGTGGTCCTCGACGTCGTTGGTGTCGAGGCCGTCGGGATCGAAGATCGCGCCGTCGACGTCCGAGACGGCGACGACCGTCGCGCCGGCGTCGTCGAGGTAGCGAGCGGCGTTCGCACCGACGCTGCCAAAGCCCTGGACGGCGACGGTCGTCCCCTCGAGGTCGGTGTCGTAGTACGCGAGGGCCTGTTCGGTGATGATCCCGACGCTCAGCCCCGGAGCCTCCTCGCGGCCGTAACTGCCGCCGATGACCGGTGGCTTGCCGGTGACGACGCCGGGACAGGTCTCACCTTCCTGCATCGAGTAGGCGTCCATGAACCACGCCATCGTCTGGGGGTCGGTTCCCATGTCCGGCGCCGGAATGTCTTTCATCGGGCCGATCACCGGCCGTAGCTCCTGGGCCAGCCGGCGGGTGAGACGCTCTTTCTCCCCGCGGGAGAGCTCCTTCGGATCGACGACGACGCCGCCTTTGCCGCCACCGAAGGGGATGTCCATCAGCGCACACTTCCAGGTCATCCACATCGCCAGCCCGACACACTCCTCCTGGGTGACCCCGGGGTGATACCGCAACCCGCCTTTGTACGGTCCGCGGACGTCGTCGTGGTGGGCACGGTAGGCCGTGTACACCTCGGTCGTCCCGTCGTCGCGCTCGAGTGGCACCGCGACGCGGTAGACGGCCGTCGACTGCCGCAGTCGTTCGATCGTGCCCTGGTCGACGTCGAGGTGGGCGGCCGCCCGTTCGAGCTGTCCGCGGGCGGTCTCGACGGCGCTTTCCTCCTCCGGCTCGCGTGTTGGATCGACTGTCGTCATGGTGAACCCTGGGAGCCGTCGCCGGCGGCCAGTGGGTTCGAGATTCCGGACCGGCCTCATTAATCCTTACTATTCGTTTCTCATCGAGCAAATATTGCGACACGCTATCGGGTGTCGGCTCACCCTCTGTCACTGCCAGCGAGACGCTCCCGAACGGCCTCCCGGTCGATCGTCCCCGACGGCGTTCGGGGGAGTTCGGACGCGTAGCCGACGGTCTTCGGCCGCTTGAACCCCGCGAGCCGGCCGTCACACCACTCCCGCAGCTCGTCGGCGCACGGGCGTTCGTCCGCGGGAACGACCAGCGCGGCGACCCGCTGGCCCCACTCGGGGTCGGGGAGGCCGACGACCGCGACGTCGACGACCATCGGGTGCTCCCGGAGGGCGTCGGCGACCGTCGTCGGATCGACGTTCTCGCCGCCGGTGACGATCCGATCGGAGAGCCGGCCGACGATCCACAGCCGGCCCGATCGGTCGCGTCGGCCCAGATCGCCAGTGTGGAGTCCGAACTCCCCGGTCGTCGCCGCGGTCGTGGACGGATCGAGGTAGCCCGGTGTCACCGTCGGTCCCGAGACGACGACCTCGCCGACCTCGCCCGGATCGGCCCGTCGGCCGTCGTCGACGATCGTCACGTCGGTGAACGCGAGCGGTCGGCCGACGCTCTCCGGGTGGTCGGACGCCTCCGAGGGCGTCGCGGTCGCGATCTGGGAGGCGGTCTCGGTCGTCCCGTAGGTCGGGTAGACGGGTACGCCCCGGCCGATGGCCCGCGCGAGCAGTTCCGGCGGCGTCGGCGCCCCACCGAGCAGGACGAACCGGAGGCTCTCGGGCGAGGACCAGCCCGCCTCGAGCAGCCGCCGGAGGGCCGTCGGCACGAGCGAGACGCCGGTGACTCCCCGCCGCTCGATCGTCCGGGCCGTCCCCTCGGCGTCGAACCCCCGTGCGATCACGACCGTCGTCCCGTACAGCGCCGAGCGGATCGCGGGTGCGAGTCCGCCGACGTGACACATGGACAGTGGCGTGAGCCACCGATCGTCCGCCTCGACGCCCAGACGGAACGCCGACGCCGTCGCGCTCGCGAGCAGGTTGCCGGCGGTCAGCCGAACGCCCTTCGGCCGCCCGGAGCTTCCGGAGGTGAACGCCACGAGGACGGTCCGGTCGGGGTCGGTCGCCGGCTCGCCGCTCCACTCGCCGGGATCCGGGAACGCCATACTCTCCCCACCTCTGGCTGTCCCGACGGCTCCCCGCTCACCGGTTCCGTCGATCGAGACGACCGGAGCCAGCCCGGAGGCCGCCGAGAGCTCCCGCGCTCGTCTCTCGGTTCCGGCCCCACAGACGAGCGCTTCGGCGTCGACGCGTCCGACCCTGCTGGCGAGCTCCGGACCCGCCTCGCGGCGGTTGAGAACCGAGATCGACGTCCCCGTCCGCATCGCGGCGAACGCGAGCGCCGGGACGGCCGGCCGGTTCTCGAGTAAGACCGCCAGCCGATCGACGCCGAGGGCCTCGATCCCGGCGGCGAAGCGGTCGATCCGGCGGTCGTACGCCCGGTAGCACAGGCGCTCGTCGGTCGCCGCGTCGACGACGGCGAGCGCGTCGGGGGTCGTCCGGCTCCGCCAGGAGACGGGGTCGACCGCCGGGACGATCACGGCTCCCACACCTCCGGGACGCCCAGCCCTTTCGCCTGCGGGACGACGGCGGCGCCGTTGTCGATCGGTGCCGGGTCCGGACAGAGGTCCTCGGCGAGCAGCCCGGCGGTCGCCAGTCCGCAGGCGCCGACGTCGGGGATCGCCGCTGCGAGGTGGATCGCGCCGGTCCGGGCGACGGCGCCGTCGATCGTCGTCGTGACGATCGGCTCCACCCCGGCCTCGCCGGCCCAGGTGGCCAGCTCGCGGGCGATGCCGACCCCACCGAGGGCCATCGGTTTCAGGACGACCGCGTCGACCGCCTCGGCCTCGATGACCGCGTCGATGCCGTGGTGGAGGACACCCTCGTCGACGGCGATCTCGGGGCCCAGCCCGCGGAGGGCGGCGTGTCCCTCGAGTTCGTCGGCCGGGAGGGGCTGTTCGACGAGCGAGATGCCCAGCTCCGCGAACGCCACGATCGCCTCGCGGGCCCGGTCGAACCCCCAGGCGCCGTTGGCGTCGGCCCGGAGCTCGACCTCCCGACCTACCGCCGTCCGGACCGCCCGCAGCCGTCGCAGGTCCCGGTCGAGATCCCCGGCGCCGACTTTCAGCTTCAGCGTCCGGAAGCCGTCCTCGACGGCGTGCCGGGCGGCCCCTTCGGCCGCCGCGGGCGTCCCGTCGCCGATCGTCGCGTTCACCGGCACGCGTCCGACCCGTTCGGGGCCGGCGAGGAACCGATAGAGCGGCAGGGCGCGATCCCGGCCCTGGGCGTCGGCGAGCGCGAGCGTGAGCCCGTGGCGGGCCGCCGGCGCGTCCTCGACCGCCCGGACCGCCCCCTCGACGCTCCCGCTGTCGACCGCGTCGGCCGCCCGTTCGAGCCCGTCCTCACACGCCGAAAGCGACTCGGTCCAGCCGGGAAGCGGCGTCGCCTCGCCGATCCCGACGACGCCGTCCTCGCGAACCCGGACGAGAAACCCCTCCCGGGTGTCGATCCGGTCGGCGGCGGTGCCAAGCGGTTCCCGGAGAGCGAGCGAGAACGGGCGGTACTCGAGTCTCACGCGAGTGTCACCCCCAGCGCGAAGACGAGGGCGTACAGTGCGAGCAGCTTCCCCGTCCCCTCCAGAGCCGGGTTGAGCGCGTCGCCGTCGGTTCGCGTACAGACGGTCCGGGCGAGGACGACGGCGTACGGCAGCGAGAGGATCGGCGCGAGCACCGCGGGACCGTACCCCCAGCCGACGAAAAACTGGACGGGGACGAGATACGCGAGTGCGAGCAAGCCGACGTACTGGAGGCGGCTGAACCGGTAGCCAAAGCGGACCGCGAGGGTCCGTTTGCCGGCCTCGGCGTCGGTCTCGCGATCCCGGACGTTGTTGACGACGAGGATCGCCGTCGAGAGTCCGGCGATCGGCAGGCTCGCGACGACCGCCTCGGGGGGTATCGTTCCCGGAGGGATCGTCGTCGGAAACGGCCCGACGGGGGCGACGGCCGCCGCCTGGACGTAGTAGGTGCCGACGACGGCGACGACGCCGAAGAAGACGAACACGAACAGGTCACCGAGCCCGTGGTAGCCGAGCGGATAGGGGCCGCCGGTGTACGCCCAGCCACAGAGGACGCTCACGAGGCCGACGACGAGGATCGGCAGGCCGCCGACGTAGACGAGGTAGATTCCCGAGAGGATCGCCAGCCCGAACGTGACCGCCGTCGCCAGCTTCACCCGTTCGGGCGGGATCAGCCCCGACTGGGTGACCCGGGTGAACCCCTCGCGATCGTCGGTGTCGGCGCCTCTCACCGCGTCGTAGTAGTCGTTCGCGAAGTTGGTGCCGATCTGGATCAACGCCGCGCCGACGAGCGCGAAAAGCGCCGGCCACGGCGCGAACACCCCCTCGGCGACCGCGAGCCCCGTACCGACGACCACGGGCGCCCCCGCGGCGGGCAGCGTCTGTGGCCTGGCCGCCATCAGCCAGGCTCTGGTCTTTGACACCTCGGCGGCCGTCATCGACTTTCCCTCCGGGGCGGAGACGTGTCAACGTTGCCATCGCGGACGCCGGGACGGAGGGGTGTCAACGTTGCCATCGCGGACGCCGGGACGGAGGGGTGTCAACGTTGCCATCGCGGACGCCGGGACGGAGGGGTGTCAACGTTGTCACCGTTGACGCTGAGACGGTGACATGCCAGCGGATGGAGGGCCGTCGAACGAACCGGGGTCTCCGGCCCGGTGTCGTCCCGGTCGGACGCGAGCCGCGATCAGTTCTCCTCGTCTTTCAGCTCCGCGAGCTCGGCCTCGACATCCTCGTCGAGCTCCTCCTCGATGGGCTCTTCGACGGACTCTCCCTCGGCCTCCGACGTCTCGCCCCCGACGTCGGATTTGAGCGTTTCGAGTTCGGCGTCGACGCTCCCCTCCGTCGAGAGTGCCTCGAGCTCTCGGTCGATGTTGTCCTTATCGGAAATCACGTCGTCGAACGCGCCCGACTCGTGGAGCTCGTCGAGGGCGGCCGCCCGTGCCTCCATGTCCTCGGTGCGCTCCTCGGCGCGTTCGATCGCCCGGCCGACGTCCTCGAACTCCTCTCCGGTCGCGGTCATCGCCTCGGAGACCGTCGAGCTCGCCTCGGCGGCCTCGTAGCGGGCTTTCATCGTCTCCTTTTTGGTCCGGAACTCCTCGACCCGGCTCTGGAGCTCGTCTTTTTGCTCGATGAGCCGGTCTTGCTGGCTCTGGAGCTCCGAGATCTGGCGTTCGAGCTCCTCGATCTGGTTCATCTTCGTCTTTTTCTTCTCGAGGGCCCGTCTGGCCAGATCCTCCCGGTCCCGGCTCACCGCGGTCCGGGCCTGCTCGTTGTGTTTCTCGACGTTCTCCTCGAGCCGTCGTTTCTGCATCTCCAGGCGCTTTTTCTGGGTCGTCAGGTCGGCGATCCCCCGTTTGACGTCCTGGAGCTGGTCGCGCATCTGCTCGTAGGAGTAATCCAGCGTCTGGGTCGGATCCTCCGCCCGATTGAGCAGCGAGTTGATCTTCGACCGGATGACGTACGAAGTCCGAGAGAGGATGCCCATGTTGGCCCGTGTCGTTCGCTGCCCTTAAAAACCTCACTTCTTCACACAGTTGACTTTTCTACACCTCCGATACGTTCTCGCGACCGGCTCCGCAGCCACCTCCGGCCGGCGCGGTCGTCGCGGGCGGTTTTTGTGCCTCCGCACTGACCTTCCGGCATGGAAACCGTGCTCGTTCCCGGCGGCCGCGACGTCCGGGGGACCGTAACGGAGCCGGCGGAGCCGGCCGACACGATGGTCGTCTGCTCGCCCCCACACCCCCAGCAGGGCGGCAGCCGGACCGACCGGCGGCTGGTCGCGGTGAGCGAGGCGCTGACCGATCGCGGGATCGCGGCCGTGCGGATCGACTACGGGCCGTGGGACGGCGGGGTCGGCGAGCGCGAGGACGTCCGGAACGCGATCCGGTGGGCGGCCGACCGGAACCAGCGCGTCGGTGTCTTCGGCTACAGCTTCGGGGCCTCCCAGGCGCTTCTGGCCGCCGCGAGCGTCGATCGTGAGCTCCTCGGCGTCGCCGCCCTCGCACCGGCCCCGCGGCTCGGCACCGACCTCGACGTCGTCGACGCCGTCGCCGATATCGAGGCTCCAGGGCTGATCCTCCACGGCGAGCGCGACGCGACCGTCGACGCCGCGCCGGTCGTCGAGGTCGCCCGGGAGGTGGGGTGGGAGAGAAGACAGTTCCCCGCGGATCACTTCTTTCTCGGCCAGGAGGAGGCCGTCGCGACGGCCGTCGGGGAGTTCTTCGGCGGGCTCGTGTGAGATACTGGGGCTCCACTACTGACGTCTCCGCGGGACTCACGACGGACGTGTCTCCGCGGGAGTCACGGCGGACGCGTCTCCGCGGGAGTCACGGCGGACGCGTCTCCGCGGGAGTCACGGCGGACGCGTCTCCGCGGGGCCCACGACGGACGCGTCTCCACAGGCCCACGACGCTCCGCCTCGACAGCCGTCGACGGATCCCCTACTGACAACCGCGCTTACTGGGGGAGTGGGTATTCGGTCCCGGGGGTCCACGTTTCGACCGTGGCGTAGCCGTGGCTGGCGGTGTGGGCACGTAGTTCAGCCGGCAGAACGCCCGTCGGACCGGGCCGCAAGGGCGTGAGTTCGCGCGACACGCCCCGGAGCCGTCGCGGTCGGGGTCGTCGGGAGGCCCCGGGTTCGAATCCCGGCGTGTCCGTTTTTCCGCGAACGGCGGTGGATCGCACGAACGCCGCTGCGGGGTTCGAATCCCGCCGACCCGAACCGCTCGAGAGACACACGTAAGGGGCTGTCGTGGCTACGGGGCCCATGAGCGAGGATTACCCGGTTACGGCCGACCAGCCCGATAGCCCGTTTCGAACCACCGGCACCGACCACGTCACGATCTGGGGGAGCAACGCCGCGGACACGATCGCCTTCTACCGGGACCTGCTCGGGATGCCCCTCGTCTTGCGCCAGCCGAACCTCGACGATCCGTCCCAGACGCACCTCTTTTTCGACAGCGGCGACGGTCGGATCCTCACCGTCTTCGTCAGCGACGACCGCGACTCCGCAGCCGGTCAGCGGCTGGGCACCGGGGCGGTTCATCACCTCTGTTTCTCCGTCGAGGCCGACCGCTACGAGGACGTGATGGCTGCCCTTGAGGAGGCGGGTCACGGCTACAACGTCTTCGACCGGGGGATCTTCCACTCGATCTACACCCGGGACAACAACGGGCTCGTGATCGAGCTCTCCGCGGACAAGTACGAAGTGCCTGACGACCGCCGCGGGGAGGTGCTGGCGACCGCCCAGCGGCTCCGGGAGGACGACGGCGCCGCGTACGCGACGGACGAACACCTCCGAGCGGCCATCGAGGAGCTCGGCCTCGAGGTGATCCCCAACGACCTCCCCGAGGCCGACAGCGGCGTCGGCGACGTGCGCTGACCGACACACGGGACGGGTTCATTCCGTCCGTCGCGGTCACTCGATCACGGTGGCCACCGCAGTCGATCGGCCCCGTCCGCCACGGCCGCTCGATCACGCTCGTCGCGATACCTCAGAACAGGTTCTCGAGTCGGTCGTCGGCGAACTGTTCCGCGTGGTCGGTTCGTTCGACCTCGCGAGTGGCCTCTCGAGCGCGCTCTACGAACGACTCGACCCGGTCCGACCGTTCGACCCCGGCGAGCAACACCAGCGCGGCGAGCCGGTCGCTGTCGAGCGGGAAGTCCCCGCCTCTGACCTGCATGCTCCCGGTCTCCTCTTCGAGCCAGCGGCGGGCTTTCTCGACGCCCTTCCGGGGGATCCGATCCGGGGCGCCGGCGATCACCAGCAGGGCGGCCTCGGCCTCCGTCGCCTCGGGGAGGCTGGTGCCCGTCAGCAACGCGTTTCTCGCGACGCTCGTCGTCACGGTCACGTTCTCCGCGCTCTCCGTGGCCGCCGGCGCGCTCGCATAGCCCAGCGCGGCCGTCCCGCCGTTCCGGAGCGTGTTTATCACCTCGCTGGTGTCGACGACGCTCTCGCCGACGCCCTCGGTCGTCTCGCCGGCGGCAAAGAGCAGCCCCACCCGCTGGGCGATCCGCTCGTTGATCGACTCGAAGGCGTCCTCGACGCTCTGGCCGCTCTCGTGCCAGGCGTCGTTGTCGACCAGCAGGGTGGCGTCGGCCTCCCTGGTGAGGGTCAGAAGCGACCGGCCGGCGTTGGCCTGGTAGAGCGCCCCCTCGTTTCGCCCCGGGAGGATCCCCAGCGCGTAGACCGGGACGTCGTAGATCCGCCCGAGTTCGGCGGCCAGGACGGGTGCGCCGCCGCTGCCGGTGCCACCCCCGAGGCCGGCGACGATCCAGATCGCCTCCGCGCGGGAGGTGACGTGGCCATCGAGCCCCGCTAAGATCTCGTCTACGTCCGACCGGACGACCTCGGCGCCGAGCTCGTTGTCGCCGCCGACGCCGTGACCGCCGACCCGATCCTGGCCGACCAGCTGGGTCTCGACCACCTCGAGCGAGCGCAGGTCCGCCCGCGCGGAGTTGATCGCGAAGGCGCCGACGACGGCGTCGAACCCCATCTCCGCGTCGAAGCGAGCGAGACGTTCGACGACCTTCCCCCCGGCCTGTCCGACCCCGACGAGCGCTACTTGCATACCACCGTCACTGCCCGGCTCACAGTTCAACGTTGTGCTCGATTTCCCGGTCGGAAAACGACTTCCCGTGGCCACACCCGATCGGCACTGGCTGTCCGTGGTCGACTCCCGGCCCGGACGCCGTCTCGGGTCTGCCTACCACGGCCTTCCCGATTGGAAAGCCTTAATACTCCGACCGGGAAAGTTGCCACTGCAGCCCGGGTGGTGTAGTGGCCCATCATACGACCCTGTCACGGTCGTGACGCGGGTTCAAATCCCGCCTCGGGCGTCGGATTTTGCGTTCGGATCTCGATCCCGTACCGACGGGGCCGATACTTCCATCCCGTACCGACGGAACCGGACGCCGCGGTCGCGGGGCCGTGCGCTGGCGATGATTTATGTCCGGCCGGGGAAACGGACACTCATGCCTCGACTGGCGGGACTGAGGGTGTTTCCGGTGAAGGGCCTCGACGGGATCGACGTCGAGGAGGCGGAGGTTCTGGACGGCGGCACCCTGGCCCACGATCGGGAGTTCGCGCTGTTCGACGACGACGGCGAGGTCATAAACGGCAAGCGAACGAGCCGGGTCCACGACCTCCGGACCGAGTTCGACGTCGAGAGCGGCGAACTCGCGGTCGAGACCGCCGAGGGCGAATCGCGTCGGTTCGCCCTCGACCGGGAGCGCGACCGGGCCGCTCGGTGGTTCGGCGAGCAGTTCGACCGTCCGGTGACGCTCCGTCGTGACAGCTCACTGGGGTTCGTCGACCGTCGGGAGATGGGGCCGTCGGTCGTCAGCACGGCCACGCTCCGGACGGTGGCGTCGTGGTTCGACGGGCTGACCGTCGACGGCCTCAGGCGCCGGCTCAGGACGAACGTCGAGATCGGCGGCGTCGAGCCGTTCTGGGAGGATCGGCTCGTCGGGGACGGAGCCCCGGTCGTCTCCGTGGACGGCGTCAGACTCGAGGGCGTCACCCCCTGTGGTCGGTGTGTCGTCCCCGAGCGCGATCCGGACACCGGCGAGCCGACGCCGGAGTTTCGCTCCCGGTTCGTGGAGAACCGACGCGGGAGCTTCCCCGCGTGGGCCGACTGGGACGCGTTCGATCACTACTACACGCTCACGATCATCGCACGCGTCCCGGAAGGCGACCGCGGTCGAACGCTTCGCGTCGGCGATCCGGTCGAGCTCCTCGAGTGATCGCGGTCGGCACGTCCTCCCGTCGCCGTCCCCGGACTTCCGACACTCATCGGCCACTCCACTCACGAATCCTGGAGCTCGATCTCGAGGGTGTAGAGCCGTTTGCGGGCGTCGGAGAACGAAAACCGCGACTGGACGGCGTCGATCTCCTCGAGACGGTTCAGCGCGTATCTGACCGTCCGCGTGGGCAACAGCGTCTCCTCGGCGATCCGCCCCTGTGTCATCGTCCCGTTGTACTCCAGAACCTTCGCGACGAGTTTCGCGCTCGGGGGCAGCTCCCGCAGCTCCTCCCGAATTCCGGCCGTCGATCGATCCCCGCTCAGTGGTTCGGTTACGCTCATCGTCGTGGCGTTGTGCATACGCTAAGATAATATTTTCTATATCGATCTATTTCCCATAGTAATACCTCGAGCCGGGTTTCCCGGCTGCGTCTACCCGAAGCCTCTTATGAACCAGTCACCTACGGACCGGTGATGAGCGACACTGTGGAAGACGTCGACCTCCCCTACGACGAGGAGGCGTCCCAGCAGGGGAAGATACAGGCCCTCGAGGAACGCCTGGAGGTCCTCGAGGCCCAAAACGAGGAGATGCGCGATAAGCTCCTCGACGCGAACGCCGAGAACAACAAATACCAGCAGAAACTCGAGCGGCTGACCCACGAGAACAAGAAACTCAAACAGTCCCCGCTTTTCGTCGCCACCGTCCAGGAGCTGGCCGACGAGGGCGTGATCATCAAACAACACGGGAACAACCAGGAGGCGCTGACCGAGGTCACAGAAGAGATGCGCGAGCAGCTCGAACCCGACGACCGCGTCGCGGTCAACAACTCCCTCTCGATCGTCAAGTCCCTCTCGAACGAGACCGACGTGCGTGCCCGCGTGATGGAGGTCACCAAGAGCCCCGAGGTCAGCTACGAGGACATCGGCGGACTAAAAGAGCAGATGCAGGAGGTCCGCGAGACCGTCGAGATGCCCCTCGAGAAACCCGAGATGTTCCGCGACGTGGGCATCGACCCACCGAGTGGCGTCCTCCTGTACGGGCCACCGGGGACGGGAAAGACCATGCTCGCGAAGGCCGTCGCCAATCAGACCGACGCCACCTTCATCAAGATGGCGGGCTCCGAACTCGTCCACAAATTCATCGGCGAGGGAGCCAAACTCGTCCGGGACCTCTTCGAGGTCGCCCGCGAGCACGAGCCCGCGGTGATCTTCATCGACGAGATCGACGCCATCGCCGCGAAGCGGACGGAGTCGAAGACCTCCGGCGACGCCGAGGTCCAGCGGACGATGATGCAGCTGCTCTCCGAGATGGACGGTTTCGAAGAGCGCGGGGAGATCCGCATCATCGCGGCGACGAACCGGTTCGACATGCTCGACCGGGCGATCCTCCGGCCCGGCCGGTTCGACCGGCTCATCGAGGTGCCAAAGCCGGACGAGGAGGGCCGGGAGATCATCTTCCGGATCCACACCCGCGAGATGAACGTCGCCGACGACGTCGAGTTCGCCGAACTCGCCGAGGAAACAACGGCGGCCTCCGGCGCGGACATCAAGGCCGTCTGTACGGAGGCCGGGATGTTCGCGATCCGGGACGATCGGACCGAGATCCGGATGGACGACTTCCGGGAGGCCTGGAAGAAAGTCCAGGCCGAAAACGACGAGGACGCCGAGGTCTCGAAGACGTTCGCGTAGCCACCCGTCCCACGTGTCGCTCCGACGACGGGCTATTTATCACCCCTCACCGAACCCACGGGTATGTACGATCACGTCCTCGTCCCGACCGACGGAAGCGCGAGCGTTCGCCAGGCGGTCGTCCACGGGACGGCGATCGCTGCCCGGTTCGACGCCACGCTTCATGCGCTCTCGGTGATCCCCGAGGGGCCGTACGGCTCCCTCGAGGGCGAGCACGCACGGGCGGAGCTCGAGGCGAACGCCGACCGGGCCGTCGAGCGCGTCGAGACGGAGGCCACACGGAAGGGGGTGTCGGTCGTCACCGAAGTCCGGCGTGGTGTTCCCGACGAGGAGATCCTCGCGTACGTGGACGACAACGCGATCGACATGGTCGTGATGGGCACCCACGGCCGGGAGGGGATAGACCGGATGCTCGTCGGGAGCGTGACGGAGACGATCGTCAGAAACGCCGAGGTGCCGGTCGTCACGGTCCGCGTCAGCGACGGCGTCTCGATCGCCTCCGGCGCGGAGGCGGTCCGCGTCGCCGTCGAAGAGCTCGGGAGTCGCGGCCACGCGGACCCCACCCCGGAGGGGGAGCCCCACCGGACGAGTGGCTCCTGGATCGTCCCCGTCCAGACGGCCGACGGTCGGGTCCACGTCCACGTCGACGCCTCCACGGGGGAGACCAGGGTGGCCCGACTCGACGGGTAGTTCCGGCTGCTCGACCCGACGGCTAATTCAGGAGCCTCTTCCGGTAGCTAATCCAGGATATCCCCGATACGTCGGGGCTCGCCCGTGAGCTCCGGATGTTCGGCGACGATCTGTAACACCTCGTGATCGGTCACGTCGTAGTAGCCTTTCTCGGTCGCCTCCTCGATGAGCGTCCGTTCCAGGCGAAACTCCGTTCCCTCGTAGACGACGTCGACGCCGTCGTCGTCGAACGCGAGACTGGTCATAGACGCGTTAGGCGGTGGAGGGTCAAAAACGGGACGACACGTCCGTCTTACCGTTCCCACTCGATACGGAACACCTCGGCCTCGAGGGACCGGGAGGACTCCTCGTGAAACTGGAACCGTCGGTCGAGCTCGAACGTGGCCCGGAAGGCGTGGCTGACGGTACCGCCACGCTCGGCGGCGAACGACTCGACGAACGCCCGGCTGCCCTCGTTGTGGATCGTGTAAGAGACCACCGCTAGCTCGGCTGCGGCCGCGAGAAACGGACGATCGGCCCCCCGTCGCTGGGCGCCAAATGGTGGGTTCGAGACGACCGTCACCCTGTCAGCGACGAGCGGCAGGGAACCGACGTCGGCCCGGACCCACTCGATCGACGGGGCGCCGACCGCCCGACGGCTCTCCCGGGCACGTGCGAGCGCCGACGCGTCCACGTCCACGCCGACGACGTCCGCACCGAGGACGGCGGCGCCGACAGCGAGTGTGCCGGTACCGGTCCCGAGGTCGACGACGCGCCGGTCGAGATCCCCACGGAGGGCTGCGAAGTGGAGCACGTGCGCTGCGATCTCCGGCGGGGTGAGATACTGTTCGAGGCCGGGGTCGGGCTCCTCGAAGTCCACGACTGACTCGAGGGTCCGGGCGAGCTTCCGCCGGGAGATCATCGGGCCACGTCGGCGTTCCAACCGGATAGGCGCGTCGGTCGACGGATACCCGACGCGTGTCTCGAGGGGGTTCACTCGAGGTCGAGCGGCCCCTTGAGGCGGCTCACTCGAGGTCGAGTGGCCCTTCGAAATCGAAGACGATCCCTTCGCGTTCGGCCCGTTCGGCACAGGCCGCGAGCGCCGGGCGGGCCTTCTGGGGGTCGGCGACCGCCCCACACCGGACGGTGAGCGCGCCGGCGCCGAGAAACGACGCCGCCCGGAGATACTCACGCACGCGGTCGACCTCGCGTTGAATCGAGAGCGAACAGTCGTCGTCGAACCGGGCGTCGGCCGTCACGCGGACCGGCGTCAGCCCCTCACGGGCGAGTTCGCCGCGCAGATCGACCAGGTACTCCGGTGCGGTCGACTCGATGGTGTCGGCCGCGAGCACGACGGGGGTTACGTCGGCGGGTCGACAGCGGTCGATCGTTCGATCCACGTTCGGGGTGGGGGTTGTGCTCATCGACGAGGTATACACTATGGGAATATAAAATCCTTTGTAAATGCATAAAAGTAATATCCGAACCGCGAGGAGGTCGAGTGAGAGGAGAATCGGTCAGTAGCACACGATCCACAACGGGGGCAGCCCCACGATCACCCGTGGAAGTGCGGGCCGTTCGACGCCTCACGATCTGGTGTGAGACCTGCTCGGCCGGAAGACCGAATACAATTAAGCCAAGTGAGTCCGAATCCACACGTATGGACGAGTGTCCCCGGTGTGGTGCCACGCTCGAGTCCCTGTCGCTCGGTGAGGTGACGACCGTCTCCTGTGAGCGGTGTGGGTACGCCGACGTGCCCGTCGATCACCAGCGGGAGCGGGAGGACGGGGAGACCTGGCGGGAGGCCCTACAGCGGTTCTACGGCTGACGCGGTCCGGCTCACTCCGCGGGCGCTTCGGCCTCCTCGGGTTCGGGTTCGACGTCCTCGTCCGAGCGGGCGGCGACCAGTGCGCCGCGGGCGACGCTGTAGAGTGGCTCCGCGGCGTGGCTGACGCCGCTGATCGAGAACGGGATCGAGGCGTCCTTGAGGTGACTGCGGAACAGCGCCTCGAAGCCGTCCGGACTCGAGGTACCGCCGGTGACGACGACGGGCACGTCCAGTCCCTCCTCTACGTCCTCCTCGTCGACCTCGGAGACGATCTGGTCGATGACGTAATCGAGCAAGTTCTCGTAGTAGATCGACAGCGCACCCTCGACGCCTCCGACGTCGGTCTGGAAGTCGAGTTCGAAGTCGTCCTCTTTGATCGAGGTCACCTTGTCGACGGGCGTGCCGGTCGCGCGGGCGGCCTGCTCGTCGATCCAGTCCCCGCCGCGGGCGACGGAGAACTTCATTACGGGCACCGCGTAGTAGGAGAGACAGACGTTGGTCATGCCGGCGCCGAAGCTGATACCCAGGCCGGTGAAGTTGTTGTCGGCGAGCTCGGAGTAGATGACGCCCATCCCCTCGTTGATCGGCTCGGCGTCGTAGCCCATATTCGAGAGGAACGACTCGATCGTCTTCTGATGGTACAGCGTCGAGAGGTCGGAGTCGATCGGGTCCGCGGGCGTCGAGAAGTACAGCTTCTCGCCGGGATACTCCGGTTCGCCGACGACCTGCTCGACGATCAGCTTCATCATCGGGATCGCGCTCTTCTCGCTCGAGGAGAGGATCCCGTGTTTCATCGGCCGGCGGGTCTCCTTGTTGAAGATGTTCGCGAAGTTGAGCGCGTCGTCGCCGACGACGTACACCTTGTCGTCTTTCCTGATGTGGAGTACCTCGCTTCGCGAGAGCATCTGCTCGGCCATATCCGAGTACTCGATCTCGACGAAGGAGTTCCGTTGCTGTACGAAGACCGTGTCCGACCCATCCTGCTGGGCGGACAGGATGTTCATGGTGCCGACGTCTAGGCCTTTGGCCATGTCTGGGCAACGTTGCCCGCGGAACATAAATCTATGTGGATTGAATACGACCTCGAACGGCTGGAACAATCAGTCGTTTCCGTTCCGAAGGGTGGGCCTGAAACAGTGAACGGAGGTGTTCTCCGCGTCTACTGGCCGCCACCGAACCGCTCGGCGAGCCGGCCGAGCCTCCGCTTTACCGACGCGAGAACGCCCTCGTCGGGCTCTGCATCCTGGCGTTCGCGTTGTTTCCGGAGCTCGGTCAGCTTCGCGGTCTGGTCGTCGACGGTCGACGGGGAGGTGGTCGTCTTCCGTTCGCCACCTTTCAACCCTTTCAGACCCGCGACCTGGGAGTCGACGCCCGACGAGCGGGTCGTCTCCGCGTCGACGTCGAGCCCGGAGGTGTCGAACTCCTCGTCGGTAAAGCGGAGCCGGTTGCCCTCGCGTTTCTCGACGCCACCCCAGGAGAGCTCGACGTCCGCCAGCGCCTCGTCGATGTCGCGTCTGATCTCCTCGTCGGTGATCTCGGTCTCGTCGTCCTCCTGGGCCTCGACCTCCGGGATCCGGTCGCGGGTGAGGTAGTGGGCGATCAGCGCCGCGCCCGTCGAGGCCGTGATCCCCGCCAGCCCCACGGCGTAGACGGCGACGACGTGGGCCGTGTAGTTGTCGCCGTGGAAGTTCCAGTCGGCGGGGTACGACAGGACGAAGCCGACCACCGCCGCGAGCGTGACCGCCACGCCGACCGCCGAAGTGATCTGGACGCGCCGCTCGGAGGGCAACAGGACGACGATGCCGAGCATCGTCACCGGCAGCGAGGCCATCCCGAACGCGTACGCGAGCTGGGCGACCGACCAGTAGGTGGCCGAGGGTCGTTCCAGGGTCACGCTCCAGAGAAACGCCACGAGCGCGACGACCGCGAGTCCGATGCCACCGAGAAACAGCCCAAATCCGAGGTACACGTCCGTACGGTCCTCGGGTTCACCGACGTACCGTCGGTAGAGGTCGAACAGGTAGTTTTCCTCCGAGGTGGCTGGCATTTGCCCCACGTTTACCCTCCAGTACCAAGACTTTTCGGACGGGGTGACCGTCGGCGGGCGGGTGGCCGTCCGATCCCGGAAATCGGATCGACGGTCCACGGTCGGGGCCGCGTCCGACCGTCCAGATCCAGGCTCCGCCCCCGAGAGTCCAAGTCGGGACCGCGTTCGACGACTTCGACTACACGCCGATGACGTCGAACGTCTCGAGTGCCCCCATGATCCCGAACACGATCACGAGCAGGATCGCGACGACGTAGTAGACCTTCCACTTCGTCGACGGTCGGAACGGTTCGGGGAGGTTCTTTTCGACCACGTACCAGTTGGCCGGGTAGAAAAAGACCTCCACCATCGCCAGGATGGCCGCGATCCAGATGATGAGCGTCACGGGCAGTTCGCCGATCACGAGAAGCGGAACGACGCTTCCGAGGGCCATTCCGGCGACGACGACGCGACGGATCAGCTCACTGTCCATCTCGCTGTCCTCGAGGGCCATCGGGAGGATGTCGGAGGTCGCACGGGACGCGCCGTCGAGTAAGGTGATGACCGTCGAGTAAAGCGCCGCGAAGCCGCCGACGATCATCGCCCAGAACGCCCACGGACCGAACGAGTCGGTGAGGATCTCGCCCAGCGCGATCGCGAGGTTTTCGTCGGTCGGCGGATCGGGATACAACACGTTCGCGGCCAGGACGATCATGCTGATCGCGAGGACGAGGCTGAAGGCGTAGCCGATGTTGAAGTCCCGCCGGCCGGTTTTGATCCACTCGCGGATGTACTCGTGGTACCGTTCGTCCTCCGGGTCGACCCCCCGTTCGCGGAGTTCGCCCGCGCCCTCGTCTTTCGCCATACTCCAGCTACCGATGAGGATGCTCGTGGAGTGGCCGGTCGGCGCGAACCCCGCCGCGGCGGCGAACAGCCCGATGAACAGCGCACCGGTCAGCTCGGGGGTGGCGAACACCGTCTCGGCTACGACCTCCGGGGAGGGCGGTCCGGCCAGCGCACCGACGACGAGGAGCACTCCCAGTGCGACGGTGAACACGACGAGTATCTTTTCGAGCAACCCGTATCGGGAGACGAACACGAGGGCGGCGGCGAGGCCGACCAACACCGCGTACGTCTCGATGAACGAGAGCGGCGAGACGACGAGCGCCAGCGCCGTGGTGCTCGCCGCGACCGAGGCGGTGATCCCCGTGTAAAACACCGTGAAGATCAGGATCGTCATCCAGAGCGCCCAGTTTTTCGGGCCGGGCAGATCCGTGTACGCCTCGATCGGGTTCCCGCCGACGCCGTAGTTGTACCGTATGCCGAGCTCCCAGCCTCCGTACTTGACGGCGTAGATGAACACGAAGATCCAGACCGCAAAGAGACCGTAGAACCCCCCGAGTGTCGGTGCGAGCACGATGTGGCTGCCGCCGATGCTGATCAGCGCCCACAGCATCGACGGACCGAAGTGCTCCCTGAAAAACCCCGCCCAGGAGCTCTCGGGATACGTGAGCTCGTCGAGCTCTACCTCGGACATCGTTCCCCCCGTCCCCGCGTCAGTCCGGATCGACCCCGTGTCGGTCCGATACGACCGTCCGTCACGTTCGGTGTCGACATCAGTCGGCCGCACAGATGGACAACCCCCACTTAAAATTGGCTGAACGAGTCGACCGAAAGCCGGGATGGCCGTCGAATAAATCCACCGAACGGTCGCGGCGTCGTCGGGGACGGACGTTCGTAATCGATGGACGGACGTTCGTAATCGATGGGTCGGGGTGGGTGTACGGTGTCACGAGGTCGGTATCGACGGCTCGGGGTGGGTGTACGACGTGTATCGCCGGGTCGGGATGCGTTCACGATCACGATATCGCCGGGTCGGGATGCGTTCACGAGTTGGAGGGGTGCGAGTACGTGCGCGTCGCGTCCGACGTTCGGTTACCAGTAGTAATTCCCGAAAGCTATAATATCGCTCCGCCACAGAGGTTCTACCGGAGCTTGCCAGATGACCGATCCGATCTGCGCCGACGAGCCGGACGGACGTTCGCCGACGGTGCTGATCGTCGACGACGAGCCGGCGATCCGCGAGCTGTTCGAACTCTGGGTGGGCGAACGGTACCCGGTGATCACGGCGGGAGACGGCGAGACCGCCCTCGAACACGCCGACGAAGCCGACGTGGCCCTCCTCGACCGGACCCTCCCGGAGCTGTCGGGAACGGAAGTCGCCGAGCGGCTCGACCGTGAGGATCAGTGTCGGTCGGTCGCGTTCGTCAGCGCGGTCGAACCGGAGTCCCCGGTCGTCGAGCTACCCTGCCAGGAGTACCTGGTGAAGCCGGTCGGTCGGGAGGAGCTGCTCGAGACGGTCGAGCGGCTCGTGGCCCTCTCTACGTACGCCGACCGGCTCACCGAGTGTGCCGCCCTGGCCTCGAAGAAGGCGGCACTCGAGTCGGCTCACCCCGCAGGAACGCTCGCCACCGATTCGGAGTACCAGCGCGTCAGGGGGCGGTTCGACGAGCTACTCGCCGAACTCGATCGGCTCGTCGGACGGTTCGACTCGACCGACTACCGGATGATATTCGCCTCCGGCGCGTTCGCCCCGGACGGGGCGACGGGTTGATCCGCCCGGAACGCGCCGGATTTCCGACGAGCCGACCCACCACCCGAAAAGCGTCGGCGTTATGCATCCGTGGACACAAAACCGTCCAATGAGCCAGGAGTCGTTCGGCGACGGGGACCTCCGGAACACCGGGATGCGGCTGAAACACGACCGCGAGTGGGACTACGAACTCGACCGGATCGTCGACGCCGTCTGCCAGCGGGACGCCGAGACGGTCGGCCTCCAGTTCCCCGAGGGGCTGAAACGGCGCGGGCCGAAGGTGGTAGACGACCTCCGGGACCGTCTCGGCGAGGACGTGACGGTGATGCTCTCCGGCCAGCCCTGTTACGGTGCCTGTGACCTCGACACCTACCTGATGAGACGGACGGACGTCTTCGTTCACTTCGGCCACTCGCCGATGAAAGAGTCCGAGAAGATCATCTACGTCCCCCTGTTCTCGAACGTCGAGGTGACGCCGATCATCGAGGAAGCCCTCGAAACCCTCGAGCCGCCGACCGAGACGCCGGACCTCGGCCTCGTCACGACCGCCCAGCACATGAACCGCTACGGGGAGATGCGCGAGTTCCTCGAAGAGCAGGGCTACGCGGTCCACAGCCGCCGTGGCGACGACCGGCTCACCCACGAAGGGCAGGTGCTCGGCTGTAACTACGCGAGCGCCGACCTGCCCGTCGATCAGGTGCTGTACGTCGGTGGGGGGAAGTTCCACCCGCTCGGGCTGGCGATGGAACACCCCGAGAAACACGTCGTCATCGCCGACCCCGTCAACAACGTCGTCACCGTCGCCGACACGGAGAAGTTCCTGAAACAGCGCTACGGCGCCGTCCACCGGGCGATGGACGCCGAGACGTGGGGGGTGATCTTCTGTACGAAGATCGGCCAGGGACGCTGGGAAGAGGCCCAGGAGATCCTCGCGAGCAACGACGACGCCTATCTCATCACGCTGGACGAGATCACCCCCGATCGCCTGCGGAACTTCGACGTCGACGCCTACGTGAACACCGGCTGTCCCCGGATCACGACCGACGACGGCCCGCAGTTCCACAAGCCGATGCTCACCCCCGGGGAGTACCGGATCGCGATCGGCGAGAAACCCCTCGACAGCCTCTCGTTCGACACCTTCCACGGCACCTGGTGACGGACGTCCCCGTCGCGTCCTGACTCCTGGGACCCCCACCCGGGACGCGCTTTCTGCCCCGTCGGAGCCACACCGAAGACACGCCTTCGGCCCCGTCGGAGCCACACCGAAGACACGCCTTCGGCCCCGTCGGAGCCACACCGACAACGCTTACTGGCTAACCCACACAGGTGCGGCCATGGTCGAAAGCGACTGGGGAGACTGGCTGGTGCGGGCGATCGAGTTCGCAGAGCCCGACGGCGTGGCGGTCTGGTATCTCGGCTGCAACGGCTTCGTCCTGAAAGGCAGCGGGGGAACGACGCTGTTCGTCGACCCCTACCTCGGGCTCGGCGACCCACCCCGGACGGTCCGGATGATCCCGGTACCGTTCGACCCCACCGACGTCGCCGAGGCCGACGCCGTCCTCGTGACCCACGAACACACCGACCACGTCCACGGCCCCAGCCAGGCGCCGATCCTCGCGAACACCGGCGCGCGGTTCTACGGACCAGAGGCCAGCGTCGAGGTCGCCCACGAGGGCGGCTGGAGCGAGGAGTGGGGTCTCGAGGACGGCCAGCTTCGCGAGGTCGCCGAGGGCGAGACCGTCGAGATCGGCGAGTTCGCCATCCACGTCGAGGTCGCGAACGATCCGGACGCCGAACAGCCGGTGAGCTACGTCTTCGAGCACGACGCCGGGACGGTGTTCCACGGCGGGGACACGAAACCGACCGCGGAGTTCGAGCGACTGGGGGAGGTCTACGACCTCGACCTCGGCATCCTCGCGTTCGGCACGGTCGGGATGATCCCCGACAAGGAGAGCCGCGAGCCGAAACGGACCCGCTGGTACAACGACGAGAATCAGCTCGTCGAGGCCGCAGCCACCCTCCGGCTCGAGACGCTGGTACCGAGCCACTGGGACATGTGGCGTGGACTCACCGCCGATCCGACGGCCCTCCACCAGCACGTACGGAGTTTCGAGTACCCCCGGCATCTCGAACTCCTCGAGATCGGCGACCGTACCGATCTCCGAACCGGCTCGGTGTCTGACACTCGGTCGTCGACGTGATCGCTGACGGTCTCCTCCCGTCGAATCGCCCGTTCCATTTATAGTAGTAGTGACTCAACCTCGCTCCATGAGCGAGAGCGCGGAGACAGACGAGACGATCGAGGTCAGTGAGGAGGGGTTGACGGTCCGAAAGTCATACTCCGGCGAGGAGTTTCCTGTCCCAGTGATCCGATTCGACATCGAGTCCGACCACGACTCGCCCGTGAGCTTCCGGCTGGCCGAGTCGATCCCCGACTCGTTCCCGATGGAGAACGTCGGCTTCCACCCGGAGTATCACAGCGACTCCTGGACGGCGTTCCAGGATCATCACGTCGAGTTCTCCGGCACCGTCGAACCGGACGAGACGCTGACGACCGTCTACGGAATCCGACTCGAGGACGAAGGGGACGTCGACGCGTTTCTCACCGAGCCGACGATAGCAGACGCCGACGTCGACGGAGACGCCGGCGAGTCGACCCCTTCCGTCGAGGACGGCGTCCTCTCCGAGGACCGAAACCAGGTCGTAAAGGACATGCTGACCGGCGAAACCGACACCGTCCCCGGGCTCGAGGACGACGCCGAAGCCGAATCCCCGGCCGAGGCGGCCGAGGACCTCGACCTCGATCTGGAGGACGTCGACACCGAACCGGTCGACGTCGAAGACGACGAGGAAGACGAGACGGTTCCGGAGATCGACCTCGGATTCGACGAGGAGGAGGTCGCGGAGCCGACCACCGAGGAAGAGCCCGTGGAGTCCGACGGGGAGGAGCCACCGGAGATCGAGCTCGACCTCGAGACGACCGACGGGGAGGCGGCTGATTCCGACGAGGAACCCGTGGACGCAACCGAGACTGACGAGCCGGAAGGAACCATCGAACCGAACGTGGCCGAGGAGACGGAGGACGACGAAGAAGTGGACGTGGCCGAGGAGACGGAGGACGACGAAGAAGTGGACGAGCCGATCGACGCGACCGCCACAGTCCCGACGGACGGCTCGCTCGTCGCCCGGCTCGCCGAGGAGCTCCGCGAGGGGGAGCCCGCGGAGTCGGATCTGGAGGCCCTCCGCTCGGAGCTCGGTGGCGAGCTGTCGACGAGCGACGGCGCGCGGATCGACCACCTCCAGACGCGGGTCGAAGAGGTCGCCGCCTACGCGAACGCGATCGAGCGCTTCCTCGACGAGAACGGCACCGGCGAACAGCTCATCGAGGAGTTCAGCGACGAGATCGCCGAGTTCGGCGATCGGCTCGACGGGATGGACGAACGAATCGACGACACCGAACGCACCGTCGACGACGCCGTCGACGATCTGACCGAGCGGACGGAGGCCATCGAATCCGACCTCGAGGCGACGGACGAACGCCTCGAAGCCGTCGACGAGGACCTCCACTCGGCGCACACGGAACTCGAGGGCTTAGAGTCGGCCGTCGAGGACGTCGAGTCCGACCTCGAGTCGGCAGTCGAACGCCTCGAGGAGGACATAGCCGAAATCGAAGCGGACGTCGTCGACATCGTCGAGTGGCGCGAGCAGCTGGGATCGATGTTCTCGAACTGAACCGGGCGGGGTCGACGCCCGAACCGAGCCCCGTTCGTGTGGACCGCGACCCGTCGAGGGCTCGACGACGCCGGGGCGATCGCGGGCTGACGATACACGGGAGATTTAATCCCATCGAGCACCTATCGCCTCGAAATGGCGCTCCTCGGTGTCGTCGCCGAACTCGCGCTCGTCGTGGGCGCGATGCTCGCAACCGCGACGCTCGTCATCGTCGGACCGCGGCGGTTCGCCGAAGCAGTCGGTGACTTCCGTCGGCGGTTCGGGGCGGTGAGCGTCCCGCTCGCGGCGCTCGTGGTGGTGTTGTTCCTCCGGTGGTCGACACAGGAGGCCACGCTGCGACTCTCCTGGCGCGTGATCGGGAGCAACCTCACGCCGCTTATCTTCGAGTTCGAACGGACGCTGTTCGGGACCAACCCGGTCGAGTTCCTCCAGGCGTTCCAGACCGAGGGCGCGACCGCCTTCTTCGTGTTCGTGTACATCTACGGCTACGCGTTTCTCCTGATTTTCCCGTTTATCGCCTACTTCTCGCTCGACCGGCCCGACTGGCTCTCGACGCTGGTGCTCGCGTACACGGCGAACTACGCCATCGGACTCGTCTTCTACGTGCTCGTTATCGCCTACGGTCCGCGAAACTTCGATCCGGTGATCTTCGAGGGGGTGCTCTACCAGGCGTTCCCGCGAGCGGGCTATCTCACCCACTCGGTCAACCAGCCGATCAACGTCTTCCCCTCGCTTCACACGTCGCTGTCGATGACCGTCCTCTTTCTCGCCTGGCACACCCGCGAGGAGTACCCCCTCTGGGTGCCGGTATCGGCCGTCTTCGCGATCAGCGTCGCCCTCTCGACGATGTATCTGGGCATCCACTGGCTCTCCGACGTCGTCGCGGGGACGCTGCTCGCCGCGCTCGCAGTCTACGTCGGCGTCAACTACACCGTCGAGGGGATCCTCGCCTCGACCAGGCTGTACGTCGCCTCGCGTCTCGGTCGCGTCCGTCCCGGCGGGGAGTGAGCCGGGATCGGTCGCCGGAATCCACACCCTTTCGGTTCCGGCGTCGAACCCCTTGGCATGTACGTCCACTGGCATCGGCGCGACCTCAGGCTCGCCGACAACCGGGGGCTGGCGGCGGCTGCCGACCGGGAGCCCGTCGTCCCCGTCTTCGTCCTCGACGACGCCGTCCTCGAGCACGCCTCGCCGATCCGGATTTCCGGCCTGCTCTCGGCGCTCGCGGCCCTCCGCGAGCGGTACCGCGACCGGGGCAGCGACCTCGTCGTCCTCGCCGGCGATCCTCGCGAGGTGCTCCCCGAACTGGCCGTCGACCTCGGCGCCGAGGGGGTCGGCTGGAACGACGACTACAGCGGGCTCGCCGCCGACCGAGACGTGGCCGTGAGAGCCGCCGTGGAGGAGGCGGGGCTCGAGGCGGAGAGCCACCGGGACGCCATCTTCCACGGTCCCGGTTCGATCACGCCAAACCAGGGGGAGTTTTACTCCGTCTACAGCTACTTCTGGAAGAAGTGGCGCGACCGGGAGAAAGCCGAGCCGATCGGAGCGCCGACGGCCGGCGACCTCGCGGACGTCTCGGGCGATCCGCTCCCGTCGGCGGCCGATCTGGGCTTTCCGGAGCCGGAAGCCGACCCTCCGGAAGTGGGTCCCGGAGCCGCCAGGGATCGTCTCGAGGCGTTCGTCGACGGTCCGATCTACCGCTACGACGAGGATCGCGACTATCCGACACGAGAGGGGACCTCCCGGCTGTCGGTTCACCTCAAGTGGGGAACGATCGGGATCCGAGAGGTGTACGCCGCGACGGTCGCGGCACTCGAGGGGGCCGACGACGAGGCCGAACGCGAGGCAGTCGAGGAGTTCCAGTCACAGCTCGCCTGGCGGGAGTTTTACGCCCACGTCCTCCACTTCAACCCCGAAACCGTCCACGAGAACTTCAACGAGTACGAGGAGGGAATCGAGTGGCGAACGGACCCCGAAGGACTGGCCGCCTGGAAACGCGGGGAGACGGGGTACCCCATCGTCGACGCCGGAATGCGTCAGCTCCGACGGGAAGGGTACGTCCACAACCGCGTCCGGATGATCGCCGCCTCGTTTCTGACCAAGGACCTGCTGATCGACTGGCGGGAGGGGTACGACTGGTACCGCCGGAAGCTCGCCGACCACGAGACGGCAAACGACGTCGGCGGCTGGCAGTGGGCGGCGTCCACCGGCACGGACGCCCAGCCGTACTTCCGGATCTTCAACCCGATGACCCAGGGCGAGCGGTACGACCCCGACGCCGAGTACGTCCGCGAGTACGTCCCGGCGCTCGCCGGCGTCCCGGCCGACGCGATCCACTCCTGGCACGAACTCCCCGTCCGGAAGCGCCGCGAACTGGCCCCGGAGTACCCCGACCCGATCGTCGACCACGCCGAACGTCGCGAGGAGGCTCTGGAGACGTTCAGGCGCGCCCGCGGTGAGGAATGATCCAGCAAGGGATCACAGAAGCCAGAGCTGCGGACGATCCGGAAGCTGCCTTCGACGATGTGTTCGGCTCCTGGATCAACCACTGGAAAGAGAAACTCGCTGAATTTCATGGCCGAGCGGTCCCCCAGGAGGATAAAGAGGCGATTCCTGATCTGTCGGTCAGGAGGATAAAGAGGCGATTCCTGATCTGTCGGTCAGGAGGATAAAGAGGCGATTCTTGATCTGTCGGTCGAGGAATTACGCGAGCGAGCGGATCTGAATTGACCAGCCGATGCCATGTTACGGTGGCTTTTGATCGAGTACGTCTATAACATCTTCAAGGGCGAATAGTCGAAGGGTGTCCTCTTCGTCGGCTGCCTCTCGAACTGATTGTTTGAACCCGTTTCGACCGAACAGTGCGTATTCGTAGTCGGGCTCTCCACCAGCTGGCGGCGTCCAATCGATCTGATTGGCCTCTTCCTGGAGTCGAGAGAGTACGGTGTATCCAACGGGCTGGTTCGTGAACTCCGCTTCGCCTGCGAGAAGCGTTCCCTCGGCAGTGAGCCCGACAACGTCTATCTCGTGTTCTCGGTGCCACCAGCGTCCCGGTCGCTCGGTGAACGTCAAGTCGGAATACAACGCGGGGACGGCCTGCTGACAAAGTTGCTCGAAGACGTCACTGACGAAGTTCGGGAGTTCGGGCTCGACGAGTTCACTATACGCCGTGTCGCCGTACATTTCGTATCGACCACCACGGCCGTGAACGAACCGAAACCAGAAGCGAAAGAGGTGGTCACTGATCCGATACCGACGTTTCCGACTACGCGTCGGATCCGCCGTCACGGGATAGTCGGGTTCGATGAGTTCCAGGTCCTCCAGTCGGTCGAGGTAGTAACTCGAACTGTTCGCGTCGATGCCTGCATCGCTGGCGATTTCGTTCCGCGTGCGGTTCCCGTTAGCGATCGCTTCGAGAATAGCGAAGAACCGATTCACCTCGTCAACCTCCATTCGGAGGATCAACTCGGGCTCCTCGTGGAGGCTGCCCTGTTGGTGCAGTAACGTTCGCGTGATGTTCTCGTCAAGCGACTGCGTGTCAACGACCGCCTGGAGGTAGTGGGGAACGCCTCCAAAGACCCCGTACGCGAACACCTGTTCCTCGGGACTGTAGTTGGGGAACAACTCCATCGCTGCCCCGAAGTCGAGTTGGTCGATCGGAAACTTCCCGCTGGGATTCTGTGAGATCCGACCGTACAGTGGGGCGCGTCCATCGAGTGTGAGGTCGTACATCATCCCGATCGCCGATCCGGTAAGGACGAGTGTCGTCGCGGAGTCCCCGACGCTGTGGTCCCACAGTCGCTGAATCAACGATGGAAGTTCCTCGTCAGCGTCAGCGAGGTACGGGAATTCGTCGAGAACGATGATCGCGTCCTGATCGATGAGATAGTCCAGAAGTGTTTCCCAGTCACGTTGGAGACGCTCGATGTCGGGATACGTCTCACTCGCGTCGGTCACGAAGGCGTCGAGTTGGGCCTTCGATGTCGTCTCCGTCGCCTGGTGATACACTGCGTCGTCCCGCTCGCGGATCGATTCTGCAACCAGTCTCGTCTTACCGATCCGGCGACGGCCCCACACGACAGCGAGTTCCGCTTCGTCGCTCACATAGAGTTCTCGCAAGCGCGCGAGTTCTTCTTCCCGGTTGACGAACTCGGCCATTAGCAGCTGTTTGTCTCCCTTCCTCACATGATCTCCGATAGTGTAGCTCCAACTATTGTAGCCTAAACTATTGTATCTTTGGCTATGCTTCTGGTTGCTATCGCGTGGAAACGCTTCTCGAATCTGGATACAGTGCCTGAAAGGTTGACGTGCTCGACAGTTGGATCGAAAGCTGTAGAGCAGTTAAAAAATCGGCTCTGTTGAAATACTTTAGAACTGATATGAACTGCGTACTGACTCGATGGAAATTCTGCTATCCCATGAGAGCGTGAAACAAGTATGGGACGCAAGAGACCGAGCTGTATTCCGTGCCCGAGAGCACGTGGTGCTGACTGGTCCGAGTGCGTAGGAAGCCGAGTTCTGGGCATTACAGCCCGACTGCCGCCGGGAGCGGCAGTCGGGAAAGCTCGTATAGGTGAATCTCTGTTTCACGCACCGGCGTTCCAAGGTGAGTCCAATGTTTATTGGAATCGAGGTACACAAACGGTACTCACAAATCGCAGTATTGAACGAAAACGGTGAGATCGTCGAAGAGGTTCGCGTCGAAAACGCGAACCTCGACGACTTTGCCCAGCAGTACGCTGGGTCCAAAGCCGCGCTTGAAGCGACCAGCAATTACTACCACATCCATGATACTCTTTCAG